>SYEM01000106.1 GCA_005801385.1 Verrucomicrobiales bacterium | reverse complement strand
GCTCGGCGCGGGGAGTCGTGGAAGACGAAGTTGTGAACCTCGTAGCCCAGCTCGGCCAGCGTGGCGCTGGCACTCGAGCCGGCGAGGCCGGCCCCGACCACGATGATCTTGTACTTCCGCTTGTTCGCCGGGTTGATGAGCTTGGTGTTGAACTTGAAGCCCGACCACTTCTCGGACAGCGGGCCGGAGGGGATCTTGGAGTTGAGCGTGGCCATGGTCAGTGTCCTCCCTTTCCGCCGTCGACGGCGTGCTGCAGTGAATGTTGGGCTTTCTTGGCGTAGTCGGCTCCCATCCCGGCCATCACAGCGACGGGGATCGAGGCGTATCCGACGAACAGCGCGATGCTGGCCACCTTCGCGAAGAGCTGGACCCGCGGCCACCAGGCGTGGCTGCGGAGACCGAGGCTCTGGAACATCGAGGCGAGTCCATGGCTGAGATGCATGAAGAGCAGCGCCTGGGCGATCAGGTAGGCCAGCGAGACCCACCACACACCGAAGCCGAGAACCATCATCGCATAGACATCATGGACCTTGACGCCGGTCGGAAGGGTCGTCTCGAGATGGCGAAAATCCCCCACACCGTTGATACCATTTGCCAGAGCCGTGAAGTGAAGGAGGTGGTAGATGACGAAGGCCAGGATCGTCACGCCGCTGAGGAGCATGGTCCTGGAGTTGAGCGGCGCGGCGTAGGGCGTCCTGACCCCGCCGTAGGGCACCGGCCGGGCGGCGCGGTTCTGGGCCGACAGCGAGATGGCCGACACCACGTGGAGTCCTACGATGGCCAGGAGACCAAGACGGGCTCCCCAGACGAGGCCCGGCTTGCTCTTCAGGAAGTAGGCGTAGGTGTTGATCAGCTCTGGCGGACCGAACACCTGGAGGTTTCCGGCAAGGTGGGCGATCAGGAACCCGAACAGGAGAGCTCCCGTCCCGGCCATGATGTATTTGCGCCCCAGGCTGGAGCGCCAGATTCGTCCGACAAGATCCATAAGTTGGAACTGCGGGCATTTCCGGGCCCACATTAGCCTCCATGGAACGCGGGTCGCAGGAAACCGTCAACCAATCGGCCACCGGAATAAGGCCGGCTTCGCGGTGCTGTTAGTGGTCGCCGAGTAGGGCGGGCAGGTCGGCCAACGACTCGAGGACGAGCGGAGGACCGAGGGGTTTCCCGCGCCGGAGGAGGATTCCCTGACCCCCGGCCTCGCGGATACCTCGGAAATCCTTGGAATCGCTGTCCCCAACATGCAACAGCTCGCCTGGTTCCACTCCGAGTCGCCGGGCTGCGAGGCCGAAGATCCGGGGATCCGGCTTCGGGGCGGGGGTCTCGACGGACGGAAGCAGGAAATCCACCTGCCGGGTCAACCCCAGGTTGGCGAAGACCTCGTGGAGGCGCTCGTCCCAGTTGGAGACGACCGCGATCGGCCACCCTTGGCGTCTGAGCCCCGACAGGCAGGGGAGGACGTCGGGATAGACCCTCCAGACCCGGGCCTCGGTGAACCGGGTCCAGAGGACCTCGAAGAAGGCTTCGGGAACCGCTTCGCTCACGAGTCCGGACCAGATCTGGTCGACGAGTTGGATCCAGGAGGTCCGGGAGAAATCGAAATCCCCCCGGACTCCCCATGCGGAACGGAATCGTGCCTCGAGGAGGGCCGGCTCCCAGCGTCCGAGTCCCCAGTCCGCGGCCACCTCGGCGTAGACGTGGCCGACCGAAGGGTGGGGTTTGATCAGTGTTCCCGCCGCATCGAGCGACACGGCACGGATGTCGTGCCAGCGTATCGAGTCAGGAGACGCCATCGAGTAACGGGTGACTGAAGACGTGATCGCGCTCAGGGGATGAGCACCTTCAGGAATCCGACTCCGCCGCTGGGCTGGATCCTGAACGTGAAGGTCGACGGGGAATTCGTCTGCAAGACCGCCGTCGTCTCGGCGAACGGTCCCTCCAGAAGGGGGGCGGTCCGGAGCGTTGGAAGCCCCGCGGGGTTTCCAGTGACTGTGAACCGGACCTCGATGGAGCCATCGGCAGCCGCGGCAACGCCGGTGATGTCCACGACGGTGGGCGGTGCGCTGATCGTCACAGACGTGGCGGCGGACTCCGCGGACAGGCCATCCCCGTAGAAGGCCCGTGCGACGACCAACCGCGTGCCCGCAGCGGCTCCGGACCATACGACTGCAAAGGGCGCATCGGTATCCTCTCCGACGACACTTCCGTCGGCCAGGAACTGGACCTTGCTGATGGAGTAGCCGTGGGCATCGACGGTGGCCTCGAGCGGCACGGAGGCCGGAGCGATCCAACCGCCGTCCGGCGGTGTGCCCACGGTGAGGGTCACGGTCGGTGCAGGGGCCGACACCGAGACCGTCGCAGCTGGGGAGTCCACGGACAGGGTGGAACCATAGAGGACGCGGGCGACGACCGACCGAACGCCGGCGGCGACCCCGGTCCAGGTGATGGAGTACGGGGCCTCGGAATCCTCGCCAACAATGGTGCCATCGGCGAGGAACTGGACCTTGGTGATGGGGCGGCCGTGGGCATCGACAGTGGCCTCGAGCGGCACGGAAGCCGGGGCGACCCAGCCGCCTTCCGGGGCAGTGCCCACGGTCAGGATCACGGTTGGGGAGGTGGACGATACCGCCACGATGGCGGCGGCGGAGTCCACCGTCTGGTTGAGTCCGAAGACGACCCGGGCAACCACCGAGCGGGAGCCTGCTGTCGTGACGTTCCAATCGAAGGAATACGGGCTCGTGGCGTCCTCCCCGATCACCTGGCCCTCGGCGAGGAACTGGACCTTGGTAAGGGTGTTGCCTTGGGCATTCACCACCGCGGTCAAGGGTACGATCGCGGGTGCGACCCATCCCCCTGCGGGTGGTGTCCCGGTCCCGAGGGTCACCGTCGGGGGCGTGACCGAGGAGACGATGTCGACGGGCAGGGGGGATCCCCAGGGCCAGTCTGCCCGCGGGCTGATCGCCTGCAGGGAGACCTCATGGGAGCCGGTGAGGGTCGGGGTCAGCACGACCGGCGAGCTGGCCGGGACGACGGTTTCCGACTGCAGTTTGAGCTGTTCGGTGTCGAGGAACTCAACGGAGTCGAAGTGGTATCCGACGGAGTTGTCGGGCTGATTGAAGACGGCGCAGTTGGTGGTGCAGAAATCGATGCCGTACCAGAATCGGAACTGCACTGTGCGGCCCGTGAACATGGAGAGGGAGACGGACTGCTGGGTGTACGTCCCGTCTCCGGCGGTGCCGGTGCCGGTCTTGCTCCAGAGATTGGTCCAGGTCGTCCCTCCATCGGCGGTCAGCTGGACGCGGGCGACCTGGTTGGAGGAGGCCCATCCGAGCCGGCTGAGCCAGCGGAGCGTTCCGGTGGACTTCGGACGGTAGGTCCCGCTCGCGTGCATCCAGTTCGGGGAGACCCCGTTGGTCTGGGTCAGATGGTAGGCCTTGCCCCCGCCGGGACGATCCACCAGCGGCACAGGCGTGCCCCCGAGATCGGTGGAGAAGTCCTCGAGGCCGCGGGAGCCATCCAGCACGGTCGGCTTCGAGAGGACGAGAACCAGCTTGGCGCGGAACTCGGCCGCCCCGGGAACGGTGGCGTAGCTGTAGGTGAGGGGTTTGCCGACGGCACCCCGTCCGGGTCCGATCGCGACGGGTGCGGGATAGGTCAGGCGGAGATCGGCCTTGGTGTTGAGCCCACCGCTGATCGTCCGGGTCAGGCTCAGTGTCGACAGGCCCTCGGCCGAGAACTGGACCGTCCGCTCGCCGTCCCCGGACGGCACGGCATAGCCGCCGGAGGCGCTGGTCAGCGCGTGGGAGTTCGACCCAGAGACGTCGACCCGGATGTTGCCGATGCCCTCCCCGAGGTCGTAGCGGGAGTTGGAGTTCAGGTCATAGTAGGCCACTCCCGTGACCAGGGGTGTTTCCGCCTGGGGCGCCGCGAAATCCACCGTGACGGAGGAGGGCCCCGTCCCATTGGGCCCGTTGCCTTCGACGACGCCGACACCGATCTCCCGGAAGGCCGTCGAGTGGTTGCTGATGCGGTGTCCTGGAGGGTCCTGCATCCCCCCTGGGCCGATGCCCCAATCGACCTCGAATCCGGCGTGGCCGAACGGGACACTCTTCGAGAAGGCATAGACGTTCTCGCCGAGGGTCCTCCACGGGTAGCCGACGGCGGTGATCCGGTCCGCGGTCGTAATCACCGTTCCGGGGTTGGCGGGATCGGTCTCATTGTGGGCTTGGATGCCGTTGGTGAGCATCCAGAGCGAATGCCCGCGGGCGGCCTGGATGAGTCTGGAATCAAAGGCCAGCGGCTGGGCGACCGGGAATCCCCGGGTGTCGGCGACGAATTTGGCGAGGTCGACTGAAAAGAACTGGTAGGCGGCGAGGATGTCGGGATCGGTCGTCTGCGCCAGCGCGATGGAGGTTCCTGCGGGATCGGCACGAACCTCGTTGATGAGCTCCAGGTAGAGCTGCTCCGCGTCGGTGGGATCCCCGATCGAATGGAGTGCGGCTCCACCGTGGGGCCGTAGTGGCCTCGTCGGGGTCGTCGAGGGCTCCCAAGGCCTTTCGGTGCGGAACGCCGGAGGGGGAGCCTGGGGAGGAAGCCCTGCCGTTGCCACAGCACCGAGGAGACAGGCGGCGAAGATCGCGGTCCTCTTCATGGCCCGAACCTACAGAAGCCGGGATCCCAGGCCAATCCGTCGGGTCTCTAGGCTCTGTTCCGAGGTGACCCCGGACAATCCCTACCCCCAACCCTCCTGGGATCAGTCCGGCGTCCGGAGACGGAAGTAGAGCAGACCCTCCCCGGGAACCACTTCGTGGCGCAGCCTCCGTGAGGCCCCGCCGGCGGAGGTCGGATCCATCTCACGGAGCAGGACCCAGGTCCGGAAGTCGGCGCTGCCCTCAAGCCGCGAACGGGTCTGGGACAGGTCCTGGATCACGAGCTCGATCCTCGGGACCCCACCGGCCGGTTCCATTAGGACCACCTCCAGTGAGGGAACGCTCACGACGGACGGCTTTTGCGGGTCTGGGGTAGGATCGGCAGGAGTGCCCCCACGTTTGAGATTCATGATGGGGATCCCAGTTGATGGAGCGCCGCCTTTCCGAATTGCGCCGCCTCCCTCGGCCACCCGGAGGAGCTCCGGGGCCAGGTAGTCCCGGGTCATCCATCGGGTCTCCAGACTCGCACCGATCCGGTACCGTCCCCGATCGAGACCCTGCTCCAGCGCACTGAGATCGATCTCGACGGCGCCCGGCTGGGAATCCGTCGGGGGAATCCTGAACTGGATCCGATCGAGCGTGCCGTTCAGCGGATTCGCGTCGAGGTCCACAGACACCGTCAGCATGGCCGGATCGGTTCCCTCCAGGAGATACACCAGACGCGCCTTCAGGGGTTCGGAGCCGGGTGCCAACACGGCCTCCCTCAGGGGTGCGCCATGGGTGAAGTCCAAGGGGCTCGAGGCCATGTCCCGGATCGTCGGACCGGCGAGATGGAACTCGAGGAGGTTGGGGCGGACCTCGGTAAGCCGGTCCGTCAGCGGAGCGCGGTTCGATCCCGACGGGATCCCGAACACCGATCCCCACGACTGGTTCAGACCCTGGCGCGGGAAGCCGCTCGCCCCATCGACGGGATTGAAGACCTCGCTCCGGTCTCCACCGGCTCGCAGGGAATACTGGTATCCGGCATTTTGCCCGCTCCTCTCGATGGGGGCATACCACCGTTGGCGTGTCCCTGTCGTCAGCGTCTGTTCGCCGTCCGAGGTGGTGGGCAAGGCCACCTCCACGGTGCCGTGGTACCAGAGGTGAACGTCATGATGGGGAATGAGGTATCCCCACTCGTTCAATCCCCAGGCGTCGAGGCTCCGGACGAATGCGCCCCGTGGAACCGCGCCGAATGGCATGAACAGGGTCTGGAAGTAGGCATCCGCGAAGAGAACATTTTCGTAGACCCCATTGGCGGCAGTGCCGTCCTCGATGAACCAGCCCGCGGGTGGCAGGAGGCCGTCGTTGAAGCCGTCATTGTTCAGCGGATGGGGATCGAGCAGCGTCAGGTGGTCCACCACCACGCCGCGCTGGCCCAGTCGCTTGCTGATCTCCGCGACAAGGGAGCCGCCCCGTGAGAATCCCACCAGGTGGAGGGGCAGTCGTGCGACAGGGCCGCGCAACTCGGGGATGAGTGCCGAGGAGAGCAGGGCATCCGCAATCCTCGGTCCGACGACCGTGGTGCTCTCGGGCAAGCCGTCGATGGGAATGAGGGCCCCGGAGACTGGATTCCAGTCGAGGAGCAGGAGGACATCTCTGGACGGGTCCAGGGAGGGGGAGGTGCCCTCCAGAAGCCGGGCCTGCAGATTCCGGTCGCGGTCGAATCGGAGCAGGTACACCGGCGGCGACGAGGAACCGAACTCGGCTCGCCTCCGGGGATGCCGTGCCATGGCCTGGCCCATCCGGGTCACCCAGTCCTCGGCCTTCTCGTAGAGACCATGGGTGACCAGCGTCGCGACGCCTGCGAGTGCCGGCTGGGAGAGGAACCCCACCAGGGCCACCCAGAATCCGGCGGCGAGGGCGAGGCCGGGTCTGCTGGGCCCCGACGCCTTTTGCGGAGAGTGGTGCAACCCAAAGCCGACTTTACCCAAATCCCCGGGCGGTTCAAGGGTCGGATCCATTCGCCATGGCGTTTCCGTCACGCCCGTCCCAGCTCCTCTGCAAGCTCTTCGGCCGTCCAGTTCCGACATCGTCGCTCCAGACGATCCGCGGCCGCACCGTGTTGCCAAGCGGCCCTCCGGCAGATCTGGATGGGGTGACGGGCATGGGGTTTCTGGGCCAGCAGGCCGACCAGATATCCTGCGAGGACGTCCCCGGTACCCCCCTGGGCCAGTCCAGGATTGCCGCTGGAATTCACGAAGACCGGACCCTTGGACTCCCCGACCAGGGTCTGGTGGCCCTTGAGGACGACGACCGCACCCTGGCGCTGGGCGATGGACCTCAGGGAGCCGACCCGGTCGGCCTGGATCTCCGGGGCGGAAACGCCCAGGAGCCGTGCCGCCTCGCCGGGGTGGGGGGTGAGGATGCGTAGGCCCTGCCGGGGCGGCCGACGTGGGATCCAGTCGAGTGCCGACGCATCGACCACCATCGGGCCCGGGAAGCCATCCCAGAGCCGCTCAACCTCCGACCGCATTGCATCCCGAATGGTGTCGGAGGCCAACCCAGGTCCAACCAGCAGGGCCGTCGCGTCCTCGAGCAGCCGATGCGACGGGGAGAAGGGATGCACCATCGGGGTCGTCAGCTGGCTGGCGACCGTGCCCCACGCCTCCTCCGGGGTGAGGACGCTGACGAGTCCGGGGCGCGCCCGTGCGGCAGCCCGGGCCGACAGCACCGCCGCGCCGGAGTAGCCGACGGATCCGGCGATGAGGACTGTGTGCCCGAAGGTTCCCTTATGGCTGTCGAGCGGACGTCGAGGTTCCTCGATGAAGTCCTCTGCGAGGGTCCACTGGAGTTGGCTGGCTCCCGTGGGACTTCCGACAAGCCCCACCCGGTGGGCGACCTCGAGGCATCCCACGAAGGGCAGGGCCTCTGGGCGGAGCAATCCGACCTTGGGAGCCCCCACCGTGAGTGTGGTGGTGGCCCGGATGGCGGCGCCCCGGGGCAGGCCGGTGTCGCCGTCGAGGCCCGAGGGGACATCGAGGGCGAGGATCGGGAGACCCGACTCGTTCACCCGGCGGATCAGGTCCACCCAGTCCAGGTCGAGGTCCCGGTTGAGCCCGATGCCGAAGAGTCCGTCGAGGATCAGATCGGGTCGGGCCTCGAGGGCCCGGGCCAGCTCGTCCCGCTGGGTGGACGGAGAGAGGATGCGGAGGGTCTCGACCCGGAAGTCCGGGGCCAGCGGCGGGATGGCGGCAAGCGCATCGGCCCCATTGTTCCCGCGGCCGGCCAGGATGAGGATACGGGATCCCGGACGCGTCCCTTCCCGGACGGTCGCGGCCACGCAGTGGCCGACCTGTCGGATGACGTCGTCCTCCCGGGCGCCGGCCTCCCAGGACTGACGGTCCCAGGACCGCATCTCCTCGACGGTGACGACCGGGATCGGCATGGCGCTGGGAGTGTCAGTTCACCGAGACGTCCTGTCGGATCTCGAACTTCTCGATGCGTTTCCGGAGTGTGGCGCGGGTGATGCCGAGCAGGCGTGCGGCCTGCACCTGGTTGCCGCGGGTCTCCTTGAGAGCCTCGATGACAAGGACCCGTTCCACGGCGGGCAGCACCTTGAGCTTTGGATCCGTGCGTCCCATGCGGAACAGGCTCTGGGCGAGCCCTGCGAGGGTGTTGGCCTGGGGATCGGAGGGTGTGGCGGCGCCGGACTGGGGTGACGCGGCCCCCGGGGTGGCCTGCTGGGGAGGGGGGGGGGGGGGTTCCGATGGTGGAAACCTCCGTGGGGAGGTCGGACGGAAGGATGGCCTGTCCCTTGGCGACGACCGTGGCTCGCCGCAGGACGTTCTCGAGTTCCCGGACATTCCCGGGCCAGTGGTAGGACTCCAGCAGCGCGAGGGTCTCCGGGCCGATGGACTTCGGCTTGCCGGCGGGATCGGCGAGGCGACGGACGAAGTAGTCGACCAGCAGGCGGATGTCCGTCCGGCGGTCGCGGAGGGCCGGCATCTGGATCCGGACGACGTTAAGGCGGTAGAACAGGTCCTCACGGAACTGTCGCGCCGCCACCGCCTCTTCGAGGGGCTTGTTGGTCGCGGCGATGACCCG
>SYEM01000105.1 GCA_005801385.1 Verrucomicrobiales bacterium | reverse complement strand
GAGGTGCCGCGACCCGGACGGGACCAGATCCGCACCCGACCCTCATGGGTCTCCACCACCCGGGCAACGACTGCCAGACCGATTCCGGTGCCCTTCGGCTTGGTGGTGCTGAGGAGACTGGAGAACGCCCGTTCCCTCTGTTCGCGCGGCATGCCGCTGCCGGTGTCGGAGAGTCGGATCACCACGGTGTCGGGTGCACCGGAGGGATCACGGGAAGGCAGCCATCGGGTCCGGATCCGCAGACGTCCCCCTTCGGGCATGGCCTCGAGGGAGTTGAGGATGACGTTGAGGAACGCCTGCTCGAGCTGGGTGGCATCGCCCTGGAACCCGGGGATCCGGGGATCGAGCCGCGTGTCCTGCTCGACCCCCTGCACCCGGCATTTGTGGTGGATGAGGATCCCCAGGTCCTCGATCAGCCGGTTGATGTTGGTGAGGGCGAGGACGGGCTCGTGACGCCGCGCGAGGTCCAGGACCCGGTCCACGATGCGGTTCAGATGGTCGATCTTCTCGCCCATCACCCGCAGATCCGTCGACCGGGGATCGTCCCCGGCGAAGTCCGCGCTCACGGAGTGGTGGAGCATCTTCATCACCGTGAGCGGGTTCCGGATCTCGTGGGCCAGTTCGGCCGCCAGGAGACCCAGGGCCGTCAGGCGCTCGCTCTCGCGGAGCTGTTCCTCCACCACCAGCGTCCGCTCATAGAGCCGGGCCCGCTCGAGGGCGAGGGCCGACAGCTCGGCGTAGGCGGAGAGGACCCGGACCTCCTCGTCGGAGAACGTGTGGGGCGCCCCCGTGTAGAGGTTCAGGATACCGATCACCTTGCCGGCGTAGGCCAGTGGGACCGAGAGGAGGGAGACCAGTTTCTCCTCCCGGGCGACGGAGACATTCTGGTACCGGCCCGAGACCTGGACATCCTCGAGCTGCATCGGGCGGCCCCGCCGGACCACGATGCCGGCGAAGCTCTCGTCGACGGCGAGGCGGGGCTTCTGTCGATACCGTTCCCCCGCGCCGTGGCTGGCACGGAGATCCAGCCATTGACCCGTGGGGTCGAGCATCAGGAGCGAACACATCTTCGCCCGGAGCAGGCTTGTCGCCTCGCGCGTCACCACCTCGAGCGCTTCATCCAGGCTCAGGGCGGAGTTGATGATCTGTCCGACCCGGACGAGGGACTCGTGGGACCGGGCCTTCAGGCGGGCCTTCTCATAGAGCCAGGTGTTCCGGATCGCCGTCCCCGCCAGGGTGGACAGATCCTCGAGGAGGGAGAGTGTGCCTCGATCAAAGGCTCGGGGCCGGAAGGACTGGATGGCCAGCACCCCACGGACCTCACCGCTGACCCGGAGCGGGACGGCGACCTCGCAGGCGACGTCCGGATGGAACCTCAGGTAGGAGGGCTGATGGGAGACGTCCTCGACCAGTCCGGGGATTCCCGTCCGGGCCACCCTGCCCGCCAGACCCTCCCCGATCCGAAGCCGGATCGACCGCACCCCCACCGGCAGTCCCGTCGAGGCCTCGATCTCGAGGAATCCCATGGGGCTCATCAGCGCCAGCAGTCCGGCATCCCCACCGACGAGCCGAACCGCCTCCCCCAGGATCCGTTCCAGGGAGTCCCGGAGCTCGAGCGAGGCGTGGACCGATTCGCTCACCCGAAGGAGGGCCTCCAGTCGAGCCACCGGATCGGGTCGGATGGATTCGTTGGCGCTCATCACCGGACGCGGCTGGTGAGCCAGAGACCCAGACCCCCGAAGAGGACATTCGGAAGCCATGCGCCGACCCACGGTTCCAGCCATCCACTCTGGCCCACGGCGAACCCGAGGCGCTGGACGGCGAAATAGAGGAACCCGAGCGCCAGGCTTCCCGCCACGCCATAGAAGACATTGCGCCGGCCGGAGGGCGCGCCAAAGGGAATGGCGATCACCGCCACGACCAGACACGTCCACGGGCCGGCAATGCGGGCATGGAGCTGGGTCTCGAGAAGGTTGCGATCGCGCCCGGCGAGGTCCGGGTGCAGCTGGAGGTAGTCGAGGATGTCCTGCACCGGCAGATCGGGACTCTGCATCGCACCTCCCTGGGACAGCAGTTCGCCCACCTCGACCTCGCTCGAGATCATCTCGGGGTCCTCATCCAGTTCCGGCAGATCCAGCTCCGGATGCAGGAGGTCGAGCACGTTGCCATCCGTCGCCGACCGGTAGAGGAATTCCCGCGCCTGGTAGAACCTCCACATCCCATTGGTCCAGACCCCACGCTCGGCGATGATGAGCCGCCGGGCTCCCTCCCCCAGGGGCGCACTGAACCGGAAGCCCTCGAGCACGCCGTTGGTCACCGTGTACAGGCGGACCGTCCATTCACCCGGAGGAATGGTGGCGACGCGCGACAGGTTGGTGATCGCCACCAGTCCATTGGTCGACTCGAGGCGGGCTCCCTCCCATCGGAGCAGTTCGGCCGGCGTGCCACCCATTTCGTCACGGGTGAAGATCGGCTTCACCCACTCCGCCGGGAGCGGATCGTCGGAGATCCGGTGGAGACGCTCGATGCCATTGGTGAGGCGCCAGGACCCATTCGTCCAGCAGGCGTACCCAGCCAGAACCTCACGATACGCCCCTTTGGGCAACGGCATCGCCACCCGGGGCTGACGCAGCTCACCGGTGTCGAGATGGACCGCACCCAGGCTCCAATCCCGACGGGTGGTGGGATTCTGGAAGTGCACCCGCGATCTCCAGCGTCCGCCCGAATCGGGTTTTTTTGACTCACGACGCCGCATCAGACCGGCCTTGCGCTCGGGGGCGTCGGGAAGCCACTCCTCGTTGAGGCCCAGAAGCACCAGGGACAGGAAGAGACCCACCGCAAAGTACGGGGCGCAGATCCGCCACAGGCTCAGACCGGCCGACCTCAGGGCGATCAGCTCGTTGTGCCGGGAATGGGCGCTGAGCGCATACAGCATCGCCAGGAGCAGGGCCACCGGCAGTGCCGTATTGAGCAGCTTGGGGAGATCGAACAGATAGTAGAGCCCGATCTCCCGGATGCCGAACCGGAGCTCCTGGAAATCATCCAGCCGCCCGAACAGGTCGAAGGCGATCCAGAAGATCAGGAAGCCGCCCAGGCAGAACCCGAGCGGCACCAGCAGTTCCCGGAACAGATAGCGGTCGTGCAGACGCATCCCCCGGTCAGGATACGGACTCGCCGGGGACCTCCAAGACGCAATGTCCCGGGACGATCAACCGCCGGGGTTCATCGACGGGCCTCGTGGGGTCAACGGTGGGGGAATCGCGGACCGATCCCGTCGCGCCTCGCGCAGGATCGAGATCGAGGTCCAGAGCGACCACAGCCAGGCCCCTCCGAACAGCGCCCCCCCGATGCCCAGCTTTCGAAGGTCGGGACGCACCGCAGTGTCGCCGGACTGGAGCAACTCCCAGAACTGTCGGGCCAGATCCCAGAACCAGAGGATCAGCACCACGAACCCGGCCACCGCCATGAGCATCTGCAAAGAACCCACCCCGCGTCGCCCCGCGAGGAACGACCCGAGGCCTGGCGTGGTCGCCAGATTCAGGACGAGCACATTCCCACCTGAAACCCGACTACCTGGCTTCCCGCCCATGGATCACCGCCTCGTACCCCTGCATCAGGGCCAGAAGGCTCAACGGAAATGTGACCAGAGCCCCCACAAAGCAGCACAGCAGGCCCAGGAGATTGACCAGGCCCATCACCACCGTGAGTCCGAGGCAGAGCCACCAGTGGCGGCCGACCTGCCGTCGGCTCCGGCCCATTGCCGTCCAGAAGTCGAGGCCCTGATCCAGGATGAGCGGCAGGGTGAACATCCAGCAGGTCTGCAGGTAGAGGGTCACCGG
>SYEM01000104.1 GCA_005801385.1 Verrucomicrobiales bacterium | reverse complement strand
GCCACGTGGGTATCCCACCCCAACCATCGAGTCCGCTGGATCACAGCGGGGCGGGAATGAACGCGAAGCCGGAGCGAAGGCTCAAGACGTTTTTTCCGGAAACACAGGACACAGCGCCAATGCCGGGACCTGAGGAGCCTCCCGTTGGCTGCTCCTCCGAGGCCATTGAGGCTCACCTCCGCTGGTAGGCAGCAAGTGCCATCATCGGAACCCTGGGTGGGTGCACAGCGGATGCTCGAAAGGCAGGCGATGGACACCGACACCACCGAAACCCTCGAGTCCGCGGCCTCACTCCTGCGAAAGGGGCTCCGGCATATCGAGGTAATGTCACACCTCGATCAGATCCCCGCGACAGGCGCGCTGATCGTCGTCGCCAGGCCCGGGCCCGAGGGAAGCTCGGGCTTCCGCGTCCGCGCCTTCGCGATCCTGCCCTGAATCCGATCCGTCCGGGATCGCAACCGCATCGACGGAGTCATGGACCCGGGCAGGCGGGTCTTCAAAAACGAGCGGAGGTGCTGGCGGGCCTTTGCCGGGTCCTTGAGGTGGACCCGGTAGATCCGTGCCAGTCTCCGATGGGCCTGCGGGAACATCGGGTTCTGTCGGACAGCCTCCTCGAGCGAGCTGGCCGCCCAGTCGGGGTGACCACACCAAACAAGGGCCATCCCCAGAAGAAAATGGGCGACTGGATTCGCCGGATCGAGCCCGACCGCCCGTCGGGCCTCGGCCACGGCCTCCTGGAACCGCCGGGCCAGCAGGTAGGCACGGCTCAACCCATTGATGGAGGGGACATGTGAGGCATCGATCGAACACGCTGTCACGAACTGGTTGATGGCGGCGGCACGTTCACCCAGGCGGAGATATCCCTCCGCAAGACGCAGATGGAGATCCCGCCGCATCTGGAGGGGGGCAGCCTTCAGCAGTTGACGATACATTCCCATCGCCAGGCCAAGGCGACCCTCCTGCTCCAGCAGCACGGTCTCGAGGAACCACAGCGCATTCTGGTCCAGTCCTCCCGCTACCTCAGTCGACCGTCCCTCAGCCATCTCCCGGGAAGGGGCAACCCGCAGGCGTCGCAGCAGCTCGTCAAAAGTCTGTCGGGCCTGCCCATGTTCCCGCACTAACAGCCGGCACCGCAGGAGAAGCAGTGCCGAACGGAAGTCGGCAGGCCGTTCGTTCCACAGAGTCTCCAGACACAGAACGGCATCCGACATGCGACCGCAGTCCATGAGGCCGCACGCGAGATGGAATCGCTCGTCGGCCCCGGTCACAGAAAGCAGCGATGCCACCGGGTCGACACCTGGAAGGGCATCCTTCGGAACAGATGTCCTCCGGGGGGGATCCCAACCAGGAACGGAGGCAAGCCGTTTCAGCTGGGAGAAGACCGGCATCGCGGAGCCTTCCACGTCTTCACCCACCGGAAGCCCGAACGCCCGGAGAACCGTGGGGGTGATATCGAGAACGGAAGCCCCCACCGCTGTTGAACCCGTCCGGATACCGGGGCCTGACATGGCAAACGCACCCCGTTCCCGCGGCGGGAATTCCGCGGCGGGGAAGCCGTCCAGCCAAGGCAGAAACTGGAATCGGTCCGGACGCCTCACACCTCCAGCCACCACGAGAACCCGGGTTTCAGGACCCACAAGATGGATCAGGGTGCCGAGCATCCGGTCGAGGCACGCCATGGAGTGGGACAGCAGAACGGTGTCCTTGGATGGACCGATTCCTCCCGGCAGATCGGGGTCCGGTCCCGCACACCCGAACGCCAGGAGTCCGGGATACCGTACCGCCATGAAATCCCAGGGCTCCCATTGGACGAGAGCCGTCGCCACGGCGTGAACCGAGGAGAGCTCGGCGGCTCCGCGATGGATGCGATCGAGGAAGGTCGGCCGCTCGGAGGCCAGAGCCGGATCCATGGGCAACAGCGCCCGCAAAAGCTCCGGGTCGATCCGATCCGGGGAGACCCGAAGATCCGACACCGACCCGAGCAGTCGGGGCGGATGCACACCGTCCGGTGTCGACCCCGGGGCCCGCGGGGATCCGTGCCGGATGAACGCATCCGAAATCATGGCGCCCCGAATCGGCTCCGCTGGTTCGGTGGCCGGCCAACCCACCACCACCGACGAGAGTCCGGATCGACCAAGGATGTCCCACAGGGCGGCGCACCGGCGCGACACGACGGGCTCCCCCCCCTGTCCCAGACCTGGGCAGGGTTGCAGGATTCCATGTTGGTGGGCCCGCTTTCCCGTGGCAACGGAGGTCCAGAGGCTGGAGGACACCCAGGGAAGCGGGATGGCAAGGTCACCCGAAACCCCGGCCTCGACCATTCCACGGAGATTCGGCAATCGCCCATCGTCCATCAAAGGACGGAGGAGGCGCCAATCCGCCCCTTCCCAGCCAATCAACAGGACCCGACTCATGCTCTCACGGGCCCCTCATGGCGAAACAGGATCTGCCGGTGCAGGGTCGATGCCCGGACAGATCCAAATTTCCTGCAATCAAGGGAGACGCCCCGTTTCACATCTCCGGCAAGTGCAGGATCGGGGCCACTCTCGGATTTTCCGCTTTGAGAATGCCTCTCGGCCGTAGACCACCCGGATCGATCCGGAAACATCGGGCCTGGAGCCCGATAGAAACTCCGGAGAAACCCTTCAGCCGGATGCGGAGACATCCCGGAGATCGGCGCGGGTGGTCTCATAGGTGACAGCGTAGGCAAGGGCCTGCGGATCCGGCTCGGCCCCTCGTTTCTCGCAGTACTGGCGATACGCCCCGGGCCACCAGTTCTCATGACGTGTCAGCCCCTGGTCGCGCCAGGAGGTCCAACCCATCAGAACCCGGCTCCAGCACCGGTCGCCGTAGGCCACCGCCTCATGGGGACTCGGCATCTGGCTGACATACCAGTCACGGCCCACCCGGGCATGCAGGACCTCATCCGCCCAGTCGAAATCCTGGAAGGTCGCCGCCAACGCGTTCCCGGAACGGAGTCCCACCTCCCATTCATGCCGCTTGCCCGTCCGAGGCATCAGCCCCTGTTCGATGAAATACAGGACCGCATGTCGCTCGAGGGGGGAGAGCTGGGTGTTCAGTCCCAGCGACCACGTGAAATTGACCCTGACATTGCTGGCCCAGTCGACACCCACGCTCACAAAACCCACCTCACCCATCATGGCGTGTCGGGCCTCGTCCCAGAGCTGACGGGTCATGTCCCGGTAATAGCCCCAGGGGCGGTCGGGGGTCTCCGCAAGAATGCTGGCCATCATCTCGGGAACGTCGATCTCTCGGAGACGCTTGTAGAACATCATGAGGACCTTGGCATCGGCCGGCCGGTTCTCGTCGTAGAGAAACACCTCCGCGTTGACTCCCATGTTGTAGGGGTCGCAAAACCGCTCGTCCCTCCGTGGCATCGGATCGAACCGCCAGGGCGTTGCGGAGCGGAAGGGCCGAGGCACTTCACCCATGGGTTGTGTTCCGTCCAGCCCTCCGGCAGCGGCCAACGCCGAACGGATTGTCGCGAGAGCCGGCTGTGCCCCGACCCGCTGCTCCGAGGTCACCAGCGCGGAGACGGACCTGCGCCCATATCCAAGCATCTCCCGGACGTCCTGCAGGAGGTGTCGACACACCCGGCGGGTCGGCTGATCCGCAAGCAGATGGGTGTCCCGCGCATGGCGGATCAGGGCCTCCTCCAATCCGGGCAACACCATGTCATGGATCCCCATCAGAAGCTCCTCAGTGCTCGGTGCGCAGAGCACCTCGTCGAACGCCAGCGCCAATGCGGGATGGGGAACCTGCTCGAGTCCCAAAGGAGGCTCGCGCATCTCCCCGACCCGGGTCCTCAGCTGGGTGACCGCCTCGGCGGCCAGGTACCCATGGTAGCTGAAGGCCATCTTGAGCTCATACACAGGCTCGGAGGTGAGCCGGCAAAGCAGGATCTGGTGCAGCCTCCGGAACGCGTAATGGTGACGCTTCAGCCGACGCACTGATTCCTCGACCGACAATCCAGGGCGCACCGCCTCCACAAAGCCGCCCAGGCCGGCCAAAGGCGGGAGGCCCCGATGGGTCTGATATTCGAGAGCAAACCGTGACGGGTCGGAAGGGGATGTCGGGGTCATGACTCCCGCCAGTCTAGGCCGGACCTGTCCCCGGGGACAAATCCCGGGTGTTGACCCGGCACACGAGTTGGTCCAGTCAACGGGTCCACGACACCCCCCTCACCCCCATGTTGATCGTCCATGTCCAGGTCCGGGTCCTGCCGGAACACATCGCCGCCTTCATCCAGGCCACGCGCGCCAATGCCGCAGCCTCGCTCCGGGAGCCCGGCATCGCCCGGTTCGACGTGGTCCAGGACGTCGAGGACCCCACCCGATTCACTCTGGTCGAGGCCTACCGGGACGCCGAGGCGCCGACCCGTCACAAGGAAACCCCCCACTACGCTGCCTGGAGGGATACCGTTGCGCCCTGGATGGCTGAACCCAGACGCAGCGTGAAGTTCATGGAGGTCTTTCCCCCGGCGGGCGAGTGGTAGCCCACAAGGCTCTTCCCGTTTTTGACAGATCTATACCCTTATCGAAAACCCCATGAGCTTCGATTTCTGCAGCCCCGACAGAATCCTGTTCGGAGCCGGATCTCTCTCGCAGCTCCCGGACCTGATCCGGCCCTGGGGGAGACGGGGCCTGGTGGTTGTCGGCCGATCCCTAGAACGCTCCGAGCCATGCCTCACCTACCTGTCCCGCATCGGGATGGAGATCACCCGACTCCAAATCGCCGGAGAACCCACGGTCGAGCAGGTGAGGCAGGGCGCCGAGTTGGCGAGGCAGATCGAGGCGGAATGGATCCTTGGAATCGGCGGCGGCAGCGTTATCGATAGCGGGAAAGCGATTTCCGCCTTGGCTCCCAATCCTGGGGATCCCGTGGACCATCTTGAGGTCATCGGGAGAGCCACGCCCCTGGACAAGGATCCCCTGCCATTCGCGGCGGTGCCCACGACGGCAGGGACCGGGTCGGAAGCCACCCGGAATGCCGTCCTGTCCTCACCGCACCACCGTGTGAAGGTCAGCCTGAGGAGCCCGAGGATGTGGCCGAGGCTGGCCGTCATCGACCCTGCGCTGGCGCTCGGTCTGCCGCCCCATCTGACGGCGTCGACCGGACTGGATGCGTTGACGCAGCTCCTCGAGGCGTTCGTCTCGGTCCGATCGAATGCCATGACGGACATCCTGTGTCGGCACTCGCTGCCCAGGGTCGCGGCGGCCCTGCCTCGGGCGTTCGAGGACGGGAATTGCCTGGCTGCCCGCAGCGATCTTGCACTCGGAGCCCTCCACAGTGGCCTCGCACTTGCCAATGCCGGCCTCGGTGCGGTTCATGGCCTGGCTGGCCCGCTCGGCGGCCAGTCCGGTGCTCCCCACGGTGCCCTCTGCGCCGCCCTGCTGGCCCCCGTGACCGAGGCCAACATCGCAGCCCTCCGCCAGCGGTCTCCGGGAAGCCCTACCCTCGAGCGATACGTCGAGGTCTCTCGGTGGCTTGGTTCCATCGACAGAGAAGGCCCCGAAAACCTGGCCCACCGCCTTGAAGAACTGGCGTGCCGGCTCAGGGTCCCGCGCCTTTCGAGCTGGGGCATCACCCAGGCCGAACTCCCGGAAGTCGTCCGAAAGGCCCAGGAATCCAGCAGCATGAAGGGGAATCCCATCGCGCTCAGCGATTCGGAACTTCACGGGATCCTGACCCACGCGTTGTGAGGGGATCCCGGACGGATCAGCAGGACACTTCGAGCAGTTTCTCTCATCCATCCACGATCCGTCCTTGATTCCTCCGGTGCGGGTCCCCACCGTGCTCCCCATGCGTGTGGAGCACGCATCATGCTAGCGCATCTCAAGAGCCTCTTCTCGAACGACATCGGCATCGATCTGGGCACCGCCAACTCGCTCGTCTACGTGCGGGACCACGGGATTGTCCTGCGTGAGCCATCGGTCGTCGCGATCCAAGCCGGCACAACCAACGTGCTGGCGGTCGGAGACGAGGCGAAGAAGATGCTCGGCCGCACGCCGGGGAACATCGTTGCCATCCGTCCCATGAAGGACGGCGTGATCGCGGATTTCGAGATCACCGAGGCGATGCTCCGCCACTTCATCCAGAAGGTGCATCACCGGAAGCTCGTCCAGCCCCGGGTCGTCGTCGCAGTGCCGTCTGGCATCACCGAGGTGGAGAAGCGGGCGGTCAAGGATTCGGCCACACACGCCGGCGCCCGGGAGGTCTACCTGATCGAACAACCGATGGCGTCGGCCATCGGTGTTGGTCTTCCCGTCCACGAACCGGCGGGCAACATGATCGTCGACATCGGCGGCGGCACCTGCGAGATCGCGATCATCTCGCTGGCCGGCATCGTCTTCAGCCGCAGCGTGCGGGTGGGGGGCGATGAGTTCGACGAGACGATCGTCGCGCACCTGAAGCGCGCCCACAATTTGATGATCGGCGAACGTACCGCCGAGGAGATCAAGATTCGCATCGGGTCCGCGCATGTCCTGGACCAGGAGCTGACCATGGAGGTGAAGGGCCGCGATCTTTCCGCGGGCCTCCCAAAGACGGTCATCATCCGGTCCGAGGAGATCCGCGAGGCCCTGCAGGAGCCTCTTTCCAGCATCCTGGAATCCGTCCGCATCACGCTTGAACGCTGCCCGCCCGAGCTCTCGGCCGATCTTGTCGACCGTGGGATCATGATGGCGGGGGGTGGCGCGCTGCTGAGGAACATCGACAAGCTCCTGGCCGGGGAAACCGGGTTGCCCGTGCACATTGCCGACGATCCCCTGAGCGCCGTCGCCCAGGGGACCGGCAAGGTCCTTCAGGAACTCCGCTTCCTGAAACGGGTGGCCTCGAGCTCCACGGCCTGATCCCTCGGAGGCGCGGTCTCGCCGGCCCTGATCCGCCGGACAACGTGCCTTCTCGATCCTTCCATTGGGCGCTGGGCCTCGCAATCGCCCTCGCCGTGGTACTGCTGAACCTGCCCCCCGTGGCGGCAGGAAGGCTGCGCGTGGCGGTGTCCTCCCTGTTCCTCCCCCTGTTCGGACTGGTCGGATCCTTCCAGTCGCTGGCCGACCGGGCCGCCTTCGCCCCCCTGACCCGGAGCACCCTGATCGCGGAGATCGAACGACTCCGGATGACCCAGCAGCAGCTCCAGCTGTCGGACATGCAGGGACGTGCCGCACTGGAGGAGAACGCCCGGCTCCGCTCGCTTCTGGGATGGCAGCCACAGGTCCGCTGGACCCACAAAGCCGCACGGGTGATCGGGCGCGAACCCACGACCTGGTGGCGTAGCCTCACGCTCGACTTCGGGGAACGCCACGGGGCGCGGGTGGGACAACCCGTCCTCACCAGCGACGGACTCGTCGGAAGGATCCGGGAAGTCTACCCCTTGACCTGCCAGGTCGTGCTCATCGGGGACACGGAGTGCGGTGTATCCACGCTCGTCCGTGAGACGCGGGACCAGGGACTGATACAGTCGACCGCCTCTGATCCGATCGGGGAGGGGGTCGTCCTCCTGCGCACCCTCCAGCACAGCCCCGGCATCCTTGCCGGCCACTCCGTGGTCACCAGCGGTCTCGGTGGTGTCTTTCCTCCGGGGATCCCCGTCGGCCAGGTCGTGGACACCCGGTCGGCCGAGGGAGGGCTCTACACCGAGGTCCGGGTCCGACTCGCGGCCCGACTCAACCGCCTTGAGGAGGTCTGGGTCCTCACACAGAAGAGCCCATGAATCGCGTCCCCATCACCCTGCTCTTCCTGGCCACGTGGCTGGCGGTCTTCGGTCAGACCCAGTTCCCGACCCTGGGCATCCCGCTCGACATCCGACCCGCGCTGATCGTGTACGCCGCCCTGACCCATGGGATGCCGACGCTGCTCGGCATCGTCGCGGTCTCCAGCCTCGGCACCGACGCACTCTCTGCAAACCCGATCGGCGTCTCGCTCATCCCGTGCTTCCTGCTCGGGTTCGTCCTGAATCTGCAGCGCCATCTCCTGCTCCGGGAACAGCGGTTTGCGCAGGCCTGGCTCGGCCTCTCGGGAGGCATCGCCATGCCCCTGATGACGTGGGGCCTTCTCCAGATGGAATCGCAACCCCAACCGATGGGATTCGGGCTCCTGCTCCGAATCCTCATGCTGGGAATCTTGAACGCAGCAGCCTGCCCGGCGCTCTTTGTCGTCTTTGATGGGCTGAATGACGCCTTCGAGTACAAACCCATCGCCGAGATGGGGTTCCGCGCGGATCGGGAGATCAAGCGCGGACGCACCTGACCGGACCTCGGACATGCTCATCCTCGACCAACTCAACAAGGGCGACCAGTCGCTTCGGCTGCTGGCCTGGGGTGTCCTTGCCGGGTTGCTCGTGCTGGCCGGAGGACTCTGGAAGGTCCAGGTGCTGTCCGGGGCCAGATACCGGGAACAGCAGGAGACCCAGAGCTTCCGGACCGTACGCGTGCCTGCGATCCGGGGCCGCATCCTGGACAGGTCCGGACAGGAATTCGCACGGAACACCCCCCAATATCGGCTGGATCTCTACCTCGACGAGCTCCGGCCCCAGTTCGATCGGCAGTACACCGAAGGCAAGAAGGCCATCATCGCGTCACGGCAACCCGCTCCGAGCATTTCTTCGAACACCTTCTGGGATCTGCTTCCCGGCCGTTTCCGCCGAAGCGGGTCCGGGGTGCGGCTCACCTCTGGGGAGCTGGAGCTGTTGCGACGACAGAGTCGTTTCGCCGTGGTGAGCAATGTGGTGGCCGAGGTCGGACGACGCCTGCGGATCCCACTGCAGCTCAGCGAGCAGGCCCTTCAGCACCACTACCTCACCAAACGGGCCCTGCCCCTGCCCATCCTCTCCAACTGCACCCCGGAACAGGTCGCCCTCATCACCGAGCAGTCGTGGAACCTGCCCGGAGTCGAGCTGGACCAGGTGCCGATCCGACAGTATCCGAATCCAGGATTGGCGGTCCATGTGGTGGGGCACCTGAAGCGGGATGACGACTACGACGAGGAGGATGGGCGTTTCAACTACCGGCTCCGGGACTATCGGGGTGGACTCGGACTCGAGGCGGCCTTCGACAAGGAGCTGCGGGGCATTCCAGGGGCCCGGAGCATCCTCGTGAATTCCGCGGGGTACCGACACCGACAGGGGGAGCGCACGATCGCCCAGCCCCAGCCGGGACTCGACCTCGTCACGACGCTCGACCTTGACCTGCAGATCGCCGTGGAGCAGGCGCTCAGCACGGTCGCCGGAGATGAACGGGGAGCCGTCGTGGTGCTCGATCCCCGGACTGGAGACCTTCTCGCAATGGCCTCTGCCCCACGATTCGACGCCGCGGAGTTCATCGAGGGGGTTCCGACCCAGCGATGGAAGGACTTCTACCTCGCGGAACCGGCCCGACCGACCATGAACCGGGCCACCCTGGGCCAGTATGCACCGGGCTCGACCTTCAAGATCATCGACGCCATGGCGCTCCTCGAGGCCGGACTCGACCCCCGCGCAGCCTTGTCGGTGCAACCCGATCCCGAGAATCCATCAAAGGGCCGATATCTCCTCGGGAGGCGTTCCATCCGGGACACCGCTCCTCCCGGCATCTACGACTTCCGGAGGGCCTTCATCCGCTCGAGCAACAGCTACTTCATCGACCACAGCCTCAGACTCGGATGGGAACGCCTCCTCTCATGGGGGGCCCGGTTTGGACTTGGACAGAATACAGGAATCGGGATCGCCGAAAAACCGGGGAATTTCCCAACAACCCTCGAGGCCATCGAGGAACGGGGGTGGACCTCGGGCAATCTCGCCAACGTCTGCATCGGACAGGAGATCACGCTGACGCCCCTGCAGCTTGCGGTGGCGGTCGGTGCCGTCGCCAATGGTGGCACGGTCTACTGGCCGCGTCTGGTCGATCGGCTGGAGCCCCAGAACCCGCTCGATCCGACTCCGATCATCCGGTTTCCGTCCCGGCAGGTCCGCACCCAGATCCGAGCGCGGCCGGAGACGTTCGACGTGATCCGATCCGCGATGCGGGACGACGTGCTGGACCCGGAAGGAACCGGGAAGGCCGCCCGGATCGAGGGCTTTGACATCTGCGGCAAGACCGGCACGGCTGAGATCAAGGGCAACGGGCGCAAGGACAAGGTCACCTGGTTCGCCAGCTTCGCCCCCTTCGAGGCTCCACGGTATGTCGTGATTGTGATGGTCGAGAGCGGGGCCTCCGGCGGGGGAACCTGTGCGCCGGTCGCACGTCGGATCTACGAGCATCTCCACCAGCGCGAACGACGTCAGGAACGTCTGTTCGCCATCGAAGGAGGACACCGATGATCGGCGGGATTCCATGGACGCCCCGACGCGAAGGTCTCGTCGATTGGGGCCTCTGGACGGCCGTCCTGGGCCTCATGGCCTTGGGGGCGGCATTCATCCTGTCGGCTACGGGCATGGCCGACGAGGCCGCGAACCGACCCTGGTGGCGGTATCGGGTCGTCGGCCAGATCGGTGCCGACGTGATCGGGCTAGGCCTCGTCGCCGTCCTGTGTCTGGTCGACTACGCCAGGCTCGCCCGCTGGTCCCTGGTCGCCTACTGGGTCTCCATCCTGCTCCTGGTCGGAGTCGCCCTGTTCGGCGTGTCCCGGCTGGGAGCGAAGCGCTGGCTCGACTTCGGTGTGTTCCAGTTCCAGCCCAGTGAACTGGCCAAGCTGGCGTTCCTGTTTGCCCTCGGGAACTTCCTGACCCGTCCCGCGAACGAGCTGGATTCGCCACTGCTCTTCGCCCAGGCCCTCGGGATGGCCCTCCTGCCGTTCCTGCTGATCCTGAAGCAGCCCGACCTCGGATCGGCCCTGGTGTTCCTGCCGATCGCCCTGGTGATGATGCTCGTCGCCGGAGTGCCACAGCGGTTCCTGGTCCGTTTCCTGACCGGGACCGCCCTGGTGGCGACGCTGCTGCTGGTGGATGTGCTATATGCCCCTCCGGGCTGGCATTTCCTGCAGCTCGAGGACTACCAGAAGCAACGGCTGCTGGTGTACTTCGGGATGGACTTCGCGAAGCCCGACGCCACCCCGGCGGAGCAGCTCGCGGCGCGGGCGGAGCAGGAGAGCAAGAGCTACAACGTCCGACAGTCCCTGATCTCGGTCGGAAGCGGCGGCCTCCTCGGAAAGGGATGGCGGGAGGGGACACAGAGCGCACTGGGCTACCTGCCGCGGGCCGTCGCCCACAACGACTTCATCTTCTCGGTCATCGCCGAGGAACGCGGGTTCCTCGGCAGCCTCCTCGTCCTGATCCTGTATGCCGTGGTCCTGTTCTCCGGCATCCGGATCGCCTCCCAGGCCCGCGATCGCCTGGGCCGGCTACTTGCGGCGGGAGTCGTGACCCTCCTGTTCACCCACATCTTCATCAACATCGGAATGAACATCCGGCTGGTTCCCGTGACCGGCATCCCACTGCCCCTGCTCAGTGCCGGGGGAACCTCGGTGATATGCTCGCTGATCGCGATCGGGATCCTGCAGAACATCCATCTTCACCGACGCCATTACTGACGTCCCACACTGTCCCTCAACCATGAGTCAACACACCTTCAAACGCGGCCGCGGGCCGATGCGGTTCAAGCCCACCCGTGGCCTGAGCACCCCCAAACCCGGCCGATCCGCCGACACCCCAACGGTCCTCATCGAGGCCAAGCCCGGCCAACTCGAGGATCTCGCCCCGGAGGAGAAGCCATTCGACCGGCGACGTCGGGAAGCCGAGGTCCGACGTGCCGAGAACCTCGCCGCCGGCCTCCCCGAGGACACCCCGGAGGGCACCGAGGAGGTCCAGGCCGCAGGACGCGACCAGCGCTACCGCTCCCCCGTCTACACCCAGACCGAGGACGACGGCGACGACGAGTCCCCCTCCACGGCCGCACCCTCGCCCTCGAGGGTTCCGAAGGGCTTCATCGAGCGGGCCAAGCAGACCGTCACCGACGTGGTCAAGAAGGTCCGCAAGCTCATCAAGCCCGAGGAGAAGTCGACCATCGAGGTCATCATCAACGCCGAGCCCCTGGAGACTCGGGTCTGTGTGCTGGTCGACTCCCGGCTCGATGATTTCACCGTCGAACGGACCAACGCAGAGCGCCTCGTTGGCTCCGTCTACAAGGGCAAGGTCCGCAACCTAGAGGACGGTCTGAAGGCGGCGTTTGTCGACATCGGCTTCGAGAAGAACGCCTTCCTGCACTACTGGGACATCATTCCCAGCACCTTCGACTCCAGCGTCGAGCTGGTGGAGCGGGAGGACCGCAAGAAGAAGGGCAAGGACAAGCCCAAGATCACGACGAAGGACGTCCCCAAGCTGTATCCGGTCGGGAGCGAGATCATCGTCCAGGTCACCAAGGGACCCATCGGCACCAAGGGGCCTCGCATCACGACAAACCTCTCCCTGCCTGGACGCTACCTCGTCCTGCTGCCGAACTCGGAGCAATGCGGCATCAGTCGCAAGATCGAGGACCCCGCCGAGCGCCAACGGCTCAAGAAGATCCTCCGCGAGCTGACACTGCCCGAGGGCATGGGCGTCATCATCCGCACCGCAGGCGAGGGCAAGCTCAAGCGCTACTTCATCCGCGACCTCGCACTTCTTCTCGAGGAATGGAAGGCGGTGCAGGACAAGATCAGGGACGGGCGCGCCCCATGCTGCGTGTTCCAGGAACCCGATCTCATCGAGCGGACCGTCCGGGACTTCCTCACCGAGGACGTCACGCGCATCATCATCGACGACAACCGGCAGTTCCAGCGGGTCCAGGAGCTCATCGGCAAGATCAGCCAGCGCTCGGCCAAGAAGATCGCATTCTACAACGAGGCGGAGCCGCTGTTCGACCGCTACAACATCAGCCGGCAGCTCGAGCAGGCGTTCGGACGCCAGGTCACCCTGAAGAGCGGGGGCTACCTGATCATCGACGAGACCGAGGCGCTGGTTGCGATCGACGTCAACACCGGCCGCCACAAGGGCACCCGGGACCACGACCAGAACCTGCTGAAGGTGAACCTCGAGGCGGCCGACGAGATCTGCCGCCAGCTCCGCCTGCGGAACATGGGTGGCATCATCGTGCTGGACTTCATCGACATGAAGTCCCGGAAGGACCAGCAGCAGGTCTATCAGCGGATGCGTCAGCATCTGAAGCGCGACCGGGCCAAGACCCACGTGCTTCCCCTGTCGCAGCTGGGCCTGATGGAGATGACCCGCCAGCGTCATACGGAATCCATCGCGGCAGCGATGTATGTCGACTGCCCGCACTGCCGCGGCCGAGGCGTGGTGAAGAGCCCGGAGAGCCTGAGCGTGGAGATCCAGCGGAAACTCATGGCCATCATGAAGGCCCGGCCGCGCGACGACAGCGACTTCCAGATCCGCATCCACACTCACCCCAGCGTCCTGGAACGGATGCGCTCCCAGGATGAGCGCCTTCTGATCGAGCTCGAGAAGCGGTTCTATGCCAAGCTCACCTTCCGTCCCGAGACCGGCTTCCACACCGAGCAGTGGCGGATCGTCAACGCCATGACCAACGACGAGCTGGGCAAGGGCGACATCTGAGCCCGGCTGATCCGTCTTACAACCACAAGGCCCACCTTGGCGGCATGCCGGGTGGGCCTTTTGTCTCCCCGGACCATCGGCCTCAGGACTTCAGATCCCTCAGACCAAAGACCGCGGCACCAAGTGCGAAGAAGGTCGCATTGAACCCGAGCAGGAGGCTCAAGGACTCCCCCATCCGGGTCCACCGGATCGGCGACTCGTACATCTGCTGCCAGAGGTTCAGATGGTAGGTCAGGAACCACGGCTTCAGATCGGCGAACCACGGGATGTTCATCAGGATGAAGTTCAGGAAGATGAACGAGAGCGCCATGATGGTCGCTGCCGCCGGCTTGATCGGCAGGCATCCGAAGAAGAAGGCCAGGCCCATCACGGTCGTCGCCTTCACCGACATCAGCAGGTGGGCCGCCGCATAGCGCCAAAGCCCAACATCGGCAGGAAACACCGCAAAGAGCTCTCCGGGTACGAAGGCGAACAAACCACCCCACGGAAAGAACGGGAGCCCGATGAGAAGTCCGGTGAGTCCCAGCAGGAGGCTCAGCACCACCGAGAATGCCGCGCCGGCCAACCACTTCAGCAGGAGAAGGCGTGTCCGGGACACCGGCCGGGCGAGGATCATCCGAAGCGTCCCATCCTCCGCCTCCTTGGCGACCAGATCGCCACCGACCAGCGACCCGTAGAGGGGCAGCAGGAGGTAGGCGAGCCAGAAGTTGGTGAAGCACGCGGCCGTCAGGGGCGAAAGGAATGCCGTGATGTCATAACCGTTGGTCTCCAGGAGATCCCCCATGCCACGTGAGGCCCGGGAGAACCGGAAGACCATCAGGATCACCACCTGGGCGACGAAGAACATCGCGAAGCCCATGTAGGTGCGTTTCTTGCCGAAGAGCTTCCAGAGCTCATGCCGCAGCTGGATCAGGAACATGGCGTCTCCTTCATGAGGGACAGATAGAATTCCTCCAGGGTGAGGGTCTCGCGGCCGATTCCGTGGACCGGATGCCCCAGTTCCACAAGCCGACGGACCACGTCACTGACCGGCACCCCGGATGCCAATGCGATGCGACGACCATCCCGGGCTCCCACCACCAGCCCCTCCGCCGTCAGACGGGTCACGACAACGTCGAAGGCGTCCGTCTGAAGGAAGACCCAGTCCTGTCCCCGCTGGACCTCCTCAAGCCCACCCTCGAAGACCTTCCGCCCCTTGTTGAGGACCGCGATGCGGTTGCAGAGTTGCTCAACCTCGGTGAGGAGGTGCGACGACAGCAGGAGCGTGAGACCCAGCTCGGCGTGGAGCCGCCGGATCGTCGCCCGCATCTCATGGATGCCCTCGGGGTCGAGTCCGTTCGTGGGCTCGTCGAGGATCAGCAGCTCCGGATCCGGCACCAGGGCCTGCGCCAGAGCGAGACGGGCCCGCATGCCGTGGGAGTAGGTCCTTACGACCTGATGCTCCCGACCGGACAGTCCGACCCACTCGAACACCTCGGTGAGGCGTTGTTGGCTCACCGGACTCGAGTACCCCGCCAGGATTTCAACGTTTCGCCAGCCGCTCAAGTAGTCATAGAACGCCGGGGCCTCGAAGATGGCGCCAACGCGGGCCAACGCCCGGGACCGGTCACGCGATACCTCGTGGTCACCGATCCACGCCTCACCGGAGCTGGGCCAGACCTGTCCCAGCAGCATCCCGATGCTGGTGCTCTTTCCCGCACCGTTGTGACCCAGCAGGCCGAATACGTCGCCACGACGCACCTCGAGGGTGAGGGCGTCGACGGCCAGCCGCTGGCCAAACCGTTTGGTGAGGTCCTTGAGGCGGATCATGGATTGGGCTTCAGCACGAAGAACTGTTTCACCGCACCATCCGAGTAGAGGTGATTGGCGGCACGCCCGGAGCCCAGCGCCGCATGGAACCCCGACTTGTCGCTGATCACCGGAAACCCCGCCTCCTGCATCGGGATTCCCAGGAGCCGGATCCGATCGGCCGCCTGCCCGTTGAGCAGATTGTTCCAGAAGTAGCTGGAGCCGGTCTCCTCGAAGAGGTTCTTTCGGTCGGACGGACATTTCCAGATCCGGGTGGGCCCCTTCGGGGTCAGCACCGCATCCGCCGTGCGGAGGTCGACCTCGTTGGTATCCCGTCCGCGGTTCTGGAGGGTCGGAAATCGGTTTCCGTTCTCGTCAAGATACACCCGGAGGATCAGACCCATCTGCCGCAGGTTGCCCTGGCAGGCGGTGGACCGGGCCCGCTCCCCGGCCGAACCCAAGGCAGGAACGGCAAGGGTTGCAAGGATCCCGATGATGGCGACCACCACCAACAGCTCCACCAGCGTGAAGGCCTCCGACTTCATTCCCGACCCCCTCCGCGACGAGGGCGGAAGATCCGACCGTTCTCCATCGATCGCTGGATCTCTTCCAACAGAGGTGAGACCTCAACCTTGAGATCCGCGGAGCTGTTCTCGTAGAAGCTCTTGAGACCCATCTTCACCACCTTCTCCTGGAGCTCGGGACTGGCATCGGGTGACCCACCGGGACCGCCCGGGCCCTCCATTCCCTCGCCCCGATCCCGGGCCTCGCGGAGACGTCGGATGGATTCACCGATCGCCCGACGCCGTTTCTCCTCAGGCATCTGCTCGAATGCGGCGAGCATCTGGCTCAATCCGGTCGGGATCGTGAGCTCAAGGAAGGCCTCCTTGTCCTGCATGGAAAAGTCACGGAAGAGTTCCCGGAACCGGGGGTCCATCCTGGCCTTCCGTCGATCCTCGGGAGACAGCGCGTTCAGCCAATCGGCAATTTTCCGGATGGCGGCAGCCCTCTGGGCCTCACTCATCGATTTCCAGTCGAGCGTCCTCAGGTAGGCGGCGATGCGTTCCGGGGTCGCCTTCGCGGACCTCGACCACAGGAACCCGCCCACAGCCACGGCCCACGCAACGGCCAGGATGGAGATCGAGACGAGCAGGAGGCGTCGTCTTGGATTCATGAGATGACCATGGCCTCTTTCAAGGACGAAGCCAAACCCAGAGACTCGCCTAGAACCATCCGGTTCAACGCCGGGGCGAAGTCGATTCCCGGAACACCTGCAGCCTCGAGGCCGTCCGGATGAGAAGCTGATCCGCGACCGGCACCGGAGTCGCGTGAACCGGTTCCCCCAGGACGTTCCTGGCGAGGATCTCGAACGCATCCCCCGCCTTCACAACGGTGACCACCCCATGCTGGGAAGCGGCATAGATCCGGCCGTCCGCGGCGACTAGGCTCGCGTAGTAGTCTCCCGGTGCATCGAGCCGCTCCTCCTGGAAGTGGGGCCGTCCAGTCCTCGGGTTGAGGCAGGTCAACAGGCCCCCGTTCTTTACCTGGTAGAACCTCCCTCGGTACAGCAGTGGAGAAGCCACGTAGGGAAGGCCCTTCTTGAACCGCCAGAGCACGCCGGAGTCCGAGATCCGACCCTTCGCGTCTGGAGCCACGGCGAATGACTGGTTTTCCACCTTCGAGAAGATCGAGGCCATGGACTCCCACTCCGCCCGTTCAACGAGGCGGTTTCTGTTCCCATCCAGGTGCTTGAACCGCTGCTTGGCCGCTCCTTCCGGAAGCTCCTCGAAGGTCAGCACGCCGTCCCGGTCGGCATCACAGGAGGCAAGGACCTCGTCGAAGGGTGGCATCGTGATCCGATCGGCCGTCCGATCCCCTCCCGTGGTCCAGCTCGAGGTGAGCAGCAGTCCATCGCCGATCACCGGCGAGGTACAGGTGATCCGTGAGAGTCCGCTGACCCGCCAGCGTTCCTCGCCGGTGTCAGGGTGATAACCGATCAACCAGAAGGTCCCCGGTACCACCAGATCCGTCACACCCGGTCGCTCCCAGAGGACCGGAGTGCCGAAGCCGCGACGCATCTCGGGACGCTCCACAGTCCAGTCGGTTCGGCCGGTCCGTACGTCGACGGCCACAAGACGGGAGGCCCCATCCTGATCGAGGAGCTGGTAGACCCGATTCCCATGGAGGACCGGGGACGAGCTTGACCCATACTCCGTCTGAGGCAGCGGCAATGGGTAACGCCACAGCTCCCGGCCTTCCAGATCGAGGGCCAGGAGTCCGAGGGATCCGAAATAGGCAACGAGGTGGTGTCCATCGGTGGCCGGCGTTGCCGAGGCGGGACTGCCAAGGGATCTGTGGACCTCCTCGACCGCGGTGGCTGGGAATCCACGACGCCACCGTTGGCGTCCGGTCTGCCGATCCATGCAGATCACGAGACAGTGCCCTTCGGCAAAAGCGGTCAGGAAGATCCTGTCACCCCAGACAATGGGTGACGAATTGCCGGGGGCGACATCAGTGGACCAAGCCAGGTTCTCCGTGGGTGAGAACCGAACCGGTGGACGAGCCTCCGGGGCCGCCACCCCCTGCCCTCCGGGTCCCCGGAATCCGGACCAGGCTTCCGGAACCGCAGCGAAGGCTGGTAACAGGCCGAAGAGGAGAAGTACCCGGAGTAGGAAACAGGGCATGCCGGGATGAAGCCGGCTCCCGCCGGACACCGCAAGCGGATCCCCGGGACAGATCCACGCGGACCGGCTCAGGCCTTTCGCGCCTTGGCCCGCGGCGACGGTTTCTTCGTGTAGGGCGAGTGCAGGTTGAAATAGATCCCACACAACGGCCGGTCTCCCTCCGACTGGCTCAGGATGATGGTCACGTGCCGGTCGAGCGCGATGCCGTGCCTCATCTCTGGAGCCCGGTTCAGATAGGCGTGGATCGCCTTGCCCATGAGCGACTGCAGGGTCGCCGCGCACTCCTCCGGCACCTTGTCGAGACAGACCACGTGACGATCATAGCTCGCCAATGCGGCGGCCATCTCGGAGGCAAAGGTGTCGACCGTGAGCTGCACGCGGGGAAGCTACGTTCCGGACGCACCCTGTAAAGCGTCAGGCTCGAGCAGCAAAAGGAGCAGGATCAGATCGTCTGGCTCAGGAACCCTCCATCGACCCGAATGTCGGTGCCCGTCACGAACCCACTGGCCTCGCGGCTGGCCAGGAACACGGCGGCGCCCACCAGCTCCTCCGGACGCCCGAAGCGGGCCATCGGGGTGTGGCCGAGAATGGATCGTGTCCGGGCCGTCGGGGTGCCGTCCTCGTTGAACAGCAGCTTTCGATTCTGCTCGGCCGGGAAGAAGCCCGGCGTGATGGAATTCACCCGGACCCCCTTCGGTGCCCACTCGCGCGCGAGGAACTGGGTAAGACTCAGGACAGCGGCCTTGGCGGCGGAATAGCTGACAACCCGGGAGAGCGGGATATGGGCCGAGACACTGGCGATGTTGATGACGCTGCCCCTGCCGGCCTTGGTCATGGGAGGACCGAACACCTGACAGGGCAGGAGCACGCCCCCCACCAAGTTCAGATCGAAATTCCCACGCCATGCCTCGAGGGGAAGGTCCTCAAACGCCTGCTGATCGGTCACCGTGGCCTTCGGATCGTTGCCACCCGCGGCGTTGAGCAGGATCGTCGGCGGGCCCAACTGCTCGGAGACCGTGCCCCGCACCCGTTGCAACCCGTCACGGTCGAAGGCGTCGCACGCCAGAAACAGTGCCTTTCCACCCCGGGATCGGATCACCTCGGCACGGGCTTCCCCACGCTCCGCATTGCGCCCGACAAGGGCCACGGAGGCGCCCGCCACGGCGAGTCCCTCCGCCAGTGCCCCTCCGAGGACTCCCGTCCCCCCGACCACCACCGCCACTTCACCCCCAAGATCGAACAGGTTCATCATCCACTCCTTTCAGGACATGCTATCCGCCAATCGTCATCACCACATAATTCTTCCGCCCCTTCCGCAGGAGCAGGTGCCGGCCGAACAGGAGATCCTGAGACGTCACCAGCCGCGCCACCTCGGTGACCCGATGGTTGTTCAGGTAGAGCCCCCCACCCTCCAGATCCTTGCGACCCTGCCCCTTGCTGGGACAGAGGCCCGAGGCGACGAAGAGGTCCACCACCGGGAGGCCACCAACCGCCGGGAGCGGGGTCTCCAGGCGCCGGGTGGGGATCTCACCGACCAGCTCGTTGAAGGTCCCCTCGCTCAGCCCCTCGAGTGTGCCGCCGGAGAACAGGATTTCGCTGGCTCGGACCGCCTCCTCCAGCGCCTCGGTCCCATGGATCAGCTCGGTCATCGCCCGGGCCAGAGCCCGATGGGCCACCCGCTTGCCAGGATCGGCCTGATGCTGCGCCTCCAGAGCCGAAATCTCATCGCGGCCCAGGAAGGTGAAGAACTTCAGGTAGCGGATGACATCCCGGTCGTCGGCATTCAGCCAGAACTGGAAGAACCGGTAGGGACTGGTCCGATTGGGATCGAGCCAGACCGCACCCGATTCCGTCTTGCCGAACTTGGTGCCGTCCGACTTGGTGATGAGCGGCAGTGTGAGTCCGAACGAGGGGCGTCCCAGCTTCTTCCGGACGAGGTCGATGCCCATCGTGATGTTGCCCCACTGATCCGAACCACCGATCTGCAGCTCGCAGTCCTGGTCCCGGGCCAGCACATAGAAGTCATGGGCCTGGAGCAGCATGTAGCTGAACTCCGTGAAGCTGATGCCCACCTCCCGGTCCTCCATCCGGGATCGGACGGACTCCTTGGCAACCATCTGGTTGACCGTGAAGTGCTTGCCGATGTCGCGGAGGAAATCGATGAACGAGATCCCGTCGGTCCATTCCGCATTGTCGACCAACCGGGCGGTGTTGGGCGTGATCCGGAAGTCCAGCAGGCGGGCGAGCTGGGGCTTCACTGCGTCGACATTCGCCGCGATCTGGTCCTTGGTGAGAAGCCCCCGCTCGGCCGATTTTCCACTGGGATCCCCGACGCTTCCCGTCGCACCACCGGCCACCGCGATCGGGACGTGTCCTGCGTTCTGGAACCGGCGTAGACAAATGAGCGGAACCAAGTGACCGACATGGAGGGAGTCGGCCGTGGGATCAAATCCGCAGTACAGCGTGATGGCTCCGGACAGGAGCCGCTTGCGGAGCTCCGGGAAATCCGTGCAGTCGGCGATGAGCCCACGCCACTCCAGATCATCGAGGATGTTCATCGGGGCCGGAGTTATCGCGGCCCGGACCAAGGTCGAACAAGGGGGAAGTTTCCGAGAAGCCTCGCGGCGACTTCAGCGTCCGCCCATCGTCCGCCGGAACCAGCCCAGCATCTCGGACCACATCTCCGGGGTGTAGGCATGCCCGACGCCAGGATAGACCACGCTCCGAAATTCCCCGGGAGCCCCGGTCGCATCCCAGGCCGGAGCCGCAAGCCGTTCGATCGTGCGGATGCCGGAGACAGGGGAGCCGACATCCTGGTCCCCGTTCAGACATAGCAGCGAGCGGGGAGCAACGCAGGCAACCACCGCCTCGGTATCGAAATGCCGGAGCAGACCCGGCACGTAGTAGTAGATCCCATGGTACTTCAGGCCTCCCGTGGCAATCAGGTCCTCGTAACGCGTCAGGCAGGCCACCGCCACGCCCGAGCGGATCCGGTCGTCCAAGGCCATCAGCCACCACGTCCGGGATGCTCCCATGCTGATGCCCGTGGCGCCGATGCGCGAGGCGTCGACCTCGGGTCGACTGCAGAGGTAGTCGAGGGCGATGAGATCGTCCCGGAGCATCATCCCCCATAGGGATCGTCCCAGCCACAGCTCGAGCTTCGAGGCGCTCAGCTCACCAGCCGAACCCGTGAGTCCGTCCGGCCCCCTGCCCTGTCGCTCCCCGAAGCAAGGCGCATCGATGGCGATCACCGCATAGCCTCGACGCGCCAACTCAGGCCCGGGTTCCAAGGGCGTGTGCCGGGCCTGGAACAGCTCTGCCTTGCCACCGTCGTATTCACCCCCGTGCCAGTGGCAATAGAGGATGCCCGGGATCTTGCCCGACCGCTTCTTGGGCAGCAGCAGGACTCCGGGAACCCGGGAGCCGGCGCCGTTATCGAACTCGAATCGCTCCTCGGTCCAGTCCCCACGGTCGTGAGCCTCAACGATACGCACGGTCGACGCCATCGACCGAGGCGGCAGGCCTCCAAGGCTCTGCCAGAGGTTGGAACGGATTTCATCCCGCCGGCGTGCCCAGGATCCGGGGTTGGATGGGATGACCAGCGGCGAGACAGCGACCGCAGCGCGCAGGATCGCCATCCCGGCAAGGCCATTGGTGTTTTGGGTATCCCCCACGACATCCCTCCCGACAAAAAGACCGGACAACAATCCAAGGATGGCGAGTCCTCGAATCCTGATGTCACTCATGGAGCACCAGATTGGCATGGTACACCGGGCAAGTCACGGTCCGCCCGACGCCGGACCTGTCACTCGTAGGTGTTCAACCGGGCCACCAGCTCCCGGTTGACCGCCCGGAAACAGCTATACCGGAAACGGACCTTGGCCTTGTCGAGGCCGATGTGGAACCAGGGACTCAGGCGGGCGAGAAGCTCGAAATCACGGACATCGTGGAGCTCCCCGATCATCCATTGGACCTCTTTGAGGATCTGCTCCGGGAAGGCGGTGAGGATGTCGTATTCGGCTCCCTCGGTATCGATCTTGATGAAGTCGACCTTTGTGATGGCGTTCTCCCTCAGAAAATCCCCGACGGACCGGATCTGGACCTCCAGCAGACGGTTGCCACCGAGACCCGCCTCGGGGATGAGGCTCCGCCCACCCGTGTCGAGGCCATGTTCGAGCCCCTTCATGCTGAAGTTGCCGCTCCGGGAGCCCAAGCCGAAATTGAAGACGCGGATGTTGGGGTAGGGAGCTGTATTCAGCTTGAGCAGCTCGAAGTTGTCGGGAGCCGGCTCGAACGTGAAGATCCTCGTCCTGGGAAACCTCTGGGCGAAGTACACCGAAGCGGAACCAATATGGCCACCGATGTCGAACAACACCTCAGGCTCCCCCTCGATGGGGAAATGGTACTCGGCCCGATGCCCCTTGCGAAAGAGGACCTCGTTGAGTGCGGCTGCGTCATCGGTTCCCGTCCTGTAGTGGAAGGGATGCCCCCCGACCGTGATGGATCGCCGCTCGGAAGGTTGGCAATCCCAGTTCATTGCAAAGTCAAAGGAACCGGAGCGCCAGAGGT
>SYEM01000103.1 GCA_005801385.1 Verrucomicrobiales bacterium | reverse complement strand
GATCTTCGACTTCATCGAAGTCTTCTACAACCGCCAGCGCCGCCACACATCCCTCGGCGGGCTCTCGCCCGCCCAGTTCGAACTCAAAAACAACTAACGTAGAACCCCTTTTTCTCTGTCCGTTTTATCGAAGCAGGCCCAGTCTCCCCGTGAGTCCATTCCTCGGCGGTTCCATTTGTGCCGCTCCCATCTTCAGCGGGGCGCGCTCCGGGCCCGGTCATAGTATTCCGTGCTGACATCGAGTTCCGGCCTGTATTCCAGATTCACCGAGCCGCTCGGGTTGAGGTGGTAGTCGAGCAGGGTGACCGCCGGTGGAGCCCCTCTCGGGAACGGACTGATCCTCACCTCGATTCGAGCATGGACGGCACCGTTTCGGCTCCGGAGGAAGAACCGTCCCTCGAAGCTGTCACGCCAAGATGGATCCTCGGCCGCCTGTTGGAATCGAATCTCGGGAAGGTAGCCTGTGTCAGGAGCCCGGAACGGAAATTCCTCCCCATGCGCCACCAGGCCGCCGTCCACAGCAGCCATCACCACCTCCCAGTCAAAGCGACGTCGCCCCCCTGAAGACCGCTCGGGACCCTTCTGAACCGCGACCCGAAGGTCGCCACCCGACGGCACCACGCGCTGGCCGACGAGGTCGATGAGCACCTCCCCGGTCGCAGATGTGACCGGGAACCTCAGGTTCTCCCGATGGATCAGAGGTTCCGCCGAACCCAGTCTTCGGAGCCGCAACACTTCTGGCCGGTCCGGGTTTGGTCGATGGAACCGCGGATCCCACGGCTCGCCATAGTTGAGGATGCGATGGGATTCCCGGGTGCTGTGGAATCCCTCGCGACTCGCCCGGACGGTCAGCACGGCTCCTTCCTTTCCTTCGAGGCGGACCCGGCCCGATCCATCCGAGGTCATGATTGTCGAGGAATGCCCAGCTGGTGAGAGGTCGGTCCAGGTCATCTCCACCCGGGCATCCGGAACGGGTTGACCGAGCTCATCCAGCACCAGTCCCCAGAATGCGATAGGACGCTGCCATCGCCACAGGGGATCGCGTCGGAGCGCCTCAAGCGCCTCCTCGGCGGAGGGATTACTTTGTCCTTGTCCCGATTCCGATTCGATGGGTTTTGGGCCCTGAGCGGTCGACTCCACCGGATCTAAAGGCCCTCCCACCAGAGACGACCGGGATACTGTCGGCTGGTTGGCCAGCCCAGGATCATGCGCGATGCGCCACACAAGGAGGGCCGAGACGACCAGGGCCCCGAACAGACCCGAGATAAGAAGACCGCGGATGTTCTTCATAGGCGTTCGAGATCCTGGGTCATGCGGGAGATGATCGGCCACGCCGTCGGTAGGCTTCGCGTGAATGTCGCGCTGTGATCGTCCCGCGTGGCGCCGACGGCAAACGGGGCGGCGGTCAGATCGACGCCGCTTCCTGGGTGCAGGAGACCGCGGGCTCTCGGTTCGGCACCCAGAGCCCGGGAACGGGAACGGGCAATGAATGCGAGGATTTCATGGGCCCGAATCACAGGACGCAGCATGCGATGCGGATTCGCCTGCAGTGCATAACGGGGTCTCAGATCCAGAGGAGCAGCGGGAGCGGTGGCGATCCAGGCATACCTGCGGAAATCCGACAGTCCGGGCCAGTGCGGCTTCTGCATCAGCTGGTTTTCGATCCAGTTCGCCGCGACGCCCAGCACCCGTCCCGTCTGCAGGGCAAAATCGGACTCATTGAAGTAGTTGATCAGCCGCGTGTCCACCGCACCCAGCATTCCGCGGTAGCCGCCATCGGTCTCGAACCAGTCGGGGGTGGCCAACCCCTCGGGCGCCCTGAAGTCCGTCACGGCCAGGGACATCCAGTCCAGGTGTCGACCGGGATCCACCACACTCGCCGGCACCGCGGTCTGGAGCATCAGGCTATTCTCCACCACAGCTCCAGAGCGCAATGCCGAAACGGCCACCATGCCCCCCTGGCTGTGGGCGATCAGGTTGCACCGATATCCGGCTGGAAGACCGGCAAGGAGGATCCTCAATGCTGCGCCGTACTCGAGGGCGCGATGCTCCCCAACGTTGAATGAATCCGAGAGGAAGGGTTCCTCCAACATCGTGGTCGGCCAGCGGAAGGCACAGAACCGTCCCCTGTAGCCCGAATGCCACAGCCGTTTGAACAGCGTGTCGCTCAACCCGGACGATTCGCTGTCCGACAGATTCCACCCGTGGATGAACACGGTCGCCAGCGGGTCCTCCTCCGGATCGACCTGATGCCCCAACTGCGGTAGCCACGGCGCCAGGCCCATGGCGAGCGCCGGCGGCTGGGTCTCGGCATAGCGAAACGGGGGATCAAAGGCATCGACCGGACCTCCCTGTCCTCGCGAATACATCTCCCGGACATCGAGGAGACGCAGATGCAGGGGTGCCGACTCGCACACCACCTGTCCGTTGAAGAGCAGGAGGGCCACCAGCTCGCCCTGACCGGTCGAGACTCCCTCGAAGACCAGATGACGTCGTGGCCCCTGCCTCCGATCCGAGGCCATCTGTCGTGCCGGAAGCACCAAGCGCCGACCCGGCTTGAGCAGCGGATCCCCCGATTTTTCATCGGAAATCGCCAGATCGTTGCCCGCCACCGTCAGACCCGCCTGCTCACGTGCACCGTCGAGCGTCTCCAGATACTGACGTCCCCCGGTCTTCCAGGAACCCGCCGAGAACAGTTGGATCGCCGGCTGCCCCGAATGGACCCGTCGCCACTCCAGGGCGAGGCGGAATCCGGGCATTGCCCAGAGATCGTCCGTCCCATCCAACGCGATCCAGAGCCGCGTCAGATCCTCGACATCCCGCACCCCTTGGATCCGGGCCCCGACATGATCGGGTGTTCGGACAGGGATCTGTTCCTGATCACCCACGTCGCTGTCGTTGTTGATCCAGAAGCGGTACGGCGCCCCGAGGGACGTCGCATCTGTGGTGTCGAAACGGACCGTGCCATCCCGATCCGCATCGACTCCCAATCGTGGTGCCGGGGGAACCCGGAGCGTCGCGGTCCGGGTGAATGTCGTGGCATCCGCCGTCCTCGACCGACCCAGCAGCGTCGGGGATCCCTCCAGCACCACGAATCCAGGAGGGCCCGATCGGACCGGGAGAACTTCGGCATCGTAGGACTGTCCGACGGTCGTTGGGCGGTACTCCTCGGGTGGCAGGAGTTGGATCGGGTGGGTCGAACCCGGTTTCACGAGGACAATCCGTTCGAGAAGCCCCGCGGAACCAGAGCCGGTCGTGGCCGTCTTCTCCGTCAGCTCAAGGCCACCCACCCGCATCCCGGGGGCGTGACATCGATAGCATCCCTCACCCCCCTCGCGGAATGCGCCCGCGGTCCTCAGGCGGATCGGGACCCAATCCACCCCCACATCAATCCGCGAGGCGTCCTGGGTCGACGGCTCCAACCCAAAGAGGCCCTCGAGAAAGTCGTTGAGCCCGTCACCATCCGGATCCGCCGACTCCGGATCGGTGCCCCGCAGGAACTCCTCCCGATCCCCGAGTCCATCGCGATCCGCATCCCCGACGTGGTGGCTGATTCCAAACGGATCCAATCCTCGCGGGATCTCGAAATCATCCGGCAGATGGTCGCTATCCACATCCACGGGCGGTCTCGACGCATCGGTGGAATCCGAGACCCGGACCGCGACGTAGGGCCGCTGTTGGCTGCTTCCAGGCAGGCAGGCGCCGGTCTGCTTCTGATCGAAGACGAGCGCGAGATGCCGTGGTGGGGTCGTCACCAGGGAATCCCGTCGTGGCGTGATCCCGATCGTGATCTCCCCACCCGGCTTTCCGGGAATCCACGATGGGATCGTTGCCACAAGGCCTTGCCCGCCGGGTGAAACGGCGGCCCCGGTGACGATGCAGTCGGCGAGGCGGAGATCCCCCTTGGCGGTCAATTGGACAACGGTTCCACCCGGGGTCGGACCCTGGGCCCGGAGGCGCACCGACCACGTTCCCCCTTCCACGACGTGCGACGCGGAGGCGCTCAACGTCACGACGTTTGCGGGATCAATGAAGCGCACCGGCTGGACGATCGGCAGGCTGCCGTTGGGATCGATGACCACGGTGGCTGCTGGGACATCCGTAACAGGATGCACCGCCCTCAGACCCACCGTCCGCTTTGAGACACCGCGGGGGAAGGTCAGGACGGTGCTGGGCTGTCCATCGACCAGCAACACGTAGCTCCCGCCCGCCCAGGCCGGCACCGACTTGAAGTCCTGCCAGACCGATTGCCACCGACGCCTGCCGAGGACCTCGATCGGTACCGTCAGCGGTTGGCTGGTCCGTCCCAGCCGGGTCACCTCGATCAGGGCCGCCGTGCCAAGTCCCGGTGAGGCGGTCGAGGCGAGGGTGCGTCCCATCAGACGGTTGGGGGCGGGGTCCTCGATCCGGAGGGTGGCCTCCGATGCCGGTCCGATCTGGTAGTCGATCGACCCTGTGAGCACCACCGTCACCGTCTCCTGGGACTCGAGATCCGGATCTGCATGGGGCGTGACCACGATCGACTCTTCAGACCGACCCGCTGGAATGAGGATTTCTCCAGACAGGGCTGGGTAGTCCGGAGTGGATTCGGTCGAGACTCCCTGTGCGGTGCCACCGACCCGATAGAAGACCCGAAGCGGTTCGGAGAGATCACCAGTGCGAGTGAACCGGAGGACGCCGGGGTTCGGCGGAGTGGCGCCCTCGACCGCCTCGGGATCCGGTGCAGTCACGGTCACGACGCTGGAAATCGAGTTGAGGAGGCTGACGCTGGCGTTGGCCCCCTGGGGCTCGACCCGATAGGCGACCGATCCTTCGGCCGTCAGGGTGACACGGAGGGGGCCGTTGGTGAGGCCAGGATGGATCGGTACGACGGGGACACGGATCGAGTTCTGTCCTGCGGGGATTTCGTGGACCGGCGCGATGGCCAGGAAATCCCGTCCAGACGCGGCGGATCCGGAGACCCGGAGGATCACCTTCAACGGACTCTCGAGCCGCCCCTCACGACGGATTTCGACCTCGGCCGAATCCAACGGCTTCCAGAGGCACCGTCGTGCCATGCCATCGACCACCGAGAGCCGGACCACGGGGAGATCGGAATCGAGAAGGCGGATCTGGGCGCTTCCGACGCTGATGGCATGGTCCGCGGAGCGTTCGACATGGAGCCGGATCTCCTCGTCTGGTTCATCCAGACCATCGGCGATGGGCCAGACGGGTAACCGGACCTCCGCAGCGCCCGGGGGAAAGGTGATGCGATTCGGGATCCAACGGTAATCGCCTCCATTGGCCGCCGATCCCCTGAGCTCAAAGAAGACCTCCAGGGCCTGGTCCAGGGGCGGAGTGCGCCGCAGCACGAATCCCCCCGCCCCGCCACGTTCCGGCATCGCCACCGGGGACGCGGCGACGGTCACAGTCGGGACGCCTCCGTCCTCTCCATGCCGCCCAACACCAGAGGCACCCAACCAGAGTGTGGATCGGTCGACACTCTCCATCAGGGAGTCCCAATCCCGACCTGCGCCCACGTCGGCTGGATCTGGGTCATCATCCTCGGAACTCCTGGGCACCCCCGACGAGAGCTCCACGCGGTAGAAGCGGACCGGGTCATGATTGGTGGATGCATCGATCCGGAACGGCTGATCCGGACTTCCGATGGAGCCGATCTCCTTCCATGGACCCTCCGGACTCGGAGCGGTGAGGAGTCGGTACGCTGTTCCCTGTGCCACACCCTCCAGCCAGAGCTGTTGGCATCTCGTGTCCACCCTGAGACGGGGCGGGTTGAGATCAGCCCGGTCGGTTCCGACCGGTCGGGTTGGAGGGATTCCGGTGTCGCTCGCGGGGGAATCCGACGAGATCGCCTGGAGGGCGAGCAGACCGGCGAGGACCAGTGTGGTGAATCGAAGCGGATGGGATCTGAATTTCCAATGCATGCCTGCATCGGATCACCTCCCGGGGCAGGTCCACCATCGCCAGATCTAGCGAGGGATACGGGCTTGACGCCCTGGGCGCCGCTATCGGGCGGCGGCCCGATACCAGTCGCCGCGAAGCCAGTCGGCAAGGGTCCCGATCTTCTCGACATCGAGCTGACCGGTCTCGGCGAACGCCGGCATGCGGTCGTTGCGCTTGCCATAGAACCGCGTGTGGGCGGGGTTGCCGATGATGGCGACCAACCACTCACGGGAACCCCAGCCGGTCAGGTCCGGCGCGGTCGCATCCTCATCGGGTTTGCGGAACTGGTGGCAGTCGGTGCAGTTCACCGACTCGCGGGCCAGGGTCCGCCCTTCCTCGATCAGCGCCCTGTCACGGACATCGAGTTCGGCCTGCAGCGGCAGCGCAGCCTCGGCACTCACGGCAAGGATGACCTTGGCGAGATCGGCACGCTTTGCCTCGGAATACTTGGCGACCTTCTGCTGGACGAAGCGGACCATCTTGCCGTCCTTGAACTTGGTTCCCCCGAAGTAGTGGGCCGTCGCGACCCTGTCGGGATCGAGGAGGCCCGACAGCCATTCGCGGGAACCGAAACCCTTGAGATCCGGAGCGCTGGCGGCTTCCTGGAGGGTGTTCCCGAGACCGTCATGACCGTCGAACCGATGGCATCCGGCGCAGTGCTGTGCGAAGAGCCGGGGTCCCTGCGTGAGCGGATCACGGCGCAGCAGCAACGCGGCGCCCCCCTCCGGAATGCCGGTCGGGGACTTGGCCAGCTCGACGGCACGTTCCGAGTCACGATGGGCCTTCTCGACGGCCTTGCGGCACTCCGGATCCCGGGAGTCCTGGAGTTTCGCCTCGAAGGTCAGGAACAGTGCCCCCACGAGAATGGCTCCGACGAACCCCAGATTGAACCGGTGGCCGAGCTTCCACTGCCCGAGGAGGGGCATGAGGGCCATCACACCCAGGACGCCCGACGGAATGATGATGGCACCCCAGACCTCGGTGCCCCCGGGGAAGTACTTGAGGAACTGGAACAGGAAGAGGAAGTACCACTCGGGCCGGGCCGCGGAATAGGGCTCACTCGGATCGGCCGGGGCCGACAGCTCGGCACCACGGAAGTACACGGTGAGCGATACCGCGGTGAGGACCACCGCGAGCGCGGCGACGGCATCCATCAGGACCTGGTCGGGCCAGAAGTTCGCGTCCGGCTTCCGGAAGGGTTTCTTGGCCGTGATGCCGTGGCGTCGGAACAGGGCGATGTGACCGGCGACGAGGACGACGATCGCCCCGGGCAGGATGCCGGCATGCAGGGCGAAGAAGCGGGTGAGGGTGAGGTTGCCGTAGTCGGATCCACCGACGATGAGTCGTTCGATCTGGGATCCGAACACCGGAGTGATAGCGGCAATGTTGGTCGCGACCTTCGTGGCCCAGTACCCCTTCTGGTCCCACGGCAGCAGGTATCCAGTCAGGGCCAATCCGAGCGTCACCATCAGGAGGGCGAGGCCGAACCAGAAATTCACCTCCCGTGGCGCCTTGTAGGCCCCATCGATCAGCACCTGCATCAGGTGGAGCGCCAGAAGCACCACCATGAGCTGTGCGGTGTAGTGGTGCAGACCCCGGAGAAACCAGCCGCCCGCCATCTCATGCTGGATGTAGAAGACCGATTCCCACGCGGACTTCGCACCGGGGCTGTAGGCGGCCCAGAGCACCACGCCGGTGATGAACTGGATTGCCAGACAGAAGGTCAGGGCACTGCCCCAGACGTAGCGCCAGCGGGCACCACCCGGGATCTTCTCCATCAGGGCCTCCTGGGCGAGGTGTCGGATCCCGGTCCTGGAATCCAGCCATTCCCACAATGCTTTCATGCGGTCGGAATCTTCTCCCGGTGCCCCGCCTGGAAGTTCTGGAATCGGACCCAGACCTCGTTTCCACGGATTTCCACAGCAAGGGTGTCCATGGGACGCGGACTTGGGCTCTTCGGATCTTTGATGGTGCCGTCCGCCGCGAAGGAGCTGTTGTGGCAGGGACAGAAGAACTCATTCTTCGCCGGTCGGTATTCGACGAAGCAGCCGGCATGGGGGCAGATCGACTGGAACGCGGTGATGTCGCCCTTGGCAGACCTGGACAAATAGATCGCCCCAACCGGAACCTTCGGGTTTTTGGTCCAGGCATCCTGCCTGTCGGCAATGACCGTGAACTTGCGGGGCACTCCGTCGGCCGGGAGGGACTCGAGTCCCGTGATGCGGCTGAACGAGGATTGACCCTCGCCGCCACCGGAATTCAGCGGGTCGAGCCACACGAGGAGGCCGGAGGCCACGGGGACCAGGGTTGCGGCACCACCTATGGCCACAGCGGCTGCCTCCTTCATGAAGCATCGACGCGGTTGGGCGTCAGGCGTGGAGTCGGACGACATCATTTCCAACAAACACCAGCTTCGGCAAAAGGGCGAGCGGGGAATTTTTTTGCCGAGAGACATCCCGGTGTCTCGCGGAAATCGGAGGGTTTCGACGCTCACGCTTGGCGTTGGGGCTCTTCGTCCGGTTTACTGTGGACGTGCGTTCCACGGCGGAAACCCAATCGTCCCAACCTCCAGACCTCGTGCTGCAGGTCGCGGACATCTTTTCGCCCACAGGACTCTTCTCCAAAGCACGGAACTTCGAGTTCCGCCCCCAGCAACAACGCATGGCCATGGCTGTCGCCCGATGCCTGGCCGACAGGCACCATCTCCTCGTGGAGGCTGGAACCGGGGTCGGCAAGAGCTTCGGCTACCTAGTTCCCGCCATCCTACACGCCGTCGCACAGAAGAAGAAGGCGATCGTCTGCACCCACACGATCAACCTCCAGGAACAGCTCGTGGAGAAGGACCTCCCGCTCCTGCAGAAGGTCCTGCCGGTCGAGTTCAGCTTCGCAATGCTCAAGGGTAGGTCGAACTACCTCTGCACCCGACGCCTCCGGAAGGCCCGACAGCAGGCCGCCTCCCTGTTCACGTCGTCGGAACAGGTCGAGCTGGACCGGCTTTGGGCATGGTCCCAGGAGACGTCCGACGGTTCGCTGAGCGATCTGCCCGAGGCGCCTGACCCGAAGGTCTGGGAGAGCGTCTGCTCCGAGCGGGGTCTCTGCGCCCCAAAGAAATGCGGATACGCCAGCGATCTCGCCGAGCAGAAACACGTCTGCTTCTTCCAGCGTGCCCGGCAACGGATCCTTTCGGCCGACGTCCTGGTGCTGAACCACACCCTGTTCTTCACCCTGCTGAACGGCATCGACGAGGACCGCCCCGGGGAGGGACTCCTCTTCAAGAACGACTTCGTGATCTTCGACGAGGCCCATACGGTCGAACAGGTGGCCGCCCGCCACATCGGACTGAGCGTCGGGAGCGGCGCACTGAAATACGCCCTCCATCGGCTCTACAATCCCAAGACCCAGAAGGGACTCCTCACCACGCTGCGACAAGGGCCGGCCGTACAGGAGGTCAACCTGGCCCTCGAACAGAGTGAGACCTTCTTCGAACAGGTGGAGGCCGCCTGCGAGTCCATCGCCGAGGCAGGTCAGCCGTCCTCGTCCAAGGGGGAACGCCGCTCCTGGAGCGAACTCCGGATCCGTCGTCCTGAGCTGGTTGCCAACACCCTGTCCCTGAACCTGACCCGGGTCCGCGACCAGATCAGCACCCTCATCCAGGCGGTCGACGACAAGGAGACGGCCGAGGAACTCACCGAATGCAACGGGCGGCTCCTCGAGATCCGGGATGCCCTGAAGTCGTTCCTCGACCAGGATGCCGAAGGTCACGTGTATTGGGTCGAGCGGACCGGCAAGACGCAGCGCAATCTCTCGCTCAATGCCGCCCCGGTGGATGTGGCCGCCTACCTGCGACAACGACTGTTCGGTTCGGAGACGAGCGTGATCCTCACCAGCGCAACGCTCGGGGTGAAGTCGCCCCCGAACGCCAGCCGACCCGAGGATCGGGTCCCGTGCACCACCCTGAAACTGGAGGTCCACAACCCGACCCTCGACTACGTCTCCCACCGCGTCGGTGGCGAGAACGCCCTGAAGCTGCAGGTCGGATCCCCGTTCGACTACGCCACCCAGATGAAGGTGCTCGTGCCGCGCCAGATCCCCGAGCCAAAGGAGCCCGGATATCAGGACGCGCTGGTCCACTGGATCGAACACTTCATCCGTCAGACCCACGGCAAGGCGTTCGTGCTCTTCACAAGCTTCCGCCTGATGCACGAGGTTGCAGAGCGGATGGAGGGCTTCTTCTCGGAGCTCGGGCTCGAGGTCTACGTGCAGGGCAAGGGCATGCCCCGCTCTGTCATGCTGGAGAAGTTCCGGGAGGACGTGGACTCGGTGCTCTTCGGCACGGACTCGTTCTGGCAGGGGGTGGATGTCCCGGGCGAAGCACTGAGCAACGTCATCCTCACCCGCCTGCCCTTCGCCGTGCCAGATCACCCGCTGATCGAGGCACGGATCGAGCGGATTGAGGCTGCGGGCGGGAACTCCTTCGCGGACTTCAGCCTCCCGGAGGCGATCCTGAAGTTCCGTCAGGGGGTGGGCCGTCTGATCCGGACCGGGACCGACCGGGGAATCGTTGTGATCCTCGACAACCGGATCCTCGCGAAGCGCTATGGACGGCAGTTTCTCGACGCCCTGCCACAGTGTCCGCTGGAGATCGTCTAGGAGGGATGGACGCAGCGGACTTGATGAGGCCGGAGTCAGGGGCTGTCGTGAAGAGGTGGTGACCTGCGCTCCGCGTTCCTGTCTCCTTTCTTGACTTCATCATCCTGGCCAGTTTCCTCGGGATATACCCAGTGCGTGGACCAAAGCGGCCTCCTGCCGAGTCCAGACGAAGTCCCGTCTCGTGGTCGAGACGGGGCGGTTCCACCAGGGGTTCCGAACGCCATGAAACTCCAGCACTCCAGTCGTCCCACGGGATTCACACTCATCGAACTGCTTGTGGTCATCGCGATCATCGCGATCCTTGCAGGCATGCTTCTTCCGACGCTCGGAAAGGCCAAGACAAAGGCTGGAGGCATCTTCTGCATGAACAACGGGAGCCAGATGATCAAGGCGATGCAGCTCTACGCCCTCGACCACAACGACTACCTGCCTCCCAACCCTGACGATGGAAACACGTCCCCGGGCAAGAACTGGTGCCCGGGGCAGGCTGGCCAGGGCGGTACCGAGGAGTTCAACCCGGATATCCTGAAGGATCCAACCAAGTCCCTCCTCGCACAGTTCCTCGGCTTTTCCGAGAAACCGTTCAAGTGCCCAGCCGACCGAAGGGTTGGCAGATACACCGGGACCAATCCCAACCTCCGCGGAGCCAAGGTTCCTGCCGCGCGCTCGTTCTCGATGTCCCAGGCCGTCGGGACCAATCCGTACAAGTCCGGGAGCCGCACCGCGGTCGACGGTCCCTGGCTCGACGGGTCCCACGGCCATACGGCGAACTCAAGGTGGTTTTGCTACGGAAAGCTCGGTGACTTCAATCTGCCGGGAGCGGCCAACACATTCGTCTTCGTGGATGAGGATCATCGCTCCCTCAATGACGCAGGCTTCGCGGTGATGGGCCCTCCACTGACGGGCAAGACGTGGGACAATACCACGGAGCAGATGATTGACTGGCCGGGCTATTATCACAACGGCGCCGCGGGTTTCGCGTTCGCGGACGGGCATTCGGAGATCAAGAAATGGAACGACAACCGCACCAAGGTCGGCGTCAACGTTTCCCGCCAGAGCCAGAAGGGGAACAAGGACATCCGATGGATGTCCGAGCGCACATCTGCTCCGGTGCGGTGACGGGCCCGGGGCTGGACAGGATTGCCGGACACCGCTTGCCCTCCCGCGTGGAGAGTGTCGGGTGGGCACTGCGGGTCGCTCGCCTCGTTCTGGTCCTCCCTCGAGGAGTCCTGTGGTGGTTCGTAGGCCTTCTGGAGCCCCTCGGGGCCCCTCTACCGGGGATCTCGTGATCCGGAGCGGGAACTCCGCGATGTGGATTGCCCGGGGTGACCTGTCTTGTCGCCAGGCTCCACCTGTCACTTCCTGTTCCGGTTTCTCAAACGATGAATCCATCCGCCGAGATCGATGTGAGCTGTCCCCGATGCCGCCAGCGCGGCAAATGGTTTGGGGCCCGATGGGGCCCCTTCTGCAGCGAGCGCTGCAAGCTGATCGACCTCGGGGGTTGGTTCAACGAGGAGCAGCGGATCTCCCGGGAACTGCGTCCCGGGGACTTCGGGGAGTTCGAGGATCTTCCGCCGGGAATGAGTCTCGACCAACCGGAGTGACCTGGCGGCCGGCGCGGCTCGTGCGGATCGACATGCAGGGACGGAGTGGGTGACCCTCACGCTCTGTGGATTTCGATGCGATCATCGTGGGCGGAGGTGCTGCCGGATTGTTCTGTGCCCGGACCGCCGGACTGCGGGGCCAGAAGGTGGTCGTCCTCGAACACAACACCCGGCTCGGGAACAAGATTCTCATCTCCGGGGGAGGACGCTGCAACTTCACCAACATCGGCGCCACCGCGGTCAACTACGTCACCTCGGGCAGCCGAAACTTCGTCAAGTCGGCCCTCGCCCGGTACACGCCCGCCGAATTCCTTGCCCTCGTGGAGCGCCACGGAATCCAGTGCCATGAGAAGAAGCTCGGGCAGCTCTTCTGCGACCAGAGCTCCAAGCAGATCCTGCAACTCCTCGAGGACGAATGCGCCGAAGCCGGGGTCCAGATCCGTCTCAACTGCCGGATCCTCTCGGTCAAACGCCACGAAGCCCCTGTGGATACCCCTGGGGCTCCGATCTGGACCCTTCAGACCAGTCTCGGGGAATTCCGATCCTCCTCGCTGGTCATCGCCAGCGGGGGGCTCTCGTTCCCAAAACTGGGCACAACACCGTTCGGCTACGAGGTGGCCCGCCAGTTCGGGCTGCGAGTCGTCGAACCCCGACCCGGTCTCGTACCCCTGACCTGGTCTCCAGGCGACCTCGAGATGTTTGGCGCCCTCAGCGGGCTCGCGGTGGATTCGATCGTGACGCTCCCTGGGGATGCGCCCCGTTTCCGGGAGAACGTCCTGTTCACCCATCGGGGATTGAGTGGCCCGGCCATCCTGCAGATCTCAAGCCACCGGCGACCGGACGAATCGATCCGGATCAACCTGATTCCGGACTCCCCTGCCCTCCCCCTTCTCGAATCCGAACGTCGGAGCGGAAGGGATCTCAGGTCCATTCTGCGCGGCCGTCTTCCAGAGCGACTCGCCACCGCATGGATCCAGCGTCACGGCACCCCGCGCCCCTTGGCGCAGGTCGCCCAGCGGGATCTGGAGGCCATGGCCCGCGCGCTGGAGTCGTGGGAGATCCAGCCGGCCGGCGATGAAGGCTATGCCAAGGCCGAGGTCACGCTCGGCGGCGTGGACACCGCCGAACTTTCCTCCAAGACACTCGAGAGCCGGAAGGTCCCACGCCTCCACTTCATCGGTGAGGTCGTGGATGTCACCGGCTGGTTGGGTGGCTACAATTTCCAGTGG
>SYEM01000010.1 GCA_005801385.1 Verrucomicrobiales bacterium | reverse complement strand
CTTGTTCGCGGTGACGACCGGCTTGCCGCGGCGCAGCGCCGCAAGCACGACCTGCCGCGCAAGGGTCGTCCCTCCCATCAGCTCGGTGACGATGTGGATCGACGGGTCGTTGACGACCTGTCGCCAGTCCCCGGTGATCACGCCAGGCGGCAGGGCCACGGATCGGGATTTGCGGACGTCGCGGACCGCGACCCGGGCGACGTTCAGGGACAGTCCCAACCTCGACGACAGGAGGTTGCCGTTCCTCTGGAGTCCGGAAAGCACTCCACCCCCCACCGTTCCGCCCCCGACCAGTCCGATGTTAACCTGTTGCATAGACAGCCTGTGGACCCTGCCCGCGCGGGGGCGCGGGGGACAACGGTTTTGTGGGTTCCACCCTACGGGGGCGGCGCACGGTGCTCACGCGCCTTGCCCCCGGGTGGGTGTCGGCCCAACCTCAGACCGGTGCGCATCCTCTTCATCGGAGACATCGTGGGCGAACCCGGAAGACGGGCCTGTCGGGAACGGATCCCGGTGCTCCGGGAGTCCCTCGGACTCGACTACGTCGTGGCCAACGGCGAGAACGCCGCCGGAGGCTCCGGCATCACACCCGCCACCGCGGCGGAGATCTTCGCGGCCGGGGTTGATGTCATCACCTCCGGGGATCATCTCTGGGACCAACGCGAGGTCTCCCAGCTCCTGCAGTCCGAACCCCGCTTCGTGCGCCCTGCCAACTATGCGCCCGAGGTCCCGGGTCGAGGATCCACTGTCGTCACCCGACCCGGCTGCGCCCCGCTCGGGGTCCTGAATCTCCAGGGTCGGACCTTCATGGCGCCCCTCGAGAACCCTTTTGTCGTCGCGCCCCGGGAACTGGCGTCCCTCAAGGCCCAGGCGACGGTCGTACTCGTTGATTTTCATGCTGAGGCGACCTCGGAGAAAATCGCGCTAGGGTGGCATCTCGATGGACAGGTGAGCCTCGTAGTGGGCACCCACACGCACGTGCAGACGGCGGACGAGCGGATCCTTCCGGCTGGGACCGCCTGCCTCACCGACGCCGGGTTCACCGGGGGCCACGACGGGGTCCTCGGCCGGGAAACCGCCCCCATCCTGAGACGGTTCCTCACCCAGACGCCCCAGCGGTTCGAGGTTTGCACCCGAGGGGTCCAGCTCAACGGATGCTGGGTCGATGTGGATGAGTCCACTGGCCGGGCCCGGTCGATCCACCGCATCTCGGAACGGCTGGGCGTGTCGTGATCGCGGATCGGACTGCTTCCTGAAGGACCGACGATGCCCAGATCCTCCAAAAGCCAGTGGGACTTCGGTGACCTCTTCACCCCTCGGACCGGTTCGGGAGGTCCAGTCGGCCCGCCCAAGCGCGAGGTCGAGGCCGCCGTGGATGTCGAACCGCCTTCGCCGGCCAGCCCCCCGGCGGTGCTGTCGGTGGGCGAGCTCACCCAGGGCATCAAGCGCTACCTCGAATCCCGGTTCGGATTCGTCCGGGTCTCCGGTGAGATCTCCAACCATCGGCTGCAGGCCAGCGGCCATGCCTATTTCGTGCTCAAGGATGCCACGGCCCAGCTGGGCTGTGTGCTGTTCCGGAGCCAATCAGCGGCGTCGAGGGTCCCGCTCCGGGACGGGGCGAAGGTCATCCTTGGCGGGGAGCTGACGGTCTACGAGCCCCAGGGGAAGTATCAGCTGCGGGTGACGTCAGTGGAGCTCGAGGGCATCGGGGCACTCCAGGCGGCCTTCGAGCGGCTCAAGGCCCGGTTGCAGGCCGAGGGCCTCTTCGAGGCTGAACGGAAGCGTCCGGTTCCTCGTTTTCCCCGTCGGGTCGGCCTGGTGACCTCCCCCACCGGTGCCGCGATCCGGGATGTGCTTCACGTCGTCGGACGCCGCTTCGCCGGGCTGGAATTCGTGCTCGTCCCAGTCCGCGTCCAGGGCGAGGGCGCCGCGTCGGAGATCGCGGAGGCGATCGGCATGCTCAACGCCTGGGAACGGGCACACCCTGGGTCGCTTGACGTGATCCTGGTGACGCGCGGCGGCGGATCCCTCGAGGATCTGTGGTCCTTCAACGAGGAGGTCGTGGCCCGGGCGATCGCTACCTCTGGGCTGCCCGTGATCTCGGCGGTGGGTCATGAGATCGACTTCACCATCGCTGACCTGGTGGCCGACCTGCGCGCCGCTACCCCAAGCGCGGCAGGGGAGTTGCTGACGGCGGGCTACGTCGATGCCGTCGGACGGCTCTCGGTCGCGGCGCGCCGTCTGCGCGTGCTGACGGCCCGGACGGTCCTGAACTGGGGCCAGCGGGCCGAGTCCTGGACCCTCCGGCTGGAGCGACGACATCCGCGGCGACAGCTCGAGACGCGCATCCAGCAGGTGGACGACGCGACAGCCGCCCTGGTCCGAGGGGTGGGACGGGGCGTCCGGGATGCCGCATCCCGGGTATCGTCGTCGGTGTCCCGATTGCTGGCGCGGCGTCCCCAGGTGGCCCTCGAGCGGGACCGACGGCGCCTGTTCGAACTCCGCCGCCGACTGGCCGTCGCGGTGTCCCGCCATCGGGACCGACTTCGGTCCCGCTCGGATCAGGCGGGGCAGTCCCTCCGGCTCCTGTCCCCGCTCCAGGTCCTCGAACGGGGCTACTCCCTGACCTTCGATCCGTCGACCGGGCAGCTGGTGCGTCGGGTCGACGGACTCCGTCCAGGCCAACGGCTGGAGACCCGACTGGCCTCCGGAAGGGTCGAGTCGGTGGTGGAACGGGTGGATCCCGGGACTCCTCCGATCGCTCCGGAGCCCGGGGAATCCGCGGAATCCATGGAGTCGGTCTAGGCGATCCGCTCGAGGACCTTCCGGATCGAGTCCAGTCCCTCGGCCAGCTGGTCCTGGGGCAGGTTCAGGGCTGGAAGGAGACGGACCACCTGGTTGCCCGAGGGGATGGTCAGCACTCCGGCCTCCTGGAGCTGATGGACCATCTGGAGGCTGGCCGGCCTGTCGCTGCCGGCGAAGCCCGGGATCTGATCCCGCGGATGGAGCTCAAGACCCTGCATGAACCCCAGACCCCGGATTCCCCGGACCACCCCGGGGAAGGTTGCGGCGAGCGTCGCGAGTTCCGACGTCAGCCAGGTCCCGACCGAGCGCACATGGTCGACGAGGCCGTCCCGGTCGATGATCTCGAAGATCTTGAGTGCCACGGCGCAGGCGAGGGGGGTGCCGCCGAAGGTGGTTCCATGGGTGCCGGGTCCCAGGAGGTCGGCGAGGTCGACCCCATGGACCTTCTGACGAACCCAGAAGGCCCCGATCGGGAATCCGCCGCCGAGCGACTTGGCGGTGGAGAGGGCGTCGGGCAGGAACGATTCGGCTCCGGGTACGCCTTCCAGCAGCCGCTGGAAGCTCTGGAATCGGCCCGTCCGGAAATGTCCGCACTGGACCCCGTCCATTAGGAGCAACATCCGGTTCTCGTCGCAGAGGCGTCGCAACCCAAGGAGATACTCGACGGTGGCCGGGGTCAGGCCTCCTTCCCCCTGCACCCCCTCGATGAGGATGGCCACGGTGGCCGGAGACAGCGCATTCCGTGCGGCATCAAGGTCGTTGAAGGGGATGTGACGAAACCCGCTCACGGCGGGTTCGAACCCCTTCTTGACCTTGTCCTGCCCGGTGGCCGCGATGCTGGCGAGGGTTCGGCCGTGGAAAGAGTTCGTGGCCGTCAGGATCTCGAACCGCCCCTCGTCGTGTCCGAATTTCCGGGCCAGCTTGTAGAGACCCTCATTGGATTCCGCCCCGGAGTTGGCGAAGAACACCTTGCCCGGAGCGATGCGCGTCACGATCTGTTCGGCCAGACGTCCCTGCGGCTCGTGGTGGTAGAGGTTCGAGACGTGCAGGAGCCGACGCGCCTGCGTGGCCAGGGTCTCGGCAAGCTCCGGATGGGCATGTCCCAGCGAGCAGACCGCGATACCGCCGCCGAGATCGAGGTAGCGTCGCCCGTCCACATCCCAGAGGTGGCTGCCGGCGCCACGGTCCAAGACGAGGTCAAACCGGCCATAGCTGGGAACGACATAGTTCCGGAAGAGATCCCGGATCCCGGCCGCGGGGGACGGTGTCGGGTTCAGGGTGGTGGGGGCAGGGGAGTCCTTCATCGATCTTGGAAGCGCGAGTAAACAGGAACCGCCGGGAACGTTGAGTCTTTTCTATCCGGGATCCGCGGCGACGGAGGCTCGACACCCGGGAGGGGAATCCCGTTAATCGTCCAATGAAGGTGCTGCTCCTGAACGGTCCCAACCTGAATCTCCTGGGGACCCGCCAGCCCGAGGTCTACGGGCGGTCGACCCTGGCCGACATCGAGGCCGCCTTCCGGGATCGGGCCCGTCAACTCGGGGTTGAGGTCGATTGCCGGCAGTCCAACCACGAGGGCGAGCTTCTGGACTGGCTCCATGAGGCGCGCTCGACCTGCGCCGGAGTGGTTCTGAATGCCGGGGCCTTCACCCACACCAGCGTCGCCCTACGGGACGCCATCTCCGCCATCGGCATCCCGGTTGTCGAGGTCCACCTCTCCAACATCCACGCCCGGGAGGAGTTTCGACACCATTCCGTCATCGCCGCCGTCTGCCGGGGACAGATCGCGGGTTTTGGTGTGACCTCGTACCTCCTTGGTTTGGAGGCACTCGTTAAGGTTACCGCCTCGGCGTAAGGCGGTTTTGGGGCTTGCGGAAGGGGTGTTCGGTGGGGGGTGACATGGGCCTTGACCGGTAACGGGGTCTTCACACAGCATCCGCCCGCCGTGACGGAGCGGGGGGAGGCCCACAAGCTGGATCTGCCCCGTTTCGTTTCGAGATTTTCAACCAACTTCAACCCGGGACACCACGTGGATCTCAAGGAGATCAAGGCGATCATTGATTTGATGAAGAAGAACTCCCTTTCGGAGTTCGAGCTCGAGGAGAAGGAATTCAAGATCAAGCTGAAGCGGCCCATCGCGGTCGGAATGCCGATGGTGACCCCGGTGGACGATCCGGAGCTCACGGCGTTCACCCAGCTGGCCCGGCCGGCTTCGGGGCCAGCCGCCTCGGCTCCTGCCGCGGGTTCGGCGGCCTCTTCGGGCGACCCGGACATCAAGTCCCCGATGATCGGCACCTTCTACCGCTCCCCGTCCCCAGACTCGGCGTCCTACGTCGAGGTCGGGACCGAGGTGGGGCCTGACACCGTGGTCTGCATCATCGAGGCCATGAAGGTTATGAACGAGATCAAGGCCGAGACCCGAGGCATCATCACCTCGATCCTGTCCGACAACGCCAAGCCGGTGGAATTCGGCCAGCCCCTGTTCAAGGTGCGTCCGCTCTGAGCGGTCTGCCGCGGGTCGCTGTCCGGCAGGATGCCGGCGGGAAACCGCTTCTGATAGTCCGAGATCCTCCTTCGATCGAAACCCCCTATGTTCGAGAAAGTCCTGGTCGCCAATCGCGGCGAGATCGCCATGCGGATCATCCGCGCGTGCCGCGAGTTGAACGTCAAGACGGTTGCGGTCTACTCCAAGGCGGACGCCAACTCGATGCACGTCCAAGTGGCTGACGAGGCCATCTGCATCGGGGATGGCCCCAGCACCGACAGCTACCTGCGGATCGACCGCATCATCTCCGCGGCGGAGATCGCCGATGTCGACGCGATCCATCCCGGATATG
>SYEM01000102.1 GCA_005801385.1 Verrucomicrobiales bacterium | reverse complement strand
CGCGACGCGGCCCGGAAGGTTCGGAGCGGAGCAGCTTGGCGACCAGAGGAGCTTGGCCAAGGGCATCCAGGGGCTTTCGTGTTCGAGGCATGGGCAAGATTACAGAGTCCCAACACCCAGAACCAGTAAAATATACCGATATTTAAGGTTATTTGGTATCAGACGTCCCCGCAGACATTGACTGGCGCGAGAACGTCACTCACGCCAAGGCCGGCCGTAGCATCCTGACCACCGGCCCCTTCCTCCAGGTGCAGCTTGCCGACGGAACCTTCCCCGGAGGCCTCAGCCGGGGCTCAAGGACCAACCAGCTTCGCGTCACGGTCCAGTGCACCGACTGGATCGAAATCGACCGCGTCCAGGTGCTGGTGAACGGGCGACGCGTCCCCTCGCTGAACTTCACCCGCAACACGACGCCCGATCGGTTTCGGGAGGGCGTCGTCCGGTTCCAGGAGACCCTGCCGATCGTTCTCTCCGAGGACGCCCACATCATCGTGGTGGCGGCGGGCGAAAAGAGCGACCTGTCCCGCGGCTATGGCACGAGCGACCAGGCCAAGCTCCGTCCGTGCGCGTACCACAACCCGATCTTCATCGATGTGGACGGCAACGGGTTCCAACCCAACGGAGACTCGCTGGGCTTCGATCTGCCGGCCGGTGGCCTGACCGTCGAGGAGGCCAGGCGGCTCCTGACCCAAAGTGGGCGGACCTCATCGGCGGGCAGCCAGGTCGACTGAAGCGAGCCTTTCTGGCTATTCCTTAGGTTTTCGCGCGTAGCCCCAGATCAGCCACACTCCGACGCCGATCACCAGGACGAGCCACCACAAGTAGCGCAGCTCGCGGGCCGCCATCTCGGTGAACGCGGCGGCGCGCGGGAAGACCCAGATCAGGAACAGTCCCAGGGCAGCCAGGAACAAGGCCTGCAGGGCGGCGCGGCGGCGGGCGGTCATGGGACGGGCGCGGTTTCGGCCGGGCTGAGCGGCAGCAGGAGACCGGCTGCATTGTGTTCGGAGGGGGGAGGAATGACCATCGGCGAGCGGCCGTTCCAGCGCTCCACGATCTTCCACCGCAGGAACGCCGGGCTTTGACGAAGGGCTTCACCACGGACCCGGATGGCCTCGGCCTCGCCCCTGGCGCTGATCACCGCGGTCTCGGATTCGGTCTGGGTCTGGACCTGGGTGAAGCGGGCCTGGTTTGCCTGCTGCTCGGCCACCATCTTGGCCTCGATGGCCTTTTCCAACTCGGGCGAGAGGTCGATATCCCGCAGGACGATGTCCTCGACCACTAGCAAGGGCCCGATCTTCTGGCTGGCCAGGGTCATGGACTTCTTCTTGATCTCCTCCCGGTTCTTCACGATCTGCTCGGCTGTCATCAACGCGGTGACCTCCTTGATGGCCTCCTGGACTCGGGGGGCGATCAGGCTGTCGAACGGATCACCAGCGAACTCACGGTAGATCGGGACCACCGACGCCTCCGGAATCCGGAAGAGGACCCGGAGGTCGATCTTCACCTGCTGAAGATCCGAGGAGAAACAGTCGGCCGTCAGCGCCCGGGTGCGTTGTCGGACATTGACCCGCACGATGCTGGTGATGAACGGTGTCTTGAATCCGAAGCCCTCGGGCAGAAATCCCTCCTGAGTCTTGCCGAGCGTCACCTTGAGCCCGCGGGAGCCGGGTTTGATGACATACGAGCCCGAGTTGAGGACCAGCAACGCCACGAAAAACACGATCGAAGCGACGATCAGACGGGAGGCGGTTAGAGGATTCATGGCGTCAGCGTTTGTTGGTCCGGGGAGCCGAGGCGGGAGCCGAGGCGGGGGCCGGAGTCGTTGGGCGGGATCCTGAGGGCTCCGTCTTCGGACCCTTGAGACGCTCCAGGTCCTGGAGGTTCAACAGGATCTGATCCTTGCCGCCGATGACCAACGGAGCGATGCCGTCCCAGCGGTCCACGATCTGGAGATCCACGAAGGCAGGGTTCTTCCTCAAGGCCTCGCCGCGGATGAGGATCGACTCGGCCTCGCCCTTGGCCCGGATCACGGCTGTGTCGGCCTCGATCTGCACACGTTGCTGGAAGTATTTGGATTTCGAGGCCTCCTGTTCCTGGACCATCTTGGCCTCGATGGCGTGCTCCAATTCGCGGGTGAGGGCAATGTTCTGGATGACGATGTCCTCGAGAACGACAAGGGAGCCGATCTTGCGACGGGCGATCTCCAGCGACCGTGTCTTGATCTGCTCACGGTTCTTCACGATCAGCTCCGCACTCTGCATCGCGGCCACCTCCTTCAACGCCTCCTGGACCCGCGGGGCGACCAGGCTCTCGAACGGGTTTCCGTCGTAATCCTGGAAGAGTTTCACCACCGAAGCCTCGGGAATCCGGTAGAGCAATCGCAGGTCCACCCGGATCTGCTGGAGGTCCGACGAATAGCATTCCGCCAATTCCTCGGCGGTCTGCTGACGCACGGAGACCGGGATGATCTCGGTCACGAACGGGGCCTTGAGGCCGAAGCCCTCCGGTTTGAAGTCCTGGGAAACCCGGCCCAGAGCGACCTCGATCCCTCGATACCCCGGCTTGACCACGAACGTTCCCGAGGTGGCCATGACGATGGCGCTGAAGAGCAGCAGCCCGACTCCGATGACGCGTGCGATTCCTTGGGGACTCATGATCGATGCGGGAAGAAGGTGACGGGGCCTGATACGGATCGATCCCGTTGGAATTAAAGTAATGGTGTGGTGGATCCTTTCGCAAGGCGAGCCAAGAGCGATGATCGGATTGGTTGGAGGCCCGGAGCGGGCGAACAACAACGTTCCTGCGGAAGCCGAAGCAGCCCGCACGGGACCGATCCGATTGAATCGTTCCGACTGACGCGTCAGTTGCTCCGACGCGACTGAAATTCCGTGATCGACCGGAGGTAGAGGGACTCGACCTGATCGAGGATGGCATCCCATCCCCTCTCGACAGCGGTGTCCCGGGCCTTGCGACCAAGGCGGCGTGCGAGGGCGACATCGAGGGCCAGCTGGACCGATCCCCGGATGAAGGCTCCCCGGTCGGCAAAGGGGGCAACCCAGCCCGAGATGCCGGTCCGGATGTTGGCGCCCGCCGCCCCATAGTCGAAGGCTGCGACCGCCAGTCCGCTGGCCATCGCCTCGAGGGTCACGTTACCAAAGGTCTCCGTGAGGCTCGGGAACAGGAAGACATCGGCCGAGGCGTAGTGTCGGGCGAGTTCCTCTCCGGAGCGCCGACCGGCAAACAGGGCCGTCGGGCACAGGGACCGGGCGAGGTCACGGGCGGGGCCATCCCCCACAACGACCAGCCGGGCTGCAGGCACCCGCTGACGGATCCGGCCGAATGTCTCGCCGAGGAGATCCAGGTTTTTCTCAGGAGCCAGACGGCCGACGTAGAGGATGACCGGCTCGGACTCCAGGACACCCCACATCCGGCGCAGGTCCGGGCACCTCCGCGCGGGCTGGAACAGTTCGGTGTCCACACCCCGGGCGACCACCTCGAGATGGTTGAAGCCCGTGGCCTCGAGCTCCCGGCGCAGGCCCGCGGTCGGCACCATCGTACACGCGGCCTGGTTGTGGAATTTCCTGAGGTAGGCGAGCACCGCAGGCTGCATGAAGCCGATGCCGTAGTGCTGCATATAGGAATGGAAATTGGTGCGGAACTCCGAGAGCACCGGGATGCCGAGTCGACGGGCCGTCGACAACGCAGACCACCCCAGGGGTCCCTCGGTCGCGATGTGCACGACGTCCGGCCGCTCGAGGATCCAATCCCCACGCAATCGCCGCGCGATCGGCATCCCCATGCGCAGCTCCGGATACCGCGGGATTGCCACCCCACGGGTCAACGTCTCCGTGAACCCCGCCTCCGCTTCCTGTGCGGTTCCAGCAGCCTCGTCCTTCGGCTGACGCGGGCGGATCAGCTGGACCTCGTGGCCACGGCTGCGGAGACCCGCGACAATCTGGGCAACGGTTCCCGCAACACCATTCACCTCCGGCGGATAGGTCTCCGTCACGACGGCGATGCGGAGGCGGTCCTGGGCGGTGCGGGTTGGCGATGGGAGTTCAGCACGAATATCCAGAGTCATGCTCCCCTTCTGGATACGTCCTGAGACAGCCAGATGGCGTTCCGATGATATTGAGGTGCCGACACCGTTGTGGAACCGCGTGTTCACAGATCCGCCCTTCGGATCCGCGTTTCGCCATGTTAGATCCGAGGATCGAAATCCGATCCACCACATGAACTCCTATTGGGAACAGCTCCGCATCCAACGTTGGGACGACCACCGGTACTACCACCACAGCCGAATCAACCAGTCCCTGCACCTCGTCAGCGCCATGAGCTTCCTTGTGGCCTACGCCTTTCTCTTCATCGACCCAGCTGTGGCCGCCCTCATCGCGTGGGGCATCTCCATGACCAGTCGTCAGGCGGGACATTTCTTCTTCGAACCCCGCGGCTATGACCATGTCAACGAGGCGACCCAGGAGCACAAGGAGGACATCAAGATCGGATACAACCTGCGTCGGAAGATCGTGCTCATGGCCCTCTGGGCCGCCGCCCCGGTGATCCTCATTGTGAACCCCACGCTGTTTGGCTGGATCCAGCCCTACTCCAGCGTCATGGAGTATCTCCACGACGTCGGCATGGCCTGGTTCTACATCGGGATCGGCGGACTGGTCTTCAGGACCGTCCACCTGTTCTTCCTCAGGGACGTGGCCACGGGACTGGTCTGGATGTCCAAGATCATCACCGATCCCGTCCATGACATCCTGCTCTACTGGCGCTCTCCGCTTGCTCTGCTGCGTGGCGAGCTGATCGATCCCATGGACCATGTTGAGGCCCATTGAGTCTGGCCGGGTGTCACGGCCTGAACCCTTCAGGGCGCGAGGATTTCCCGAACCATCTCACTCAGGAGCGTCCGGCGGATGCTCCGTTGGGTGAGCACCGGATCGGACCACCACCAGCCATCCCGATCCATCGCTTGCGCCGCGCGCACCATCCGGGCCGTGATCTCCTCGAAGTCGGTGTCACTGAGGTCGAGGCTGAAGATCAGTCGACCCGAACCCACCCAGCTGAGGGCGATCCCCTCGGCCCGCAGGTAGAACTGGAACATCCAGTGGTACCGGGACGGCCGGGTATACAGGAACGTCCAGACCGTCGACAGGTGGGCCACCTGCACCGGGGCACCGACGTCCCGGAACCGCTGGTTGAGCGCCGCAGCCCTCCGGTTCCATCGGTCGTCGAGGTTCCGGTACAGATCCCTGATTTCCGGGCGACGGTGCAATTTCACTAGGTAAAAAAGAAGTAGAGGTAATACAAATACGCTCATTTCTACAATTACCGCTAAGTGAACACTATACAGGCACCGACATTGATACACCACATATTGACCTGTATGAGCCACATTGGGTAATGCTCTACTATGCGACCGATAACGATGCCGAGACCGTCATTTATAGCAATACAATGAAAAATAAGTCCGATATTCCTGTATTTGATGAGCTAAAAGAATTTACACGAGTAAGACCAAAGAAAGGCCGCATGGTCATATTTGATGGTATGCATTGGCACACCTCATGCCAACCAACCTCTGGCCCTCGTGTTATCATTAATATCAATATACGAAAATGACCGAAGAAGAAATTCATGCGTTTGCCGAAGAAATGTACAACCGCATAATG
>SYEM01000101.1 GCA_005801385.1 Verrucomicrobiales bacterium | reverse complement strand
CATGCCGGGGCGATCGGGGAACCACTTCATCAGGGTGGAGACCGGCGCGATGTAGCCAAGGCCGAGACCGACGCCCCCGAGGACTCCATAGCCGAGGTAGACGAGCCAGAGTCGATGCCCGTGCACCCCGGCGGCGGCTAAGAGCAGTCCTCCACAGAAGCAGAGAGCACTTGCGACCATGGCCTTCCGGGGACCGCTGCGTTCCACCCACTTGCCGAAGACGGCAGCCGAGATGCCGAGCAGGAACAGGGCGATGGAGTAGATCCACCCCACCTGGGGGATTCCCCAATCCTGTCCGGGGAGGGATTGGGTGATGCCGAGCAGACGGGTCAGCGGGACGTTGAAGACAGAGAATCCGTAGACCTGGCCGATGCACATGTGCACCGCAATCGCGGCGGGCGGGACCATCCAGCGGTTGAACCCCGCCTCCGCCACCGTTGCCTGTCGTTCAAGGAATCTCATGGGACGCCCCGTTCCCGCCCACGGGAGTGTCACCATGGTTGAGAACCGTCCCGCGTCCAAGCCCGGGAACCGAGGATACCAAACGCGGTTTTAATCACCGCTACCGCTATTCCACCGCGCAGTGGATCGCCCAGAGATGACGTTCCCGGTTCTGACGGTTGTTCGTCTTGATCAGGAGTTGGTTCGCCCCCTTGTCGAGCGTGATCGGAATTCTCGCGGTGGTGAATTCCTCGGCATGGTCGAGCACGGCCACCCGACGGCCGTTGAGATAGACGATCGCCCAGTTGTCCAGGCCGAGACGGAGGGTGGCTCTGCGCCGGGAGGTGCTGTTGAGGGTGCCACGCAGGTAGGCGGACTGATCCGTACGGGGATAGGGGTAACGGATTTGGTACACGCCTTCGAGCCGGACCCAGCCGTATCTCGGGCGGAGCTCGTGGACGGTGAACTCTTTGGCACCCACTATGACCTTTCCCGGCCAGTCGCCATGCGACAGTTGCCGCACCAGATCGTCCTCGGGTTCCTGGAAAGCCTTGAGGGAGTTGCCGTCGGGGAACGGACCCACAACCTGCCAGTCCTGCGGGGCCACCATGGGCGGCGCCTTGGATCCCGGCACCTTGTAGAAGTAGGAGACGGCCTCGTAGTCATCGGGCCGGGCTGCGGAGGTGAAGCTCAGGGACGAACGGAACAGGATCGGGTCCGGGCCAAAGAACCGGTAGAAGACACCATCCTGATCGGTGCGCCCGCGGTTGTCGCGATACGGACAGCCGACCCAACGGGTCTGATACTGGTTGAAGCCCCACGAGAATCCGAAGTCGTCCTCGACGTTGTGGCCACAGATCACATGGGGATCGGTCTGGCCGTCGATGAGCATCCGGGTGCCGCCGTTGTGAAACACCATGTCGCTGCGGTCCCGCTGTCGCCAGCCCATGACATAGCCGGCAAGGAATCCCGTGCCCTCGGTCTCCGCGATGGGGAACGGTTCCGTCGGATTGCCCGGTCGTGCGATGTTTCTCTGCGCGTGGAAGCGCAGCGGCGTCAGCGCCACGCCACCCCGGTACTGCTGCCAATCGATCATACCAGCCCCATTCTTGGCCGAGGCGGCGTTCAGAATGATCCGACATCCCTTGGAGAATGGGATCGGCAGGTAGAGATTCCAGCCGGGCGAGGCCTTCTTTGGAATCATGGGGTCGTTGGTGACCGTGAAGTTCGGAAAGTTCACCAGGCCGGCACTGTCGATGGGGTAGGCCTCGAATCCCAACAGGGTGCCGAAGAACGATCGGAAGGGCATCCGAACCTGGGGTTCGACGGCGCCATCGACCGTGATCTCAATGGAGAGGTCCTCGATATCCTGTTCCCCGAACACGAACCACAGGTGGCGGATGCAGCCGGCGCCTGTGGCATTGAAGATCTCGACCGGCTTGCCGGGGGCCATGGTCAGATTCGCCGTGGTACGCCGGGCACGGAACTCGGTCGGCAGGCTCAACAGCGGCACCGCCGGATCGGCATAGGTCGACGGAAACGGGTCGGTAGACCGGTGCGCTGGGGCCGGGGCACAGAGACTCTGGACAGCGGCCGCGGTGAAGACCGCGAGGAACAGCAGCACGGGGGGAATCTGGGTTCTCATGAAAAGCAACGTGATGGGGGCTGGCCAGGAGACCATCGGGACAGATTCTGGCCACGACCCTGCGTGAACCGTTTTGGTAACGCCCCACGGGATCACCACGATGGTTCAGAACCGCCCCGCCTCCAAGCCCGGGAAGCCGGGAATCCCAACGCGGAACTGAGTGCACCCAGATGCACAAAAGACCAACAGGTTGACTCCTCGGAGGCGGTCCCAAGGCGGCTCCTTCCCCGACTGCAGACTGGCCTTTTCGGCGGGCGCAGTTAGCGTCCCAACGTGTCTCACGGGCTTCAGGACGAGGTCAGCTTGGAACTGGCAAGGCAGGTGGTGACGATGCTTCGGGTATCACGACACCCCCTTGATATTGCGCGAGAGAATCTCGGTCGATGGTGTGCCCGAAACGCGGACAGCCCTGCTTTGCTGCGATGCTATTCCGAGTGGAAGGCGATCCTCGAACGCCCCCTCGACGAGGTCTGTGAGATTCTGTGCGCCGAGACCGACGAGGGACGGCGGCTCCGGCAGAATTCCCCATTCGCAGGTGTTCTCCCACCCAGGAGGGTATGGGAGACCAAACGCCGAATCGGACACGAACGTGCAGCGTCACCAGCTTGAGCACATCGTCAGGGCGGCTTCGGGCATCACCGGCGCTCCGGAATTCGTCATCATTGGCAGTCAGGCCATCCTCGGCCAATTCCCAGAGGCTCCGGAGGAACTGCTGGTTTCCATCGAAGCGGACCTTTTCTCGCTCCGAAGCCAAGAGGATAGCGACCTGGTCGAAGGCTGCATCGGTGAAGGTTCCCCATTCCACCAGACCTTCGGATACTACGCCCACGGGGTCGCCGAGGAGACAGCCATCCTGCCGGCTGGGTGGCGTGACCGGGTCATTCCCGTCCAGAACGAGAATACGGGCGCTGGAACCGGCCTTTGTCTTGAAGTCCACGACCTTGCGGTTTCAAAGCTGGTCGCTGGCCGCGAAAAGGACCTCGAGTTCGTCGGGGGACTGGTCCGTCATGGAATGGTCTCGATGGAAACGCTCCGGGAGCGTCTGACGGTCACGTGTCTGTCCACGGATCGGAGGACCCTCTGTGAGGGGTGCCTGTTGGGACTGGGCCGCAGTACCTGACCGGCTCAGGCCCCGGTCTCTTCTGCCCCCGGCGCCACAAAGACCCGCTCCGTGGGACTTCCACCCGGGTTCAGAACCGCCCCGCCTCCAAGCCCGTAGAACCGGGAGTCCTTGCGCGGAGAGACTCACGTGCAGACTGAGAGAAACAAGGAAGACGGATGTCCAAAAAGTACTTCTACGAAGTTTTTCGTTGTTTCTACGAATTTCTTCGTATATTTATTTTCCGTGCCTTCCAAACATCCACGCCCGACCGAGGCGGAGCTGGCCATCCTGCGGATTCTCTGGAGCAACGGCCCCTCGACCGTGCGTCAGGTGGTCGATGAGTCCGAGCCCGGCACGGGCTACACCACGATCCTGAAGCTGCTCCAAATCATGACCGAGAAGGGCCTGGTGACGCGGGACGATTCGGAGCGGACCCACGTCTTCTCCCCGGCCCAGCCGGAAGAGGCGACCCAGCGACAGCTGGTGGACGATCTCCTCGACCGGGCCTTCGGCGGATCCGCCCAGAAACTCGTGATGCACGCCCTTGCCGGCCGGAAGCCCTCCCGGAAGGAACTCGGCGAACTGCGCCAACTCCTCAACACCCTCGACACCTCCAGCGCATGAACTCCCTGGTCGCCGAACTCTCCGGTCCACTGGCCATCACCATGGCCCGCGTCCTCCTCCACTTCCTGTGGCAGGGCACCGTCCTGGCCGCAGCCCTGGCCCTGGCACTCCGTGTTCTCCGAAACGCCCCAGCCCGGGAACGCCACGCGCTCGCCTGCGGAACCCTGACGCTCATGGCCGTCGCCCCGGTGATGACGTTCCTGACCCTGAACCTCACGCCGATCCCATTCCTGACGGCAGAGGCCGTTGAAAACACGCCCCTGCAGCAGGCTCCGCAGCTTGCCGTCAGTGCAGCCCCCCTCGGTGCTCCGTCAGAATGGGTTGGTCTGGATCATCTGGGCCTGGCTGGTCGGGGTGCTGGTCTTCGGGATCCGGCTCGCCGGTGGCTGGTGGCAGGTCCGACGCCTCGCCACCTGTCTGTCGCACCCCGCACCCCAACCCTGGCAGGACCGCTGCCAGACCCTCGCCCAGACCCTTGGGGTCAGCCGACCGGTTCGCCTGCGCGAATCCGCCCGGGTCCAGGGGCCGCTGGTCATCGGATGGCTGCGTCCTGTGATCCTCCTCCCGATCGGCCTGCTCCAGACGTTCCCGGGAACCCAGATCGAGGCGCTCCTCCTGCATGAACTGGCCCACGTCCGGGGTCACGACTACCTCATCAACCTACTGCAGCGGGTCGCGGAGACCGTCCTCTTCTACCATCCCGCGGTCTGGTGAGTCTCGGAACAGATCCGCCGGGAACGCGAACATCGGTGTGACGACCTGGTCCGAGGCGTCCAGGGCGAAGGCCGCTCCCTCGCCTCGGCCCTGGTGACGCTCGCCGAACAGGTCCACATCTCCGGCGGATGGCAGCTCGCCGCCACGGATGGGTCGATGTCGCACCGCGTGAAGCGGCTGCTGCAGGGCGATCCAAACCCGTCATCCCCGCTCCGCGGCCTGGGACGCTGGATCCTGGCCCTGACCCTTGGCGCTCTCCTCGTCGGCGTGACCGTGGTCGCGGCGCCCACGCTTCTCGCCCCACGCCTGTACGTCGCCACCGCCCGGATCCGGGTGGACACGGCGCCCAATTCATAGGGCAACCCGGCCCCGTATGGTCCCTACTGGCTCACGACATTCTTGGAATCGGTGAAATGCGAGGCGAACCTTCAAACCTTTATCGATGCTTACGAACTGAAGTCGCGTTGGGGCCTGGGGCGGGAGGGATGCATCGAGCGCCTCCGGAGCCGGATCCGTGTCAGCCAATACCGTGGCACCGCCGTCATTGAGATCGTCGCGGCCAGCGCCGATCCGGCCGAAGCGAAGGATCTGGCGAACGAATTGGCCAGCCTCGTGAACAACAGGGCCTGGGACGATCGGCGCAACCGATCGCAAGAAGCAGCAAACTCCTACGAACGGCGCGTAGTATACCTCGCGGAGCTGCTCAAAGCGACCGGGGAACAGGTGGCGATTGAAGCGACAGACCGGTTAAACAACCCCGGAAAGCACCACGGATTCCCGCCTGAGATCTCCATCAACCAGATGCGTCTCGAGGTTCTCAAGAGCCTCGTGACCGAGGAGATCCGACAGAAGACGGTTTCAACTCTGGTTCCGACATCGCCGCCGGGGATGCGGATCGAACTCATCGATTCCGCCTTCGTGCCCGTCCGGAAAATGCGGTGGACCGCGCCGTAGGCATGGGAGCCTGAAACACGCCCTGTCCCTCCCTTGGACTGACCGAAGCGTCGCCGTGCGCCAGAAGTATCTGTTACCCGAGAGCTGGATTCGTTGCGCCAAAAGGGTGTTACCGGGGCTTCCCTCCGTCCGGGTCGGTGGAGCGGAGCTTGGCCGCTCACGCCGCTAACCGGCGCTTCCGCTCGATCTCCTTCAGCCCGGCTTCGATCTCCCGCTTCAACGCAAACGGGTTCAACCGACTCTTCTCGGCTACCAGTAGCCGTTTCGTCTCCGCAGTCGCCTCACCGCTTT
>SYEM01000100.1 GCA_005801385.1 Verrucomicrobiales bacterium | reverse complement strand
GTGAAGTATCCGCAGAAGCGTCCCCTGATCCGCCTCACCGCCAGGCCACCGCAGCTGGAGACCCCGTTTTCGGTCTTCAATGAAAGCCTGCTGACCCCCAACGACGCCTTCTTCGTCCGCTATCACCTTACCCATGCCCCGCCGGCTCCCGATCTTCTGACGCCCGAGGCCTTCCGGGTTGCGGTCACAGGACAGGTGGCCACGCCGCTGGAACTCTCGGTGGAGGCGCTGAAGACCCGGTTCGAACAGGTCGAGACCGTTGCGGTCCTTCAGTGTTCCGGGAACAGCCGGGGCTATTTCCAGCCGCGGGTTGGAGGCGGTCAGCTGGGACATGGCGCCATGGGCTGTGCCCGATGGAAGGGCGTCCGCCTGGCGGATGTCCTCAAGGCCGCCGGGATCCAGTCGTCCGCGAAGCAGGTCGTCTTCAACGGTCTCGACAAGCCATTCCTCCCGGCGACTCCCGACTTCATCAAGGCCATCGAGGTGGACCTGGCGATGACCCCGGAGCTGCTGCTCGCCTACGAGATGAACGGGGAACCGCTCCCGTGGCTGAACGGATTCCCCCTGCGGCTCGTCGTGCCCGGGTACTATGGCACCTATTGGATCAAGCAGGTCCATGACATCCGGGTGGTGGGCGAGGACTTCAAGGGCTTCTGGATGAACCCGGGCTATCGGATCCCGGACGATCCCTGTGCCGCCGTGGCGCCCGGGACGACGCCGAAACGGACGGTCCCGATCAGCCGAATGAATGTCCGCTCGTTCATCACGAGCGTCTCGGACGGAGCCGAGGTCCGCTCCGGGGTGTCGCAGCGTCTCCGGGGCATCGCCTTCGACGACGGGCAGGGGATCCGCGAGGTCCTCGTCTCGGCGGACGGCGGTCGGCGCTGGGAGGCGGCGACGCTTGGCAAGAGCCTCGGCAACTTCGCCTTCCGGGAGTGGACCCTGGACTGGACTCCCCAGGGCACGGGCACCCGGACGCTGATGGCCCGGGCCACGAACCGGCTGGGCCAGTCGCAGCCGCTCGAACCGCTCTGGAATCCTGCTGGTTACATGCGCAATTGCGTCGAACCCGTCACCGTCACCGTTCTCCGATCATGAAGCGACCTCACCTCCTTCTGCCCGGCATCCCGGCCGTCCTGGCCTCCGTGATTCTGGCCGCCGACGTCGCCGTGGAGCCGGTGCGGAACCCGTTCGCCGGAGATCGGCTCGAGCTGCCCAAGGAGGAGCCGGCGCTCAAGGCCGGGGCCGGTGTGGAATTGGTCCGCTCCGCCTGTTCCTCGTGTCACTCCATGGACTACGTGATCACCCAGCCGCCTCTCAACCGGGCGCAGTGGACGGCGAGCGTGGAGAAGATGAAGGCGCGGTTCGGGGCGCCATTGTCGACGAACGAGATTCCGGCCCTCGTGTCCTACCTGGAGGCCAACTACTCGCCGCCCGCGCGGTGAGATCCGGTCATGAAGGGGTCGTCTCAATCCCCGACCTGCCGGTGACGGGTGGACCGCCGTGAGCCTCCTCTCCCCATGGGCCCTGTGGTTCGCGCTTTCGCTGCCCGTGGTGGTGGGGTTCTACCTGCTCAGGCGACGCCGGATCTCTCGGGTCGTCCCCAGCACGGTCCTGTGGCAGCGGTTCCTCGCCGAGAACCAGGCCAACGCCCCGTTCCAGCGTCTTCGACGGCATGCCCTCCTTCTCCTGCAGCTCGCGATCCTCGCATTCGTGGTGATCGCCCTCGCCCGACCCTTCAGGACCGGCAACCGCCTCCAGGGATCCCTCCAGGTCGTCATCCTCGACGCTAGCGCCTCGATGCAGGCGGTCGACGAGTCCCCCAGCCGCTTCGAGGTCGCGCGTCGACAGGCCCTTGCTCTGGTCGATGCGCTGGGACCGGCGTCGGAGGGGCAGGAGATGCTCGTCCTGGTGGCGGCTGCCCAGGCGGAGGTTCGACAGTCCCCGACCACCGACAAGGCCTCGCTCCGACGGGCCATCGAGTCCGCCCGGGTGACCGATACCCCCACCCGCCTCGATGAGGCTCTCCGTGTCGCGGCAACCCTCGTGAAGGATCGTCCGGGAGCCGAGGTCCACCTGTTCAGTGATGGGGCCGGCGTCGATCTCGCAGGAATCGACACCCTCGATCTGCCGCTCGTTTTCCATCGGGTCGGCCAACGCAACCGGAACCTAGGACTGGTCTCTGCCGAGATGAGGTCCAATCCCGAGAACCCGACCCAGCGCGCCTTGTTCGTGCGGGTGGCCAATCCGACCCCCGAGGCAGCCGAGGTGCCGATCACCGTCCGGTTCGAGGACGAGGTGGTCGCGTCACGTCGGGTCCGGATCGGTCCCACCAACGGAATCTCAGAGGTCTTCGTCGTGGATCAGCCCCGAGATGGGGTGTTCACCATCACCCTCGACCAGCCGGATGACCTCGCGGTCGACAACACGGTGTCGGTGGTCAGCCGGCTCCCACGTCCAGTTCGGATCTTCCTGGTCACGCGGGGCAATCGGTTCCTGGAACGCGCGCTCCGATCGGCCGGCCCCCGGGTCGAGGTGGTCGTCGCAGCCTCGGTTCCAGCCGAGGGCGTCGAGTCCGACATCGTTGTGCTGGATGACGTCGTGCCTGGGAATTGGCCCCGGGCGAATGTCCTCGCCATCCATGTGGTGCGCCCGGGGTGGTCCCCGGGACCGGTGGGGTCGATCGAGGCCCCGGTGATCGTGGACTGGAAGTCGACCCATCCGCTGCTGCGCTTCGTGGGTTTCGACGCGGTCCAGGTCGCCCAGGCCCTAGAGATGCCGACGCCTTCGTGGGCCGTCTCTCTGGTGGAGGCGTCCCGATCCTCCCTCGTCTGGGCGGGCGAGACGGACGGGCAGCGGACGATCTGGATCGGGTTCGATCTCCTGCAGAGCACCTGGCCCCTGCGGGTGGGATTCCCGATCTTCATCGCCAACGCCATCGAGTGGCTGGACCCGGACCGGATCCGCGCCGCCGCCGAGGTGGGTCGGACTGCCGCCCCGGTGCAGTGGCTCTGGAAGGGTCCGGGGTCCGTGCCGCCCGCATCGGTGACGGCACCGGACGGCCGGATCGAGTCGCTGACGCCCTCGGAGGGGACCCGGGAGTTCGTCGTTTCGGACACGACCCGACAGGGGGTGTATCGGGTGGAGCAGGGGACGAACCGATGGTCGTTTGCGGTCAACCTCCTCGACGCGCGCGAGACGGACCTCACCCCGAGGGAGAGTCTGGATCGGGGACGTCGGGCCGCGGTGGCGGCCACCCGGATCCAGCCGGCCAGTCTGGAGGGGTGGCGTTGGTTCGCCCTCGCGGGGTTCGGGATCCTGCTGATCGAGTGGTGGTGGTTTCATCGGAGGACGGCATGAACAGCACTGGGGACAGGTCCTTGTCGAGGGGTTCGAAGGGAGCGCGGTACGCCGGGGACAGGTCCCGGATGGGGCTGGGGACAGGTCCTGGTGGTGGTCCCGACGTCATGGTCAATCCCCCTCCGGGACAGGTCCTTCTGCGGATTGGGGACAGGTCCTGGTCGCCATGGATGCCCGCTGTCGGCTGTCGCCTTTGGGGACAGGTCCTGAGGTGGGTGACCTTCGATTTGGGGCCAGGTCCTGGGTGCCGAGGTCCTTGGTTCTGGCCTTGGGGACAGACCCTCGGGGTCGGGTCCCGTTTTGGGGTCAGGTCCTGTTTCGGTGGGTTCCGGGCTCTGTGGATTGGGTGCTGGGTGCTTCTGCTGATGGGCGGCATGGCCTGTCGACCGGTATCGTCCGGCTCCGATGCCGGGGAGGTGGTCCTGTATTGCGCCCAGGACCAGGTCGTGGCCGAGCCTCTCCTGGCGGCGTTCACCCGTCAGACCGGGATCCGGGTCCGGACGGTGTTCGACAGCGAGGCCGTGAAGACGGTCGGGCTGGCGAACCGGCTTCTGGCGGAGCGGGCCCATCCCACGGCGGATGTCTTCTGGGGCAATGAGGAGCTGCGCACCCGGCAGCTGGCGGCCGCCGGGGTGTTTCGGAGTCCGGAGGGCTGGTGGTCATTCGGCCGCCGCGACCGGTGCTGGGTGGTGCGCTCTGGAGCCTCCGGTCCAGTGGATCGATCGAGCCGGCCCTTCACGCCCCCGGAAACCGTGGCTGCGCTGACCAACTCGACATGGCGTGGACAGATCTCCATGGCCTTCCCGCTCTTCGGCACCACGGCCACCCACCTGCTGGCGCTTCGCCAGTACTGGGGACCCGAAGGGTGGACGGTCTGGTGCAGCGCCCTCGCAGAGAACCGACCGTTCCTCGAGGAGGGGAATTCCCAGGTGGTCCGGCGTGTGGCCCGGGGGGAGGCACTCCTCGGACTGACGGATTCCGACGATGTCCGGGCCGCGGTCCGTGAGGGACTGCCCGTCCAGTCGTTGCCGCTGGGAGACCTGTCCCTCTCCATCCCCAATACCGTCGCCCTCGTGGCACGTCCCGACGGAATCCATCCCCAGGCCGAAACCCTCGTCGCCTACCTCCGAAGTCCCGAGGTCGCGTCGCGCCTGGTGACCGAGGGAGCCTTGGAGCCCGGGGAGGTTCCAATCCCGTCGGGGTTGCGACCGGACTGGAACCGCCTGGTGGCGGAACTGGAGGAGGGCGTCGAGACCCTTGAAAGGATTTTCCGTCGATGAGCGGCGTCTGACCCGGGTCGTGTCATGAGTGGGTTTCTCCTCTTCCTCCAGTCGGTGGGTCTGGGTGTTGTGACAACGCTGGGGGCGTTCGCTCTCGGCTGGATGGTGGCCCTTGCGGGAATGGTCTCCGGGACCTTTGGCCGTCGGGTCTGGCGCGGACTGGCTGTCACGGCGTTGGCGCTGCCGCACTTCTGGCTGGCCAACGGCTGGCTTGAGCTGCTGTCGACCGTACGGCTGTCGATTCCGAAGGACGCCTGGGACGGCTGGGCGTTCATCGCGACGGCGGGCATCCTGGCCTCGATGTTGTGGCCCCTGGTCGCACTGGTGGCCTGGGCGGCCTGGGGACGGCTCCAGGCGGCGCATCTGGAGGGGGATCCCGGGCTTCGTGGGCTGCACCTGGTCCGTGGCGTGTTGATCCCGATGGGACGGGCCGAATGGGGGGTCGCTGCGGCGGTGGTCTTCGTGCTCGCGGTGGCGAATTTCACCGTGCCGGTGCTGTTCCAGGTCCGGGTGTTCACTGAGTCGTTCTGGATCCGGTTCAACACCCGGTTCGATATCGGCGGAGCCATGGCGGTCGGCTGGCCGCTGTGGGTCCTGCCGATCCTGTTCCTCCTCATCTGGCAGCCTGGGTCGTGGACCTGGCCCCGGATCGAATCCGAGGCCCCGGCCTCCGCTTGGGGACAGGCCCTCGGGGCCTGGGCCTGGGGGGCACGGTTCCTCGCGGTGGCGGGGCTCGTGGTCACGATCGGGGTTCCGTTCGGGCTCTGGGCGGTGTCGAACCGGACCTGGTCCGAGCTTCCGGGGGCGGTGGCGGCGGGGGGCGGGGCCATTGGGAACACCCTCCGGACCGCGGTGGTTCCGGCAACCCTCGGGGTCGGACTGTCCCTCACGTTCCGCGGCTTCGGCCTGCGTCCTTCGAGATGGCTGTGGGGTCCCTTCCTGGTGCCTGGGATCGTGCTCGCGGTGGTGCTGGTGCGTGGACTCCACCAACCTCTTGTCCCGGACGTCTTCCGAGGCTGGGGCGCGGTCTGGTTCGCCCTCACCCTCCGGTATCTAGCGCCGGCCTGGTTCCTGGTGGAGGCGGCCTGGGCCGCAGCGGATCCACGGTGGTCCGAGGCCGCGCGTTCGGTGGGGGCAGGACCTTGGCGGACCTTCCGGACCGTGGTCCTCCCACAGGCGCTCCCGCATCTCGGTGTCGCCTGGATGGCGGTGTACCTGCTGTGCCTCTGGGACGTGGAGACGGTCGTTCTGCTGCAGCCGCCCGGGGGGGAGACCCTCGCGCTGCGGATCTTCAACCTGCTGCACTATGGTCACGCAGGGCAGGTGAATGCCCTGTGCGGTGTGATGCTGGCTCTTGCGGTGGCGCCGCTGCTGCTGGGATGGAGCATCCAGCGCTTCCTCCGACAGGGATTCCTGGCAGGACGGTCTGTGGTTCTCGTGTTCTTGGCCCTCGCTCTTGCAGGGTGTGGCGATCCGGGATCTGCCTCGACGTCTGCACCGTTGGACTCACGTCTGTTCTCCCGCATCGAGTCCATCGGCTCCCGGGGCGTGGCACCCGGACAGTTCAACAAGCCGCGGTCCCTCGTCTGCGATCGGGAGGACCGGCTGTTCGTCGCCGACTTCACTGGGCGAATCCAGCGGTTTGGTCCCGACGGACGGTTCCAGCTCCAGTGGCAGATGCCGGAGACAGACCTGGGAAAGCCCAAGGGGATGGGACTGGACCGCGACGGGGACCTCGTCGTGGTGGAGCCGCACTACATGCGGGTGAACCACTTTTCTCCTGACGGGGTGCTGGTCTCTCGCTGGGGTACCCGGGGACAGGCGGAAGGGGAATTCATCCTGCCGCGGGCCGTGGTCCAGGATCCAACAGGCTGCTTCGTACTGAGCGAGTACACGGTGGTTGACCGGATCCAACGGTTCCGTCCAGAGGTGAAGGATCTGGGACGGTTCCCATCGCCGATCCCAGCCCCGTTCCGTGCGCCGCCGAGTCCTGATGTCCGACGGCTCCTGGATCGGGTCTGGGGCACACCCGGATCGGGGCCGGGCCAGCTCAATCGGGCGGAGGGCTTGGCCGTGGATGGGGAGGGGCACCTCTGGGTTGCGGATTCCTGCAACCATCGGGTGGAGGTCTTCGATCGCGACGGACGGCGGATCCGGACCGTGGGTCGCGCGGGACCTGGACCTGGGGAGTTCAGCTATCCCTATGATGTGAAGATCGATGCCGTGGGACGGGTGTTCGTCTGCGAGTTCGGCAACAGCCGGATCAGCGTCCTCGATGCGGCGGGTCGGCTGGTGGAGGTGATCGGCCGGGCGGGTGGGGCCTTGGGCCAGTTCGCCAATCCGTGGTCGATCGCCTTGGACTCAAGGGGGAACCTGTATGTCGCCGATTCCCAGAACCACCGGGTCCAGAAGCTGGTCCGGCGCGACGCCGGGGACTCGGGGCGCTGAGACCTGGCCCGGAGAAACCGGAGAATCGGTTTCCATCCCGGACCGACCCCTGTAGCCTCACGCCGTCCCCACAATCGCCCATGAAACGTCGTGCCTTCATCCAGTCGGCGGCCGTTGCCGCATCCACCATCGCCTTTCCCTCCCTCCTTCGCGCCGCCGACAAGTCCGGCACGAAGCGCGCCCTCGTCGGCACTGGCGAACACACCTACGAGTGCCATCACGGCTGGGGCGAACTGCCGTCCCACCTGAAATGGGGCGAGACCCATGGTGTCGCGGTCGACGCCCAGGGCTTCATCTACATCAAGAACAACACCGGTCCCTCCGGGCTGCGACACCAGGACTGCATCGTGGTGTTCGATCCGAACGGGAAATTCGTCCGGAGCTTCGGCGACGAGTACAGCGCCTACAACATCCACACGGTCGGACACGGCATCGACATCCGGAAGGAGGGGGGCACCGAGTATCTCTACCTGACCCACACCTGGGCGAACCTGGTGACCAAGACCACCCTGGACGGCGAGATCGTCTGGGCTCTGAGCACGCCGTGGGAGTCGGGGGTGTACAAGGATCGCAAGGAGTTCATCCCGACGAATGTGGCGTTCCATCCGACCGATGGCTCGTTCTACATCGCCGACGGCTATGGGTCCGGCCACATCCACCGCTTCGATGCCAATGGGAAGTATCTCTCGAACTTCGGGGGTCGTGGCGGGGCTGATCAGCATGGCAAGTTCTCCACGCCTCACGGGCTCTGGGTCGACACCCGTCCCGGACGCGATCCGATGCTCTGCATTTGCGACCGCGCGAACGCGCGTCTCGAGTACTTCACGCTGGATGGCACCTACGTCAGCACGGTGTCGGGGCTCAGCTACCCGGCGCACCTCGACATCCGGGGCGACGTGATGGTCTGTCCCGATCTTCACGCGCGGGTGACGTTGTTCGACAAGGACAACCGGGTGATCTCACATCTGGGCTACGACCAGGCCTGGACCGATCGGGTGCTCAACAAGGGCGGGCAGGGCGGTTTCGTGATGCGGACCCAGCCCAAGACCTGGGAGGACGGCCGGTTCATCCACCCTCACGACGCCTGCTTCGACCGTGACGGCAATCTCTTCGTGGTCGAGTGGGTCTCGGTGGGTCGTGTGTCGAAGCTGAGGAAGGTGTCCTGACGCGCACGGGTGCGGAAGCGGGCAATGAACAAAAACCCGCTTCCGGCAGCCGCGGTTTTCCCTCAGGCTCCCCACCCGTGGAACCCGCTTCGGCCGCTCCATTGGCCAAAGGGGAACGTTCGCAGTTCCTCGAGCTGTACCGGGCGATGGTCACCGCCCGGATGGTGGATCGTGTCGAGGTGGAACTGGTCAACCGGGGGGAGGGGTTCTTCCATGTCGGCGGTGCCGGCCATGAGGCCGCAGCCGTCCTGGCGCCGCTGCTGACCCCGGACGACTGGCTGCATCTCCACTACCGGGACAAGGCCCTGATGATCGCCCGGGGCATCCCTCCGGAGCAGTTCTTCCACGGCCTCCTGTGCACCGCCCGATCCCACTCGGCCGGCCGCCAGATGAGCGCCCACCTGAGCGCGCCGGAACTCAAAGTCCTCAGTCTCGTGGGACCCGTGGGCAACAACGCCCTCCAGGCCGTCGGGGTCGCCACCGAGCTTCAGGCCCGTCAGGCCCCAGGGAACCCGATCGTGCTCTGCGCCGTCGGGGATGGCACCAGCCAGCAGGGGGAATTCCTCGAGGCCATCGCCGAGGCCGTCCGCAACCGTCTCCCGGTCCTGTTCTGGGTGGAGGACAACCATCTGGCCATCTCCACCCAGACCCGGGGCAGGACCTTCTATGACCGGCCCGAGGGCCCCGCCGCCGAGTTCTACGGACTCCCCATCCATCGCCTCGATGGACGCGACCCGGTTGGATGCTTCCGTCGGCTTCAACCGCTGGTCCAAGGCCTCCGTTCAGGATCAGGACCCGCAGTGGTGGTGCTCGAAGTCGATCGACTGACCCACCACACCAACGCCGATGACGAGCGGGTCTATCGCGACTCGGCGGAGATGGAACGGGTCCGACGGGACTCCGACCCCCTCCGGCGCCTGGCGGCTCGGCTGGTCGAGGCGGGCCTCATCGCCGAGGCTTTGGCGGCGCTGGAGACCGGGGTGGAACACGAGGTCCGTGCCGCGGCCGACCGTGCGTTGTCGGCGCCGAACCCCACGGCGAACCGGGACGCCCGTCCGCCGCTGCCGGCGGATCTGGTCCGGGTCCCGGAATACCGGGGCACCGAGGACGGTCTGCGATGGACCATGCTGGAAGCCCTGCGTGAGACTCTGAAGGTCTGGCTGGCGAAGGACCCGCGCGTCAGCCTATACGGACAGGATTTGGAGGATCCGAAGGGGGATGTCTTTGGTCTCACGCGCGGACTCTCCATCGCGTTTCCGGGACGCGTCGCCAATGCCCCTCTCTCGGAGAGCACGATCGCTGGCGTCGGTGTCGGCCGGGCGTTGGCGGGGGGACGACCGATCTCCTGTCTGCAGTTCGCCGACTTCCTCCCGCTGGCCTTCAACCAGATCGCCAGCGAAATGGGATCGCTGTGGTGGCGGACCGATGGCGGCTGGACGGTTCCGATGGTCCTGATGGCGCCGTGTGGCGGGTATCGTCCGGGACTCGGCCCCTTCCACGCCCAGACCTTCGAGAGTGTCGTGGCCCATACCCCGGGTGTGGACGTGGTCATTCCGAGCACCGCCGCGGATGCCGTCGGGCTGCTGAATGCAGCGCTGCGCGGAGGGCGTCCCACCGTATTCCTCTATCCCAAGGTCTGCCTGAACGATCCGTCGCTCGCCACGGGCCGCGATGTCGCCGACCACATCGTGCTGCCGGGCAAGGCCCGCGTTGTGGCGCAGGGCGGGGATCTCACCCTGGTCACCTGGGGCGGTACCGTGCCGCTCTGTCAGCGGGTGGTGACGGCGCTGCAGGGCGCCGGTGTGGGTGTGGATTTCATCGATCTCCGGTCGCTCAGCCCCTGGGACGCCGATGCGGTGTGCGCCAGCGTGGAGCGGACCGGCCGACTGCTGGTCGTCCACGAGGACAATCTCACCTGCGGGTTCGGGGCGGAGGTTCTCGCCACCGTCTCCGAGCGGGTGGACCGTCCCATCCGGGCGCGGCGGGTGACGCGTCCCGACACCTACGTCCCCTGCAACTACGTCAACCAGCTCGATGTCCTGCCCAGCTTCCAGCGGATCCTCGAGGAGGCGGGACGCCTCTGCGGCGTCACCGTCGCCTGGGCCCAGGAGGCTCCTGCCGATGCCGAGCGCTTCGTTCTCGAGGCGGTCGGGTCGAGCCCGGCCGACCAGTCGGTGTCGGTCATCGAATGGAAGGTCGCCGAGGGAAGCCCCATCCAGGCTGGCGACCTGATCGCCGACTGCGAGGCCGACAAGGCGACCTTCGAGCTGCGGGCGCCGGTGGGTGGGGTGATCCGGGATCGTATCGCCGAGGGCGAGAAGGTTCCTGTGGGCACCCCGTTGGCGGTCATCGCCACCAGCCCGACGACGGCGGTCCTACCCCGGCGTGTCCCGGTCGAACCCCGTCCGATCCTCGAAAGGAAGCCCGCCGCCGCCTATGGCGCGTCCTCCTCGTCCTCCATGTCGACGCCGGCGGTGCTCTCCGAGCCGGCGGCCTTCTTCCGCGACGTCGTCGCCATCTCGTCCATCACGTCGGCACCGGCCGGACGTGTGGTCACCAACGAGGAGCTTGTCCGCAGGTTCCCCGGGCGTTCGGCGCAGGACATCGTCCAGCGCACGGGCATCGAGTCCCGTCGGCATCTCGCCCCCGGGGAATCTGCCCTCACCCTGGCGGCGACCGCAGCCCGGTCGGCCCTGCGGTCCAGCGGCATGACGCTGGCGGATCTCGATGCGATCTACGTGAGCACGAGCTCGCCGGTGTCGATCAGCCCCAGCATGGCCTGTCTGCTCCACCATGAGCTCAGCCGGGATGGCGATTCCCGGGACATCCCGGCCAGCGACATCCTGGCGGCCTGCACCGGATATCTGTACGCGCTGCAGGCGGCCTTCGACTTCTGCCGATCCGAGCCTGCGGCCAGCGTGCTGGTGGTCACGGCGGAGGCGATGAGCCAGTACACCAATCCTGACGACTTCGACACGGCGATCGTCTTTGCCGATGCCGCGACGGCAACCGTGGTGCATGGCCCCCTGTCCCCGATGTACCCGAAGGCGCGGGCCTGGCTGCACCGTCCGGTCCTGAGTGCCCGGGGCGAGGACGGCACGATCCTCCATCACGGCCGTCCGGGAGATCCCAACGTCAACATGGACGGGCTCAAGGTCTTCCCGATGGCGGTCCGGCAGCTGATCGCGCTGCTCCGTCAGGCCTGCGAGAAGGGGAATCAGGCGGTGGAGGAGCTCGACCATATCATCCCACACCAGGCCAACGGACGTATCCTCGATGCGGTCGACCAGCGGTTGAAGCTACCCAAGGGACGTCTGATCAACCGGGTCCGGTACAGCGGCAACACCAGCAGCAGTACCATCCCGCTCGTGCTCGCCGAGCTCCTGGCCGGAGATCCCTTACCCCAAGGACGCGCCGGACTCTGCGCGTTCGGCGGCGGCTTCACCTTTGGTGCCGCCCTGTTGGAGTTCGCCAAGCCGAGGCGCTGAAGCCCAGGATGCCGAAGGCATCCCAGCAGGTAGCCGGTGGTTGAGCGCAGTGACACCACCGGTCACAGGTCCATAGGCCCTGCATCCCGGCAGGGATGCCAGCCACGCCAGAATGCCGACCGGACCCCGTTGTGGTTCCTCGACGGAGGGTGTCTCGACGGCACTGGCGCTCCTACGGGATCGACCGGGTCGCCCCGGGACGGCGTCAGGCCAGCTTCCAACCCGGACGGTAGTGCGAGAGGATGTAGCGATCCGCCTCGGGCAGACCCTTGGCGCGCATTCTGCGGGCATCCCACTCGATCCGTTTTCCGGTGCGGAAGGCCACGTTGCCGAGGGCGCCGATCTCGGTGAGCTGGGCCCCGTAGGTGAGCGGCGAGTTTGTCTTGCCGCGTCCCTTGCAGGCCTCGATCCACTCGGCGTGGTGGCCGATCGAGTCGGGGATGCTGGGCGGCGGGGCCTGGAAGCCTTCGAACTGCTTCTCGGGCAGCAGAATTCGGCGTCCGTAGTCGGCCAGGAGCAGCCCCTTGCTGCCGACGAAGAGCGAGCCACCGCCCCACTTGGTGAGGTCAGGCGTTCCCGGGACCTGTGGGCGGACGGTGCCGCTGTACCAGTGCAGGGTCACCGGTCCGCGCTTGCCGTAGGCCGGGAACTGATAGTGCACCTTCAGCCACGGTGGCGCACAGAACTCGTCGGGCTTCGGTCCCTCCGCCTCGATCGACGTCGGCAGCGTGAGGTCGAGCGCCCAGACGCCGAGGTCGATGTGATGGCAGCAGAAATCCATCAGCGTGCCGCCGCCCCAGTGCCACCAGCGACGCCAGTTGAACGGCACCCACTCCGAGCTGTAGGGACGATAGGTCACCGGTCCGACCCACTGGTCGTAGTCAAGCCCCGCCGGGATCGGCTGGGGGGGCGGCAATGGCCGCGTGTCCCAGGGCGACCCCGTCCAGTGATGCACCTCGCCCACCGTCCCGATCGCCCCGCTGCGGATCAGTTCGACGACACGACGGTAGTTGGAGGAGGAGTGGATCTGGTTGCCGGTCTGGGTCGGCAGGCCGGTGGAACGCACGAGATCCGACAGGATCCGGGCCTCCTGGATGGTGTGGGTGACCGGCTTCTCGAGGTAGAGGGGGCGTCCGCTCCTGAGGACGTTCGTGGCGATCACCGCATGGGTGTGGTCGGGCGTGGCCACCAGCACGGCGTCGAGGTCCTTCTGGTCGAGCATCCGGCGCCAGTCGACATAGGTATGGGCCGACGGGAACCGCTTCGCGGCACCGGCGAGGTTCCGGCTGTCGCAGTCGCACAGGGCGACGATGTTCTGGTCCTTGATCCCCTCGATGTTCTCGGCGCCGCGTCCGGCCACGCCGACGACGCCGATGTTCAGGCGTTCGTTGGGGGAGATGCGACGGCGGGTGGAGGCGGAGGCCCGGCCCACGGTCATCCACGAGGCGACACCAAGGGCGGAGGTCTGGAGGAACTGGCGACGGCTGGACATGGGCCTAGCATCGGGAATCCCCCTTGGCACCGGCAATCGGGAAATTCAGCGGCCCCGTGAATTCACGCTCTGCAGAACCGACGGAACCCGCCACCGAGGAGTTCCCGAACGTCCCGTCGGATCTCGTCGTCCGACACCTCCCAGCCCGACCCCGCCAGCCGCGCATAGTTCCGCGTCAGGCAGTCCGCGAGGATCTCCCGGGAGTGGTGCCACTTGTAGATCAGCTGGTCGAGGACCCGGGCATCGCTGTGCTGCGGGGTGAAGCTGGTCCCCAGCAGCTCCAGACGCAGGGTCGTGATCTCCTCGATCAACTGCGGCGTGTTCGTGAACCACCAGCAGCCAAACGGATGCAGGTTCCGGAACTTCCGGGCGAGGACCACCAGCTCGTGCTGGTTCTCGCGGGCGAGACAGGTCACCAGGAACTGGTTCTCCGGATGCGTTGCGCAGAGGGTCTGCAGGGCCCCGAGATCGCTGCGGCCCACACCGTCGCCCGCCATGCGCAGCAGCGGGCTCACCGCGCGCGTGACCCCCATCATCATTGCGAAGGGCTGTCCGAATTCCCGACAATGTGGCAACACCGCGCGCTCCAGCAGCCACGTCGTGTCGGTGTCCGCCGGATACCGGAACGTCGGTGGCAGGGAGACCATGCAGTACCGGGAGCCGATCCGACGCGTCCAGTCCGCGAGGAAGCGTCGGACCTCCGACACGGTCCCCTCGCTGGGTTCCAGTCCGACCGCATAGCCCCAGCGTCGCAGCCGCTCGGCGGATTCCGCCCAGGACAGCAGCAGCGGATCGATCCGGAGCGCCGCCTCGAACCGGGGATCCCGGACCGGCCTCGCCTCCCAGAAGGCCCGCTCCTCGTCGTCGAACGGGGAGTTCGTCATGAACACCCGCTCCACATTCGCCAGCTGGAGCACCTGGTCGATGAACGCCTCCGGACGCTGCTCCGCGTACCACCGACGGATCGACGCGAGGTCCTGGCGACGCGGATCCAATCCGAGGGCCCGCAGAGTGGTCAGCACGCCCCGACACGCCTCCGACACCGGGGAGTGCTCGACGAAGAGGGCATTCCACACGTGTTCGGCCTGCTCGGTCTTCGAGGCGGACCAGAAGCGGTCGAACGGCAGGTCCATCTGACGGAACGCCTCGCTGACCAGGTAGTGGTAGACCAGCTGGTCGTCGATGCCCCACAGCAGCAGCGAGCCGAAGCCCGGGTCGTAGAGGTGGGTGTGAATGTCCTGGACCGGTGTGGACTCCACGATGCGGGTGACGCGCGGGGCGAGGGTGTCGAGGGAGGACATGGCGGATTCGGATTCGAAACTGGACGGTTTGGCGTGGGTCGGGAAGGGGGGTCAGGTGGGCGATGGGGCCATGGAGGGGGTGCCGCCCAGCTGTTTCAGGACGTCCTCGAAATCCACCGGCAGCGGCGCCTCGAAGGACAGCGGTTGCCCCGACCTCGGATGGGCGAAGGCCAGCGTCCGGGCGTGGAGCATCTGCCGGGGAGCCTTCCAGCCGAGCTCGGTTGCCAGACGTCGATTGGCCCGCTCGCCGTAGACGAGGTCGCCCACGAGCGGGAAGCCGAGGTCCTGGAAGTGGACCCGGACCTGATGGGTGCGTCCGGTGTGGATACGGGCCTCGACCCACGAGGCCCCTCGGAGGCGTGCAATCCGGCGGTAGGTGGTCAGCGCCTCGCGTCCGGGTCCCTCGGTGACGGTCATCCGTTTGCGCTGGACCGGATGGCGCGCGATGCGCCCCCGCAGTTCACCTTCGGGCGGCTGGATGTCCCCGCAGAGCAGGCAGTGGTAGCGCTTGTCGACCTGTCGCGCCGCGAAGGCCGCCTGGAGCGCGCGGTGTGCCGTGTCGTTCTTCGCCACGACGAGGCATCCCGAGGTGTCGCGGTCGATCCGGTGCACGATGCCCGGTCGGGCCACACCACCGATGCCGCTGAGGTTGCCGGCGCAGTGGTGGAGCAGGGCGTTGACGAGCGTTCCGTCGGCATGGCCTGCCGCCGGATGCACCACCAGGCCCGGCGGTTTGTTGAGGACCAGGAGATCGTCATCCTCGAAGAGGAGGTCGAGTGGGATGTCCTGGGCGACCACGTCGGCCGCGACGGGGTCGGGCCACTCGACGGTGATCACATCCCCGGATTTCGGCTTCTGGGAGGCCTTGGGGGCCTTGCCATTGACCTGCACGCAGCCCTCGCCGATCAGGCGTTGCACCTCACCGCGGGAGGTCTCCGGGAAGCGTTCGTGCAGGAACTGGTCCAGACGCCGTCCCAGCATCGAGACCTCCACCGTGAACGCGTCGTGCCGGCCCATGGTTCAGCCCGGGTTTCCAGTGCCGCACGCTCCGGCCCCGGTCCTCGGTTTCAGGGTGAAATAGAGGGCAACGCCGGCCACGAGGAGGACGAGTCCGGTGGACTGCCCCGGGGTGAAGGATCCAGACAGGGGCTCGGAGATCCGGGCATAGTCCCCCCGGAACCATTCGGTGAACGCCCGGAGGAGAGAGTAGCCGATGAGGTAGAGCGCGAAGATCTGTCCGGAGAACCGGCGACGTCGGAAGCCCCACATCAGGGCGATGAAGAACGCGAGGTTGAGGAGGGACTCGTAGACCTGGGAGGGATGGACCCCCAGGCTGCCGGAGGCATGGGCATTCGGGAAATGGATTGCCCAGGGTAGCGAGGTGGGGCGTCCGAAGCAGCAGCCGTTCATCAGGCAGCCGAGCCGGCCGAAGACGTGTCCGAGCGCGATGCCGGGAGCGAGGCAGTCGGCCGTGGTCCACAGCGGGAGGCCGAGGGCTCGGATCCGCCACAGGCCGACCAGGATGGCGAGGATGAGACCGCCGTAGAAGACGAGTCCGCCCTTCCAGACCGCGAAGACCTCCCGCCAGGGCTGGCCGGCGAAGGATTCGTTCCAGTAGCTCACGACGTACATCAACCGGGCTCCGACCAGCCCGCTGGCGATGAGCCACGGGGCGAGGTCATAGATGACGTCGCCGTTGAGTCCGACGCGGCGGGCGTTGGAGGCGGCGGCACGGAGTCCGAGGAGGAATCCGAGGGCGACGAGCACGCCGAAGGAGTGGATCCGCAGGTCGCCGAGTTCGAGGAGTATGGGCCTCACGCGGGGCTCAGCGTAGCGCTGGGCAGGGCAGGGGCGAAGAGCGAAGAGCGGAGGGGGCCGGCGGGGACTCACACGGTGACGCGGAGACACGGAGGAGGACGAGGAGGCAGGGGCAAAGGGAAGAGGGGGTGCCTGGGCCGGACCGGAGGCCGAAGGCCTCCACGGGTGGGTGATGCCGTGCCCTGCATCACGGGGTACACGAGCACCCCCTCCCGGTAGGGACCTGGTCCCTCAGGTCCCCATCTGAACCCGCGAGTCCCGAGCCAACCTGCAGGATGAGTCGGGCTCCTCTAAGCCGTTGGAAAAAACCATCAGCCTT
>SYEM01000099.1 GCA_005801385.1 Verrucomicrobiales bacterium | reverse complement strand
GATCCTCGACGAGATCCCGATCGGACTCGGCCGGACCGGCAGGCTCTTCGCCTCCGAGCACTACGAGGTCGTCCCCGACATGGTCGTGCTGGGCAAGGGACTGGGTGGCGGAGTGTTCCCGATCGCGGCCCTAATCGCCCGCGAGGGACTGAACGTGGCGACCCACACCGCCCTCGGCCACTACACCCACGAGAAGAACCCGGTCGCCTGCGCGGCAGGGCTCGCGACGCTGGATGTGATCCGGGACGAGAACCTGGTCGCCCACGCCGCGGAACTCGGCGAGTACACGCTGGAACGGCTGCGGGAGCTGAAGCGACGGCATCCCTTGATCGGTGATGTCCGGGGCAAGGGCCTCCTGATGGGCATCGAACTGGTCCGCCCTTCAGCCACGCCCCACGGAGCCCCGGTCCCGGCGACCGACGAGGCCGAACGAATCATGTACGCCGCGCTGAAACGCGGACTGAATTTCAAGGTCACGATGGGGACCATCCTGACCCTCACCCCGGCGCTGGTGATCTCGAGGACCGAGATGGACCTGGCGATCGGGATCCTCGAGGAATGCCTCACTGAGGTCGGGGGCTGAGGGCTCCTCCACGACGCTCCCCGGAGGAGACTCATGCCGAGACGCGGAGACACGGAGGAAAGTCCGGGAAGAGACCTTGCTGGGGATCCGCGGCTGGACGGGAGACCCCGCGCTGCAGGCCACTGGAGCGCCCACTTTTCCAAGTCCCTCCTGTCTCCTTCCCCTTCCGCGACTCCGCGACTCCGCGTGAGCCCCTCTTCTTCCGCTCCGAGTGCCGCTCCCTGACGGCTTTGCGGGACCCGGTGACCGCGATACCGTCGCTCCATGCCCGCCGTCCAGGACGCTGTCATCGAGCTGCGTGAAGTCTCCAAGTGCTACCCCGGGACCGTCCCCGTCACGGTCCTCCGCGCCGCCTCACTCCTCGTGAATCGCGGCGAGACGGTCGCCCTCGTCGGCCCCAGCGGCAGTGGCAAGAGCACGCTGCTCAACCTCCTCGGAACCCTCGACACCCCGGACTCCGGCTCGGTCTGGATCGGAGGCCGGGATGTGACGCGGCTCGACGCCAAGGACCTGGCCCGGGTCCGCAACCGCGACGTTGGATTCATCTTCCAGAGCCACCACCTCCTGCCGCAGTGCTCGGTGCTGGAGAATGTCTTGCTCCCCACCCTTGCCGACCATGGCCATCCACCAGCGGCCGCCCAGGAGCGGGCCCGACGTCTCCTCGATCGCGTCGGACTCGGCCCGCGTCTCGGCCACCTTCCAGGACAGCTCAGCGGTGGCGAGCGCCAACGGGTGGCCGTGGTCCGGGCCCTGATCCAATCCCCCCAGGTGGTGCTGGCCGATGAACCCACGGGCGCTCTCGACCGTGCCAACGCAGACGCCCTGGGCCGACTGCTCGTGGAACTGAACCGCGAGGAGGGCCTGGCCCTCGTCGTGGTCACCCACAGCCTCGAACTGGCCCGACAGATGTCCCGGATCGTCGAACTCAAGGACGGAGCCCTCCTCCCGGCATGACTCTTCCCGAACTCGTCTGGCGCTCCTTCCGGTTCCGCCTTCAATCCCATCTTGGGACCCTCGCCGGGGTCATCGCCGCCGGAGCCATCCTGGTCGGAGCCCTCGCCGTGGGCGATTCGGTCCGGGAAAGCCTGAAGCTCAAGGCCCGCGAACGGACTGGTCCGGTCTCGCTGGCCCTCCTCGGTGGGGATCGGTTCTTCCGGAGCGGTCTGCTCGAGGGCCCCGACACCGCCCCCCTGCTGCAGCTGCTCGGCACCGCGAACCGTCAGGATGGCGAGGCACGGGTCAACCAGGTGCAGGTCCTCGGGGTGGATCCCGGGTTCTGGACGTTCTGGGGTGGATCCACTCACAAGGGAGTTCCGACCCGTGGCCACGTGGCCCTGAGCGCCGCACTGGCCGAGGCGCTCCGGGCGAAGGTCGACGACGAGCTGATTCTCCGCATCACCAAGCCCAGCGCCCTGTCGCGCGATGCCGTCGTCACTCCCCGCGATGACCAGTCGGTCGCCCTGCGCCTGAAGGTGTCGGGGATCCTCACCCCGACGGAGGGCGACTTCAGCCTCACCAGCGGCTCGCAGCCGCCGATGAACGCGTGGGTCGACCTCGGCCAGCTGGCCGAGGTCGTCGGGCTTCCCGGACTCGCCAACGTTCTGCTAAGGACCGCAACCGTATCGGACCCCATTGCCGACGAGGCTGCCGCCACCCAGGCGCTCGCCCAGGCCTGGACCCTTGCGGATGGCGGACTGAACCTCGGCGCGATCCCGAAGGCGCTGCCGTCCAACACCGTCGAGCTGGCCACCCGACGCATCTTTCTGGAGCCCCCCATCGTCCAGGCCACCGAACGGGTCGAGATTCCCGCACGCCGGATCCCGATCCTGACCTACCTCGTGAACGGCCTCCGCCACGGGGATCGTCTGACCCCGTACTCGATGGTCACCGCCGCCGGGGCGCCGTACACGCCCACCGATCTCCAGGACGACGAGATTGTGGTCAACGACTGGCTCGCCCGGGATCTCCGGGTGAAGGCCGGGGATCCGGTCGAGATGACCTACTATCGGGTCGACGCCGGCAGCCGGCTGACCGAGCACACCCAGACGTTCCGGGTCCGGCAGGTGGTCCCGTTGGAGGGTGTGCATGCCGACCGGACCCTGATGCCGGAGTTCCCGGGGTTGGCAAAGGCGGAGAGCACGCGGGACTGGGACGCGGGATTTGAACTGGTCCACACGATCCGCGACGAGGATGAGGCCTATTGGAAGCAGTGGCGCGGAACGCCGAAGGCCTTCGTGTCACTCCGGACCGGACAGCGACTCTGGGCGAACCGGTTTGGGGATCTGACGGCGGTGCGGTGGATTCCGAACGACGGTGTCGCCACCCCGACGGTGGTCGAGGCCCTCACCCGGGACCTGAACCAGCGCCTCCTGAAGCCCGGGGACGTCGGACTCGTGTGGCGGTCCATCGGCGGCGCAGCGCAGCGCGGGGCCACGAGCGGACAGGACTTCGGCGGACTGTTCATCGGGTTCAGCTTCTTCCTGATCGTCTCGGCACTTCTCCTGACGGCGATGCTATTCCGCTTCGCCCTCGACCATCGCGGCTCCGAGATCGGGATCCTGGTCGCCCTCGGCTGGAGGATCCGTCGGGTGCAGGGGCTGATCTTCCTGGAGGGCGTGGTGTTGTCCGCCATCGGGGCTGGGATTGGTGCCGCCGTGGGCATCGCCTACGCCCGCGGTATCCTGTGGGGACTGTCGACCCTCTGGCGCGATGCGGTCGCTGGAGCGGGACTGGGCTTCCATCTGACGTGGCCGACCCTTGCGGCGGGGGTGGGCCTGTCGACCGCGATCACCGCCGCGACACTCGGCGGGATGCTGCGGGCGCTGGGCCGTCGTTCGCCCCGCGAGCTGTTGCAGCTGGGCGGCGTCGAGGACGCCGTGGTGTCGCGAACGCTGCCACGGTGGATTCGCTGGGGGGCCTGGACCAGCCTCCTCGTCGCGGTCGGACTCACCGCTGTCGCCTGGAGCCGACGGACCGTGGAGCCCCAGCAGTTTTTCGGAGCCGGGGCCCTCTGGCTGATTACGGCCTTGCTCGGGGTCCGGATCACCCTGGCCCGCCTCCTGCCAGCGGAAACGGCATCAAGGCCGCAGGCCATCCGGAGTCTCCGGGGACTCGCCCTCCGGTCGCTGGCCCTGCGTCCGGCGAGATCGATCGGGACGATCAGCCTTCTGGCGTCGGCGACGTTCCTGATCATCGGCGTGGCGGCGCACCGTCTCGACGCCGGACGCGAGGCCGGCCTGCGTTCTTCGGGCACGGGTGGCTTCGCGCTCTGGGGGGAGACCACCCTGCCCCTTCTGCAGGATCTGAACACGGCCAAGGGTCGGGAGTTCCACGGCCTGGAGTCGGAACCCGGGGTCTCGGTGGTACCGTTCCGGGTCCGGGATGGCGACGAGGCCAGCTGCCTGAACCTGAACCGCGCCCAACGTCCAAGGATCCTCGGAGTGGATCCCGCACTGCTGGCCCAACGCCAGGCGTTCACCTTCACGCGGGTCGACACCTCCCTGGGGGTCACCCACGGCTGGCTGGCTCTCGACCCTCGGGGGGCTCCCGGGACCACGAACCCGGGGGTCCCGGAGATCCCGGCCATTGGTGACGCCAACTCCCTCCAGTGGGCGCTGCATCTGGGGATTGGGGATACCCTGGAGATGTCGGACGAGCGGGGCCGCCCAGTCCGGCTGCGCATCGTGGGTGCCGTCGCCAATTCCATTCTCCAGGGCAGCCTGATCGTCTCCGAGGCCGATTTCACCCGGTTGTATCCGGGCGAGAGCGGCCATCGGGTCCTGCTCATCGACGCGCCCAACGGCGGTACAAACCTCATCCCGACCTGGAGCCGAGCGCTGCAGGATGTCGGACTGGAGCTGACCCCGACAGTCCGGCGCCTCGATCGGTTCAATGCCGTGCAGAACACCTACCTCAACACCTTCCAGATGCTCGGCGGACTCGGGCTGCTCCTGGGGACGGTAGGTCTGGGTGTGGTGGTGGCCCGTAACATCCAGGAACGTAGCGGGGAGCTGGCCCTGATGCAGGCGGTGGGATTTCCGTCCCGATCGATCGGGTCCTGGCTGGCCCTGGAACATGGGATCCTGCTGCTGGGCGGCATCGGCATCGGCACCGCCACGGCGGCGGTGGCGGTCTGGCCGTCCCTGACACAGCCGGGGTCCGGACTCCCGGTCACCAGCCTGGCCGTGACGCTGGGTGCGGTGCTCGCCAGCGGATGTGTCTGCACCGCGATGGCGGTCGGACTGGCCCTGCGACGGCGTCTGATCGAGGGGCTGAAGGAGTTGTGAGTCCCGGATGACGGGGTGTCGTGGGCCCAGTCGTGGTCCCGCCACGCACCTCCTCCCCACCCCGGAGGGATGCCAGCCGCATCGAGGCGCGATACCGCCCCTGGATCGCCACCCGCTCACTCCATCCACGGATTGAACACCGGGACGTCGCCCGGAAAATCCGCCGTGTTTCGGGTGACCAGCGTCAGCTTGTACCGGAGGGCCGTGGCCGCCAGGAGGCTGTCCAGGAGGGGTAGCCTGCGACCCGCCCGCTGATGGGAGGCATAGAACCGTGCCCAGGTCTCCATGAGCGGCGGATCCACAGGTAGGATCCGACTGGCCGCCCAGCGCTCGATCCGCTGAAACCACCGCTCGATCTGGACACGGCGTCGGCCCGCATCCATGAGGTGGATGCCCTTCAGGATCTCCCCCAGGGAGATCACGCTCACATCGAGCTCGGCATCATGATCCGACATCCACTGGAGGACCCGAGGATCGGTCCGTGACTTCGAGGACTCGCTGAGGACATTGGAATCGACGAGGTACGACATAGGGTCTCACCGCAGATCCAGATCCCGTGCCGGGGACAGGTCCCGATCGAGCTTCCAATCCTTCACCGGACACTCCTGCAGGATATCCACCAGCTTTTCAGCCGGTCGGAGCTGGGCATAGGCCTCGGCCGAGAGCACCACGACCACAGGTTTGCCATGGCGGGTGATGGTCTGGGCGCCTCGTTCCAGCACCGTGTCCACCAACTCGCTCAGCCGGTTTTTCGCATCCTGCAGCGCCCAAGACGACGTCATGATCCAAGGCTAGATTCCGAATCTGGCCTGTCTAGCCAGATTTGGAATCCGAGGTGACGCGATGGGCAAGCCGTCGCTGTGCGCGGTTGAATCCCAACGGGATTCCGTCCCCCAGCCCAGGGTTCCCGAGCCCGCGAGGCTATCCTGGGTCTCCGTCCCGACGCGTTTCCAACCGCAACGCGGTTGCGGTCCGCCCGATGGGACCGGCGTCACCCGGCTCTGCGACTCCTCCCCGGATTCTGGGGTATGTCGTGGTCGGCGGCCTTGGCTGGCACCCCTGCCGGGATGCCGGATCCTCTTCGATCTGGAACCGGTGGTGTCGCTCCGCTCAACCACCGGCCACCGGCTGGGAGGCCTCCGGCATCGTGCCGAGGGGCGCGCATCCCCCCTCCCCCTCCCCCTTCCGCTGCCCAACCGACGAAAGGCACGACCCCTGCAGTGGACCACCCCATCGGGTCCTCATCCCCACCGCACCGGGGCTGACGAACCTGGCCTCCCATGCGAACCCAATCTCCACCCCTCCGCCCCACCACCGAAACCGAGGTCCATATCCCCATCGAAGGCGGCACCCTCGAGGGCCTGCTGGCGATACCGGACCGTTCCGACGGCCTGGTCATCTTCGTCCACGGCAGCGGCAGCAGCCGGAACAGTCCCCGCAACCGGTTCGTCGCCCACCAACTGCAGGCGGCCGGACTCGGCACGCTGCTGTTCGACCTCCTGACCCCGCCCGAGGAGGCGGAGGACTGGGTGACCTTGAACCGACGGTTCAACATCCCACTGCTCGCGGATCGACTGGTCGAGGCGACCCACTGGGCGGCGGACCAGGCGGGGGTCGAGGGGCGGCGGATCGGATTCTTCGGGGCCAGCACCGGGGCGGCTGCCGCCCTGGTGGCGTCCACCCAGCCCGGGGGCCCGGTCGAGGCCATCGTCTCCCGCGGAGGCCGACCCGATCTTGCCGGCACCGCGCTGCGCAAGGTGACCGTGCCGACCCTCCTCATTGTGGGGGGAGACGACTGGGATGTGCTCCAGCTCAACCGGAATGCGATGCCGAATCTCCGATGCAAGGCGGACCTCCAGCTCATCCCAGGGGCCACCCACCTCTTCGAGGAACCCGGAGCCCTCGACCAGGTCTCCCGCCTCGCCGGGGCATGGTTCCGCCGACATCTCCTGCTGGACTCCACAACCCGCAAAACCCATGTCCCATTCCTCACGATTCCGTGACCGCATCGAGGCCGGGCGGGCACTCGCACAGGCGATGCGCCGGTTCGCCCGGTGGCCCGACCTGCTGGTCCTGGGCCTGCCCCGCGGTGGTGTACCGGTCGCCGCCGAGGTCGCCCGCGAACTCAATGCGCCGCTCGATGTCCTCATTGTCCGCAAGCTCGGCGTGCCCGGATGGAAGGAGCTGGCGTTCGGCGCCATCGCCTCCCCGGGTGTCCGGATTCTCAACGAGGATATCGTGGCCCACACCCGGATCAGCGAGGACGACATCCGACGGATCACCGACCGTGAACAGGCCGAGCTGCGCCGCCGCGAACTCCTCTACCGGGGCCATGTCGGTGCGCCCGAGGTCGCGGGTCAGACCCTGATCGTGGTCGACGACGGCATGGCGACCGGTGCCACCGTCCATGCCGCCGTGCTGGCGCTGCGGGAACAGGACCCCAGACACCTCATCCTCGCCGTTCCCATCGCGCCCCGGGACGCGGTGGCCCGGATGCGGCCGCTTGTGGAGGAACTGGTGGTGTTGCGGATTCCCGACGATTTTACCGCGGTGGGCCAAGGCTATGAGGTGTTCGATCCCACGAGCGACCAGGAGGTGCGCCGTCTCCTCGCCGAGGCTCCACGCCATCGCAACCACACCATGGGACGGCCGTCCGCCGGACTCCTGGGAGCCCACCCTCCGTTCGGCACCCCGAGGTCGCCTGGAAGCGGATGACTCCAGGCGCTCCGAGGAACTACCGCGCCTCGGCGGTCAGCTCCCGGAGACGGATCCGGAGCCTTTCCAGAACCCCAGGCGGCCGGTCTCCCAGCATCAGGTCCCGACGCTGCAGTGGGTCCCGGACCAGATCGTACAGCTCATCCCGCTCGGGGTTCGGTGGCAGCCACTGGAAGTAGCTCCACCGCAGGTCCCGGACACCCTCGCTGGAGGGGATCGCGGCATGCTGGAAGTGGTGCTCGACGAGGAAGTCCGTGCGCCACGACGCCGGCGAGCGCCGACCGGTCCAAGGAACCAGACTCCGCCCCTGCATCCGGTCCGGCCTCGCGATCCCCGCCCATTCCAGCAGCGTCGGAGCGAGATCGAGGTTCAAGGCGAGCGCATCAACCACCCGTCCGCGATGCGCCTTCGGGAGGCGCGGATCAAACAGGATCAGCGGGACTCGGATCGACTCCTCGTAGGGAAACCACTTGTCGGCCAGTCCGTGCTCGCCGGCAAACCAGCCATTGTCGGACGTGAACACGATCACCGTGAAGTCGGCCAGCCCTCGGCGCACCAGCTCAGCCCGAAGCCGCCCCACCTCACGGTCGATGCCGGTGACGAGGCGGTGGTAGTCCTTGAGGGTCGCCTGGGCGAGGGCGTCGGTCCCGAACCGGGATTTCCAGCGGCGACGCGCCTCGGAATCTCGGACCCACGGAACCATGCGCTCGAAGTCGGCCTGGGTCGCCGTGGCCGGCAGCGGCATCCGGTCGGCGGCGTACAGGGCCTCGTCGCGGCCATCCGGCTCGAACTCGCGTTCCTGACCGTCCCGCGCATGCGGGGCGTTGAAGCTGATCGAGAGGCAGAACGGGACCCCGTTCGAACAGCCGGACAGGAACTCGAGCGCCTCGTCCCCCATGCGGGCCGTCATGTGCCGCCGGGCGGGATCCGAGGACTCGATGAACCGGACTCCGGCCTGACCGGGACGGCCCCGCCAGAAATCGAAATCCGAGGCCCGGCGTCCGATGGCCGCGGCGTCCCCCACCCCGAACTTCCCGATGAATCCAACCCGGTAGCCGACCCCACGGAGGAGCGCCGGATAGGTCTCCCCCCATTGCGCGGGGGACAGATCCCGCACGAAGTCCTCGATCCCGTGGCGACGGGCGTATTGTCCCGTCAGGAGGGAGGCCCGGCTCGCGCAGCAGATGGGTGTCGTCACGAACCCATTCCGGAACCGGACCCCTTCCCGGGCCAGCCGGTCGATCTCTGGGGTCCTGAGCTGCCGGTTCCCGACACATCCAAGGGAGTCGAACCGCTGGTCGTCGGTGACGAGCACCAGAAGGTTCGGCCGAGGAATCGGGGTTGGGGCTGGCGAAGGCTGGACAGGTGCTGCCATGACGGCCCAGGCAAGGAGCACTCCCACCCAAGCCGGCAGGAACCCAAAGGGTCGTGATGCACGGCCCCGGGCCGACGGAGTGGCGCTGGGGATCGTGGTCATCCGGGGCATCAGGTTGAGGTTCCGGGTTCCTCGGATCCGGATTCCTGCCCTCACGGGCGCGTCATCCGCTGCGGCACGACCCACTGGTCGAACTGCTCCGCGGTGAGGTGTCCGAGCGCGAGGGCCGCCGCCTTAAGGCTGGTGCCCTCCTTCTGGGCCTTCTTCGCGATCGCCGCCGCCTTCTCGTAGCCGATGTGCGGGTTGAGCGCGGTGACGTTCATGAGGCTGATGTCGAGGTAGTGCGCCACGACCTCCTCGTTGACCTTGAGACCCTCGAGACAGTGGTCGGCGAAGCTGACCATGGTGTCGGCAAGCAGCCGGATGGAGTTCAGGAAGTTGAACACCATGACGGGGTTGAAGACGTTG
>SYEM01000098.1 GCA_005801385.1 Verrucomicrobiales bacterium | reverse complement strand
CCAAGCTCCGCTCCACCGACCCGGACGGAGGGAAGCCCCGGTAACACCCTTTTGGCGCAACGAATCCAGCTCTCGGGTAACAGATACTTCTGGCGCACGGCGGGCGTTCAGGGCCGAGGTTCCGTCCCACGGCCGGGTTGTTCCGGAAGGGTTGCTTTGCCTCGGTTGGGTGGGTTCGACCGTAATCATCGCATGGACCCTTGGTATCGGATCGCCAATGCGGACGAGGTGGCGTCGCCGACGCTCCTGATCTTTCCGGAACGTGTGGAGGAGAACCTGAGGCGGATGATCGCGACCGCCGGTGGGGCCCACCGACTGCGTCCGCATGTGAAGACCCACAAGCTGCCCCAGGTGTTGGCGCTGCAGATCGCCCATGGGATCACCCGGTTCAAGGCGGCGACGATTGCCGAGGCCGAGATGTGTGGGATGGGGGGCGCCGCGGAGGTGCTGCTCGCGTACCCGTTGGTTGGACCCAACCCGAGGCGTCTGGCGGCGCTTGCCCGGAAGTATCCCGGTACCCGGTTCCAGGGTGTTGTGGATCATCCGTCGGGGGCCGAAGCCCTGTCCCAGGCGGCCGTGGAGGCTGGGGTTGCGATTGAGGTCCTGCTCGATCTGAACGTGGGCATGGACCGGACCGGCATCTGGCCTGGGGGTGGGGCGTTCGACCTGTATGCGTCCCTCGCCCGGACTCCGGGTCTCCAACCGGGTGGACTCCATGCCTATGACGGGCACCTGCACCAGGCCGACCGAGCCGAGCGACGTGAGGCGATGGCCGGAGCCTTCGATCGGATCTGGCGGCTGGAATCGCGGCTGAAGGCCGCGGGATTCCCCGTCCCCCGGATTGTGGCCAGTGGCACGCCCACGACCCCGCTGATGGCGGATCGCCCTGGGGTGGAACTTGGGGCCGGAACAACCGTGTTGTGGGACTTCGGTCAGGCGGAGACGTGTCCCGACATGGACTACCTCGCCGCTGCGGTGCTCCTGACCCGTGTCATCAGCCGTCCGACCGCGAACCGGATCACTCTCGACCTGGGGCACAAGGCCGTCGCCAGCGAGATGCCCCATCCGAGGGTCAGGTTCTTCGGACTCGAGGACGCCATTCCGGTGATGCACAGCGAGGAACACCTGGTGCTCGAGTCGCTCAGCGCCGACGTCTTCCCGGTGGGTACTGCGGTCTACGGCATTCCCCGACATGTGTGTCCCACGGTCGCCCTGCACGGCGAGGTGACGGTGGTCCGTGGGCACCGGGCCGTGGAGACGTGGCCTGTCGTGGCCCGGTCCCGTCGGATCACCCTCTGAACCCAAACCCCGAATCTCCCCATGAGCCGCCCCCTGATCTTCGACGCGCATCTCGACCTGTCGATGAATGCGCAGGACTTCAACCGTGACCTCCGCTGGACCCAGGAACGGCTGCGTCGTCGGGAACTGGGCATGACCGACCAGGTGTTCCGGTCCCGGTCGACCGTCTGTTTCCCGGAGATGCGACGGGGTCGGGTGGGTCTCTGCGTGGCGACCCAGATCGCGCGGTCGGTGGGCTACTTCCATCGACTGCCAGGCTGGTTCAGTCCGGAACAGGCCTGGGCCCATACCCAGGGACAGCTGGCGTGGTACCGGGAGATGGAGGCGGTGGGTGAGATGGTCCAGATCCGGAACCGATCGCAGCTGGACGCGCATCTGGACCTGTGGTCGGACGGGAAGGAAGACCATCCGATCGGATACATCCTGAGTCTGGAAGGAGCCGATTCCATCGTCTCACCGCGGCATCTGGAACAGGCCTTCCAGGACGGACTCCGGGCGGTCGGCCCGGTCCACTACGGCCCGGGGGTCCATGGCATGGGGACGGATGCCGAAGGGCCATTGACCCCGCGGGGACGGGATCTGCTGCGTCAGATGCAGGAGCTGGGGATCATCCTCGACGCCACCCACCTGTGCGATGAGAGCTTCTGGGATGCGATGAAGCACTTCGAGGGGCCGGTCTGGGCGAGCCATTCCAACTGCAGCGCGTTGGTCCACTGGAACCGTCAGTTCTCGGATGATCAGATCCGGGAGCTGGTGCACCGCGGGGCGGTGATCGGAATGGCGTTTGATGCGATCATGATGGTCGACGGCTGGGCGCATCACCGGTCGAAGCCGCAGGACTTCCAGCTCCGGATCGAGCGGATCTGCGACCACATCGACCATATCTGCCAGATCGCTGGCCATGCCCGGGCGGTGGGAATCGGGTCGGATCTCGATGGCGGTTTCGGGACGGAGCAGACCCCGATGGACCTGGACAGCATCGCGGACCTGCAGTCGCTGTCGGGACTGCTGTCGGCCCGTGGCTACTCTGCCGAGGACGTCGCGGGCATCCTGCACGGGAACTTCGTCGAGTTCCTGCGCCGGGTGTGGCGGTGAGGGACCTTCCTGACGGGGTCGTCAGTAAGGAAGTCAGTTCTGGTCCGGACGATGTCGCTGGAGGCCGACCTCCTGGGCGATGTCGTCAAACTCCTCGGAGCTGACCTCATGGAGCTGCTTGCCGCGGCGGGCGAGCTTCTCGTTGATCTTGATGGCCTTCTCGGTCATGGCCTCATGGGTCTCCTCGGATCCCCCGACAAGGGCGAAATTCGGCCCCGTGGTGACCCGCTTGTGCCCGTCGGAGTCGAGTCCGACGCCCAGCAGGACGGCCTTTCCGTCCTTGGGTTTGCCACCGGACTCCTTCTTTTTGGGCTTGGCCATGGGCAAAGCCTACGGGGGTGCGTCCGTCGGGCAAGCGCAACCCTTGGATCCTGCCGGCCTGAGGGGCTTCGGACTACCGGTGTTGTCGCGCGCGAGCGGAATCCGTGGCCTGGAGAACCGCGTCGCGGGACCGAATGACCTTGCCCAGTCAAGTGATCATTTGTTACCCCTTCGCCCGTCATGGCAGCCATCGGGCGATTCCAGAAGGGTGAAGATATTTTCTACGCCAAGGTCGTGGACGGGGAACTGTTCCGGCTGATCGGCGACGTTTTCGGATCCCCTTCCTTCGAGAAGAAGCCCACGCCACTCAAGGGCGTCAAGACCCTGGTGCCGGTCGTGCCCTCCAAGGTCATCGCGGTGGGCCTGAACTACGCCGACCACGCCCGTGAGACCGGCAAGCCACTGCCCAAGGAGCCGCTCTTCTGGTTGAAGGCCCCGACCTCATTGATCCCAGACGGCGCCAAGATCGAAATTCCGTTCGGCAACCACCGGACCGACTTCGAGGCTGAGCTGGCCATTGTCATCGGCCGCCGGATGCGGAATGTGACCCCGGCGGCGGCCGCCCGATACATCTTCGGCTACACGGCCGCGCAGGACATCACCGACCGCACGATCCAGAACGCCGAGAGCCAGTGGGCCCGGTCGAAGTCGTTCGACACCTTCACCCCGCTGGGGCCCTACATCGAGACGAAGATCGATCCGCACGATCTCAACATCCAGCTCTTCCAGAACGGTCAGCTGCGCCAGAACAGCAACACCAGCCAGCTGATCTTCAACTGCTTCAACATCGTCAGCTTCGTCTCCACGAACATAACGATGCTCCCCGGGGACATCATCCTCACGGGAACCCCCAGCGGCATCGGGCCGATCGAGTCGGGCGACCGGCTCGAGGTGCGGATCCAGGGGCTCGCTCCGCTGGTGAACACCGTGAAGTGACGCCATCCTCGCCCGTCGCCATGCCCCTGGGATCACGGTGGCGGGCTGGAGCGTTGGTCCTGTGTGCGGTGGTCGCCGGTTCCGTCCTCTTTTCGGGTCGGACTCGATCACGATGACAGGTGCTTCTCGCGTCGGCGCGGCATGACCCCGCCTCCGTGGTTCTCGAACTCCCGGGTACACTCGCCTCCATCCGGCGGACCCAGCTGAAGGACAACATCGAGGCTGGGTTGATCACCCTAGGCGACGGCGCCCGGGTCCGTTACTGGTTCTGCTCCCATCACCTCGTCCGGGCAGGGGATCCCGGAGCCACCCTTTTCCGGTTGCCGGATGGATCCGACCTCTGGATGGATGGCTACTTCTGCTGCGAGATGGATCCGCCCGAGGAATCCTTGGTCTCGGTTGCCGCGCTGCGGTCCTTTGCCCCGGCCATGGACGGGCAGAGTCCCTGAATCCTTGAGTGGGCGACGGGGCTACACCATCTGCTGGCCACTCCCGTCGTATCCCTCCCCATCGAGGTCCACGAGGATGTCCCGCGGTTCCGCGCCCTTGGCGGGTCCGACGATACCGCGGTCCTCAAGGCAGTCGAGCAGCCGCGATGCGCGGCCGTAGCCGATCTTGAGGCGACGCTGGAGCAGGGAAGTGCTGGCGCGTTTCTCGCTTCGGATCACATCCATCGACTTCTGGATCAGGACCTCATCCTCGTCGCTCAATCCCTCGTCCTCGGCATCGGGGTCGAACGACATCGAGCCGGCGGAGCTGGGGACCTTCTGAAGGGCGTTGTGGATCTCCTGGTCGTAGCTCGGTTTGCCTTGGCGTGCGATGAACTGAACGGCCTGCTCGATCTCCTCGTCGGTGATGAGAGCCCCCTGGGCGCGGTTCAGTTTTGCGCTGCCAGGGGGCAGATAGAGCATGTCGCCCTTGCCGAGCAGTTTGTCGGCACCCATCTGGTCCAGGATCGTCCTGGAGTCGACCTTGCTGGCGACCTGGAAGGCGATGCGAGCTGGGATGTTGGCCTTGATGACGCCGGTGATG
>SYEM01000097.1 GCA_005801385.1 Verrucomicrobiales bacterium | reverse complement strand
GGTGATCTCATCAAGATGATCATCGCCAAGGGCCTGTAATCCAGCTCGGTTGCGTTCAACAGCGGCGGACGCCCCGGCGTCCGCCGCTTTTTGTTGTCCACGGATGACCGGGAAGAGCCTGGCGGATCCCTTGAAAGGAGTCTGCGGAGGAAACCGGGGCCTGGGGATCAATCCACCCCTGAACCCCACCTCGCTGGGAACGGGGGGTCGCCTTCGCGAGCTGCCGCAATCGCAACGCCGCAGCCATCCCCTTCTTGGCGGGGTGCCGGACCGCGTGTCGGATCAGCCAGTTGCGCTCCTCCCCGGCGCCGGGAATCCAGCGTTCGCAGATCCCGAAGGCCAGCTCCGGATGATCCTTCGCGATGTCACCCAGGTGGTTGGCCACGCTGCGCCGGACGTACTCCGACGGGTCGTCCCGCAGCGCCTCCAGGATCGGGATCACCGGGCTTGGATCCCGGAGAAAGGCCGGGATCCGAATCGCCCACGGGAGTCGGGGTCGGGTGCCTTCGCTGCACAGCCGACGCACATGCGGATCTTGGTCCTGCGTCCATTGCAGAAGCCGGGCGAAGGTCCGCTCCGGCCACCGGATGAGAAACGGGCGCAGTGAGAACTCCGCGCTGAAGCGTCGGGTCAGTTCATATTGGGCGACCATCGAGGTCTCGAACGGGTCGCGCCCGCCGTTGCCCGCAGGGTCGAGTCCGTACGTCGCGACGAAGGACACATGGGGCAGGTAGAAGAACACCCCCAGCCCGAGCCCTTCGGTGTGCGACAGCGCCGGGGTGAGGGAACGGATGAGGAGGGCGACCGCGTCCTCGTAGGTGGGTGGCAGATGCCGCCGGAGGACTCGAGCGAGGTGTTCGCCGCGCCGGAGAATCGACAGCGGACCGAGGCCCTCCAGGGCGTCCCGTTGAAACCCGGCAGCATCGAAGGCCGGATGGACCAGCGCAATGTTGCCGGTCAGACACTCGATGGCCTCGCGGTCGAGGAGCTGGGCAAGGGAACTGCCCTTCCGGATGGAACGGGGCGCCTCGGGCAGGCGCAGTCCGGCGGTGGCAGGCGACTCCGTCTTTGAAGTCCTCATCACCGCCACCGTGGCAGTCCTCCCACCCGTGGGTAACGACGCGACCGGGGATCCCCATCCGAGGCGACGTGCCTTTGCGATGGGCAGGGTCCAGTGACTCGGTCACGATCGGCTCGTGAAGCCGTTCAAGGCGATCGCGGCGATGTCGGAGAACCGGGTGATCGGATCCGGGGGACGAATCCCCTGGCACCTGCCTGATGACTTCAAATGGTTCAAGCAGGTCACCATGGGCCAGATCCTGGTGATGGGGCGGAAGACCTATGAGTCGATCGGACGTCCGCTGCCGGGTCGACAGACCATCGTGCTGAGCCGACAGGGCTTTGCGGTTGAGGGGGTGCTGACGGCTTCCGACGTCAACTCGCTCCTGCATCGGGTCCAGGAAGATCCCCGGGAGGTATTCGTGGCGGGCGGCAGCGAGATTTACCGGCTGCTGCTGCCGTGGTGCGGGGAGGTGTTCCTGACGCGGGTCCGTCGTGTGGTGGACGGGGATGCCGTCTTCCCGCCGTTCGAGTCCGACTTCCGAAAGGTGGGTGTCGTCCTCGAGCATCCGGACTTCGTGGTGGAGCGATACGAGCGGATCGGTGCCCCGACGAGTCCTCCGGTCACGCCTCGGACCGAACTCTCATGAGGCGTCTTTTCCTCCAGGGGTTCGCATGTCTGATGCTGGTGTCCGGTCCCGCAGCCTCGGCGGAAGCGCGGCTGGTCTCGTTTACACGGTGGGATGCCTTCGTGGTTTCGACGGATCCGAAGACCGGTGAGACGCTGCTGGAGTCGGGCGGACTGGAACGTGGGGTGCTGTGGGATCGCATGGTGGCCTCGTGGAATGCCACTACCAATCTGGTCGTCGCGGTGGAGGTGTGTCCGGGGCTTGCAGGTGAGGGGCGGTTCTTCTCGTTCGGACGCTGGACCGCCCAGCCGGCATCCCCCTTGGATCGTTCCAGCATTGGCAATCAGCGGGAGGCTGGAACCCGGATGGATACCGACACCCTGATCCTGTCCCAGCCGGTCGAGGGATTCCGGGTCCGTATCCGGCTGGGCGGTCCGAAGGAGTCCCTCAAGCGTCTCTCGTTGGCTCTGAGTCGTTCGAAGGAGCCGTCGGTGGAGACCACCGAACGAGCGGCCTGGGATCGGGTCCTGGAGGTCCCGATCCTTAGCCAGGCGGATCATCCGGAGGGCGTCACCAAGTGGTGCAGTCCGGCCTGCACCGCCATGCTGCTGTCGTTCTGGGCGGATCGGGAGCGACGTCCTGAATGGCGGCGGGACATTCCTGAGGTGGCCCGGGGGGTCTTCGATCCCGGCTGGGGCGGCACCGGCAACTGGTCCTTCAATATGGCCTACGCAGGGGCTGTGCCCGGACTCAACGCGGCCGTGGCGCGGTTCCGCGGCCTGTCGGATCTCGAGCAGTGGTTGGCTGCCGGTGCGCCCGCGGCGGTGTCCCTCAGCTATGCCCAGCTCCAGGGCAAGGCGACGGCAGAGCCCGATGATGGTCATCTGGTCGTGGTCCGTGGCTTCACGGAGACGGGTAACGTGCGGATCAATGATCCCGGGGTCCGACGCGAACGGGTGCAGAAGGTGATTCCCAGGGCGGACTTCGCCCGCGCCTGGGCCTACTCCGACCGGACCGTCTACCTCGTCTGGCCGGAGAGCTTCCGGCTCCCGGACGGCCCGGTGTTCCCGCGCTGAGGGAGATTTGGCTGGCCCGGGTCTCGGTGTTGCGATGCACTCCGATGCATGGATCCCCGGAGAGCCTTCCACGGAAGAACCGCGTTCACCCTGATCGAACTGCTCGTGGTGATCGCCATCATCGCGATCCTCGCCGGCATGCTCCTGCCGGCCCTCGCCAAGGCGAAGGCCAATGCCCATAAGACGCTGTGCATGAGCAACGGCAAGCAGTGGGGGCTCGCGGTCACGCTCTACGCCGGGGACTTCGGCGACAGCTTCCCCGACAACAGCCGTGGCGCGGGGTTCAGCTGGATGACCGCGTCGATGAGCAATTTCTGGAACGGCTACCTCATCAAGAACCGCCGTACCTCCGCCCAGTACGTCCGCCCCAACAACGACGTGCTCTTCTGTCCGACCGACCTCTGGCACCGGGCCGCGGAGAAGGGGATGATCAGTTCCGACGCCACCGAGCAGCTCATCGGCTACTTCTACCTGCCCGGACGCAAACGCGGGGATCCCGACGTGACCACGGGGGCGCAGGGGACCTCGGAGTGGTTCTTCAAGTCCAAGCTCAATGGCCCCTATCGGATGGCTCCGATCCTGATCGACCGGCTCCAGGCCCTGGGTCCGAAGACAACGAACATGTACGATCCGAGGCTGAACTGGTTCACCGACTACAACGGCAAAAAGGTCCCGACGGCCGTCCACCGGATCGCTCGAGGTGCTCCCGAGGGCGGGAACTTCACGTTCGAGGACGGCCACGTGGAGTGGATCAACGGCAAGAAGGTGTCGCTGGGGTCCGACTACTCTGGCTGGGAGCTCTTCTTCAAGATCCCCGTGTCCGTCGACGCCCCGTGATCCGTCGCGGAGGCCGACGCCGCGGTGGCGACGGGGTTCGCCGCGACCGGGTCCCGAACGTCGCCACCACAGGACGGTGATCGGACGCTTGTGACCAACCCGGAACGGCGGGCACATAGCTCGACTCCGGACGCCAGAACGGCCTCAGGGCGGGGCTCACCAGGATGTAGTCGAACCGCCCATAGCTGTCCTCCTTGACGTAGTGATGGGTCCAGGTCGCTGCATCACCCGGACTGGAGTCGTCCGCCGGGTCGCTGATTCCGCGTTCCTTGGGACGCAGGTCGAACAGTGCCTTTGGTCCCCGTGACCGGAGAAACCGCAGGGCCCGGCTGTCCTGATGGTCGTTGAGATCCCCGGCCACCACGATCCGCGCCTGGGGATCGCGTCCGAGCAGCGTGTCGACATGCTGTCGCAACACGCGCGCCTCCGCCTCGCGGATCGAGGCCTCGGAGGCGGTGCCGGTCTCGCGCTTGGATTTCAGGTGGGCGGCGAGCAGCGTGACCGGAAGTCCGTCGGGTGCCTCGAACCTCACCTCCACGAATCCGCGGCTGGTCCGAAGCATCCGTCCTTCGGCGAGGATCATGTCGTTCGTGTGCGATCGCCGGGACTCGAACGGGAACCGGCTCAGCACGGCGACGGCGATTGCCGGGTCCGCTCCCCAGGCGATCTCCCGATGCGGCAACCGGACATCCGCTGCCGCGAGCCGGTTGGCCAGATCCTCCAGCGCGCCGGCTCCACCGATCTCCTGGACCACCAGCACGTCGGGGTTCAGGGAGCCGAGGATCTCGACGACACGGTCCCGTCGTTCGACGGGTTTGGCCGCCCGTGAGGGCAGGGGATCGAGCAGGTAGTTCTGCAGGTTGTAGGTGACGACGGTGAAGGTCTCCCCGGCGTCGAGACGGGGGAGAATGGCGACGAGTAGTCCGAGAATCCGGGCAAGGACGAGTGATCTCATCCCGCCACCTTGACCTGTCGGGCTAGGTTCCGGGATCCCCAGAAGTGGGGAGGGAGCCAGGCTCGACAGGACGTCTGTCGTCTACCAGGGGAAGGTCAGCTCCAGAGGTTCGGGCGGCAGCACGCGGAACATCCGTTGGAGGGACGCCTTGAAGCTGTTGAAGGTGATCCGGTCGGTATCGGCTCCCTCGAAGGTCCAATACGGCTGCCACGGACCCTCCATGCCGTCGTCGGAGTATTCGAGGCGGACCTGGTAGCCCCGTTGAACCCGGGTGGACAGCATGACCCCGCGTTCGCCGGACTCGGAGCCCCCCTCGAGGATCACCAGGGGTTCTGGTTCGGGTAGGGTCTCGTCGTCCCCGAGAGTCAGGACCGTCGAGCCGAAGCCCGGCATGATCGTGGCACCGTCATCACTCGATTCCACGGTCAGCGTGATGTCCTGGACGCCGTCTGCTGTCGTGTTGTTGGCCAGAGGGATCCGGTGGAAGATCTGGGACTCGCCGGGTCCGAACCGGGCCGTCTGGCGGACCTCGCCACCGAGGATCGCCAAGGCCTCGGGCTTGCCCTCGAGACGGAGGGTGACGGTCGAGGCGTTCCGGGTGTTGAGGGTCCTCCAGAGGCGGATCTCGACGAAGCCCCGGGGCGAACCCTCGTTGGCCGAGAAACGAGGGGAGACGAAACCCACCTGTCCCGGATTGAGGTCCTCGAGCAGCGTGATTTCCATCCGGACAGGTGGGTTCGTGCTGCCGACGATGGAGAGTTCGAACACCGCCGTCTCCGTTCCCTCGTTCACCTCGTCGAGGATCAGGGGGATGGCGAGGAACCCGGAGCCGAACGCCGCCGGGACCTTCATCTCGAGGTTCTCCATGCTGAAGTCCTCACCTGGCGTTGCCGTTCCACCCACGAAGGTCGCCCGGATTGTCACCTCCAGCGGGCTGTAGAAGGGAGCCTTCACCTGGAAGACCAACGGGATGTAGGCCCGGTTCTCCGGCATCTCCAGCTTCGGGTAGTCGACGGTCAGCGTGAGCTCCGAGGCGGTCAGCTCAGGAAAGGGGTTCGGATCCCCGCCGCCGTCCCTTTGGGCCAAGACCGGCGAGAGTGAGAGCGTCAGGACCACGCCCACCAGCGCCAGGATCCTGAGCGCATGCCGAGCGATGAATGCGGTGATGGTCTTCATGATGGAGTCCCGATCCTGCCGATGACGCATGGGAAAAGGGTACTCTCGATCCGTTCGAAGTCCACCTGCAGCCCAGCCCAGACCGGGACCCGGGATCCTGCCAACCGATTATGGCTCCCATTTCGGGTCTCGAAGCGGGTGGGGAAAGGGTCCCAACGACCCAAATTCCATCAAAAGGTGTCTTGCGCGACGGAACCGGCTTTCGTCAGTCTCCGAAGTCCGCGTGGTCCCGTCGTCGGGTCTCTGCGAATTGCATGGCGAAAGAAGAACCCATTGAATTGATCGGCACCGTCACCCAGGTGCTTCCCGGAACGATGTTCCGCGTCCAGCTGCCCAACGGCCACGTTGTCCTGGCGCACATCTCCGGAAAGATGCGCAAGAACTTCATCCGCATCGGCGTGGGCGACAAGGTGCAGGTCGAGATGTCTCCCTACGATCTGGGCAAGGCCCGGATCACATTCCGCCAGCGGGCCTGATCGTGCCCCTCTGCGGTGGGGCCGCTCGGCCCGGTACCGGACTCTGTCGGAACCTTTGGGTCCGCATCCTCTATTCCGTGTCCGGAACCTCGAGCTGGAACGCCGGGATCCGGGCCACCACCGGTCGGCCCTGTCCATCCTCCCCGATGAAGGACCCCTCGGCCCTGGCGTTGCGGCTTTGGATCGTGTGGTAGCTGTTGTAGCTGAACTTCCCCCCGGGAGCGATGGTCGGCTGCTGCCCGACGACGCCGTCTCCCTCCACGACCAGCCGGGATCCGTCGCCGTGGCTCACCACCCATTTGCGTCCCCGGATCGTGACCGGGCCAAGACCGTCATTATGGATCGAGAGGAAGTAGACGAAGGCATGGGGGCGACCGTTGGACTGCACCGGATCCAGCCTCTGATAGAGGAGACGATCCAAGGTGACCCGTAGTCCAAGGGTCTCAGTTTGTTCCGTCGTTCCAGTCATGGACCGAGGGTAGCGCGGAGAGGGGACCGGACAAGCGCCGAGCTGTAGGACGGGAACGGGACCTCACGCCGCGACGCGGAGGAGCAAGGAGAAAAGGGCAGTCCTCTCTGTCACGGGCCGTGCACGCTTCGTCGCTCCATCGTGTCTCTCGCGTCCCCCAAAACTTCCCCCTAGCGCGCCGGGTGAGCCGCCGCCTATCGTCACCGGCCTATGTTCGAAGTCACGCGCGCCAACCTCGACGCGCTGTCGTCCAAGGTGGTGCAGCTCCGGAAGTTTCTCGACGTCCCGAACGCCCAGAGGCGGATCCAGGAGTTCGAGGCGCAGATGGCCGGGGACACCTTCTGGAACAACCAGGAGGCCGCGAAGAAGGTCATCGAGGAGTCCAACACGCTGAAGAAGCGGGTCGAGCCGCTGCTCGGCTTTGAGCGTCGACTGGACGATGTCCGCGTGCTGCTCGAACTCGGCGAGGCCGAGCCGCCGGCTGGACAGGATGCGGTGCAGAAGGAGGCCGACACCGAGACCGCCTCCATCGGGCGGTCCCTCGACCGGTTTGAGCTCGAGGTCCTGCTGACCGGTCCTCATGACGCCCGGAACGCGATCTTCAGCGTCCAGGCCGGCGCGGGTGGAACGGAGGCCCAGGATTGGGCGGAGATGCTCTCGCGGATGTATGGACGCTGGTTCGACCTCCGCGGATGGAAGTGGGAGGTCACCGATGCGTTGCCCGGGGATTCCGCGGGGCTCAAGAGTGTCACCTTCCGGGTCGAGGGAGAGAACGCCTACGGCTTCTGCAAGGCCGAGCGGGGCGTCCACCGTCTCGTCCGGATCTCGCCGTTCGATTCCAACAAGCGACGTCACACCAGCTTCGCCAGCGTCGACGTCATCGCCGAGCTGAGCGACATCACGGAGAGCGACATCGTCATCCCCAAGAGCGAAATCCAGCGCGACACCTTCCGATCCGGCGGCAAGGGCGGCCAGAACGTCAACAAGGTCGAGACCGCCGTCCGTCTCACGCACCTCCCGACCGGACTCGTCGCGGCCTCCCAGGCCCAGCGCAGCCAGGCGCAGAACGAGGCCACCGCCATGGGCATGCTGATCTCAAAGCTCTACGCCCTGAAGCTCGACCAGGCCAAGGGGGAGATGGAGCGGTTCTACGGCGAGAAGGGCTCGGTCAGCTGGGGCAACCAGATCCGCAGCTATGTCTTCCAGCCCTACCGCATGGTGAAGGACCTCCGCACCGGGGTGCAGACCAGCGATGTCCAGGGTGTGATGGATGGCGAACTTGATGCCTTTGTGAACGGCTGGCTCCGGGCCGGATGTCCGCTGAAGCGCATCCCCGGACTCAAGGACGACGAGGACTGAACCCGAACCCCGAGCCGGTGCCTTCCATGACGATCCTCGACACCATTGTGGTCCAGAAACGGATCGAAATCGCCCGTCTTCCCGTCGGACCAGTGGCGGCCCACCAGCTTCGCGAAGCGATCACCCGGCGCGGCGACGGAGTCCGGGACTTCTTCGGGGCGTTGGTCCATCCACGCTCCGGCGACGTCGGGTTGATCGCCGAGGTCAAGACGGCGTCGCCGAGCCTAGGTGTGATTTGTCCTGACTTCGATCCGGTCCGGATCGCCCGCACCTATGAGGCGGCGGGAGCGAGCTGTCTTTCGGTCCTCACCGACGAG
>SYEM01000096.1 GCA_005801385.1 Verrucomicrobiales bacterium | reverse complement strand
TGGGGACGAGCGGGACCTCATCCCTACCGCCGAAAGTGGGGTGATGCCGTGCCCTGCATCACGGGGTACACGAGCACCCACCCCGGTAGGGACCTGGTCCCTCAGGTCCCCATCTCGACCGGTCCCTCAAATCATTCCCGGCACATCGAGATGGGGCCGTGGCGGAGCACAGCCCTACCGCAGTTTCCCAAATCCCTCCCTGTCTTCCTTGCTATTCCTCCGTGTCTCCATTTCCCCGTGTGAGTCTCTCCTTCCGCCGGCATTCCAGCTTTCCATGGATCCTCGTGACGACGGAGTCTCTCCGGTGTGACCTCCCGGATCCGAACCCCACTCCTGATCCTGGCGCTGCTCGGTGTGCTCCCCGTGGGCGCGACGGACGCCCCATGGCGGCTGCAGTTGCGGGAACGCCTCGCCCGGATCATGGGCCCGCTGCCCGTCGACAAGGCCTCCGTGCCGCTCGACGTCCAGACCGAGTCGGTGGAGGACCTTGGGGACTTCGAACGGCGACGGATCTCCTACCGGTCGGAACCCGGTGGACGCGTCCCGGCCTACCTTCTCGTTCCCAAGGCGGCCCTGGTTCCCGACGCGGCACGCTCCTTCCCGGCGGTCCTTGCCCTCCATCAGACCCATTCCGCCGGATCCAAGGTCGTGGTCGGACTGGGAAACTCCCCGGATGACGAATACGGCGTCGAACTCGTCCGACGCGGCTACGTGGTCCTGGCTCCGCCCTATCCGTGGCTGGCCGGATACGAGCCGGACCTGAAGGGGCTCGGCTACGACAGCGGAACCATGAAGGCGATCTGGAACAACATCCGGGGCCTGGACCTTCTTGCGTCGCTGCCGTTCGTGGCGAGCGAACGGGGGTTCGGCTGCATCGGCCACTCGCTTGGGGGCCACAACGGCCTCTTCACGGCGGCGTGGGACACCCGCATCACGGTGGTCGTCACCAGCTGTGGCTTCGATTCGTTCCGGGACTATTACGACGGCGATCCGAAGGTCTGGATGCCGGAGAAGGGATGGTGCCAGTCGCGGTACATGCCCCGGCTCCTTGAGTATCGGGAAAACTTGGCAGGTCTGCCGTTCGACTTCCCGGACGTCCTGGCCCTGATCGCGCCGCGGCGGGTCGTTGTCTCGGCTCCGGTGGGCGACTCGAATTTTCGGTGGCGCAGCGTCGATCGTGTGGTGAACGAGGCCCGCTGGAAGGCCGCATCGGAAGGGGAGATTGCCCGGATCACGGTTCTACATCCGAAAGCCCCCCACCGGTTTCCTCCCGAACAACGGGACCACGCCTACCGGGTGATGGACCGCGTGCTCCGGTCCGCCCGTTGACCCTGGCTGTCGGTCCCAACCTTTGCTCGTCGGCATCATGACGGATCCCGGTCGACTTCGGATGGAGCGGTGGCGAGGCGACGCGGGATCTGTTGGATTTTCCGTGAAGCCACCCGCACCTGGCCGCGTCGAGAAGGGGTCATGCGAGGTCTACCCCCAACAACGACACCCAGATATTCTCTGTCGGAAACTTGTCCGGCTGGGGACTTTTCTCCGGGATCGGCTCTCCCGTAGCGTTTCCGCCATGCCCCGCGAGTCCTTCCAGCCCCAGTCCCGTGCCCTCGACCGAGGCCGTCCTGTCCGGACGCAGTCGGGGCGGGGGTTCCGGCTGATCCTAGGGTTGGTTCTGGGCGCGGTTTCCTCCGTCGCCCAGCACCTACCGGTGGCGCGTCTGAACACCGTCTTTCCTCCCGGAGGCCAGAGGGGTTCGGAGGTCCTCCTCACCGTGGTGGGGTCGGACCTCGATGACCTGGCCGGACTGAGGTTTTCGGATCCCCGCATCCGGGCCGAGGCGACGTCCACCAATGCCCAGTTCTTCCGCGTCACGTTACCGGCCGACCTCGTGCCGGGGGTCGTCGACCTCCGCACCTTCGGTCGGTTCGGCGTGAGCAACGCCAAGGGGTTCTGTGTCGGTACGGGTCCCGAGCTGCTGGCGTCGGGCACGAACACGACCGTCGCCACGGCCCAGAGCCTGCCTGTGGGGGCGGTGGTGAACGGCCGCCTCGCAGCCAACCAGGCGGCATGGTACCAGGTGGAGACCCTCGCGGGACGCGCCTACACGATCCGAGCCGAGACCCGTGGGATCGATTCGAGGCTCGAACCGATCCTCGAGCTGGCGGATCCGACCGGTCGGCCCCTCGGAATGTCGCGTCGGGGTGTGTTGGGCTTCGTGGGGCCCACGAACGGACCGGTGCTGGTTTCCGTGCATGACGTGACCTACCGAGGTGGGGACGACGTCCTCTACCGGATGGAGGTGACGACGGCGCCCCAGGTCGAGCGGGCCCTGCCGGTCGTCCTCCAGTCCGGCGCCACCAATCGGGTCACCCTCTGGGGATGGAACCTACCGGGTGGCGAGCGCGTTACCGGAACGGTGGGCGGTGGACCGGAGCTGCAGCGCGTTGAGGTGGACCTCGTGGCCCCGGAGGCCGATCGCGAGACGGTGGTGGAGGGGTTCCGGCGACCGGTCGGGGCATCGGTGTCCCGGAACACGTTCCTGTGGCGCTGGGCCCTCTCGAACGAGGTGTCCAATCCCGTGCTGTTCCAGCTGACGCCCCATCCGGTGGTGACCGGACCCCAGCCCGGTCTGGTGGAGGTGACGTTGCCGGTGGAGTTTTCTGGGATCTTTCCCGGTCGTGGTGAGACCAACGGGGTGCGGTTCCAGGGGAAGAAGGACGAGGCTTGGTGGATCGACATCGTCTCGGAGCGCTTCGGTGCGGTGACCGATCCGCGGGTGATCGTGGAACGGGAGCGGGCGGCCGGGGAATCCGGCGAGGGGTCGACGGTCGACGTGCTCGAGCTGGCCGACACCGATGCCAACCTGGGCGGGGTGGACTTCAATACGTCGCATCGCGATGCCGCGGCTCGGTTTGTCGCCCCGGCGGACGGGCGGTATCGGGTCCGGGTCCAGAACCTCTTCCAGCCCGCTCCAGGATCCCTCCAGCCCGCCTTTGGGCTCAGCATCCGGAGGGAGACGGCGTTGGCCCCGGCCGTGGGGACCGCCCTGCAGCTGCCGCGTCAGAACGACAACGACCGCACCGCCCATCCGCTGCCGCATTTCCTGCGTCGGGGCGAGACCCAGCTGGCTCGGGTGGTGGCGTTCCGCCAGGACGGCTTCGCGGGGGATCTGGAACTGGAGTTCAAGTCGCTGCCCCCCGGGGTGACCTCGATGCCGACCCGGATCCCGTCGGGCCAGAACGTCGGGTTCGCTCTCCTCACCGCTGCCGAGGACGCTGCGGTGGCTCCCGAGGGGGTGCCGATGGTCCTCGAGGTCCGGGGTCCGGGCAACGCCCCACAGCCGGTCGCCTGGGCCACGGTGTCGCGGTCGATTCCCGAGTGGAACGACCAGTGGGTGCCGGTCCGCCCCACCCGAGAGGCCCTCGTGGCCGTTAGTCGCCACGAGTCCGCCCCCGTCACGGTGCGGTCGGCCACGAACCGCATCGCGGTCGGGGCCGACGGCAAGTTTAAGGTCCCGCTCGAGGTGGTCCGACGCTTCGAGTTTTCCGCGGCGATCGCGCTCAAGCCGGCGGGTCGACCCGAGTGGGACAAGGCCAAGACGGCCACGGTCCCGGAGAAGGCGACCAACGCGGTCCTGGAGTTCGAGACGGCCGAGCTCAAGCTTCCCGCCGGCGACCACACCGTGTGGCTCCAGGGGACGGTAGCCGGGAAGTACCGGAACAACCCGGAGGCCCTTGCCGCGGCGGAGTCGGAACTCAAGGCCAACGAGGAGGCGCTGAATAAGGCGTCCACCCCGGCCGAGAAGGAACCCCTCGAAAAGCGGAAGAAGGAGCTCGAGGACCGTCGCAAGGCGGCCGAGGAACGGGCCAAGCCGCGCGATGTGAACGTGGTGGTGTATTCCCAGCCCTTCCTGCTCGCGGTGCCGCTTCAGCCCCAGAAAACCCCATGACCCGCTCCCAGACCCCATCGCCAGAGCCGAGCGCCGGATCTGCTGGCATCACCGCCCGTCGATGGATCCTCGGCGGAGTCGCCGGGATCCTGATGGGATCGATCTCCCTGCAGGCCGCCGACCCAATCCCGGTCCGGCGTCCGGATCGGACCACGCCGGTCGACTTCCAACGCGAGATCCTGCCCCTGATGCAGGCCAACTGTCTGCCCTGCCACAACCGCACCACCACGAAGGCGGATCTGCTGCTCGAGACTCCGGCGGACATGATCCGTGGTGGGGAGAGCGGCACGTCCCTGGTTCCGGGGAAGCCCGCGGAGTCGCTGCTGTTCAAGTTGTCGACCCATGAGGCCAAGCCGCGGATGCCGCCCAAGGACAACAAGGTCAACGCAGTCCCCTTCACCCCGGAGCAGCTTGGTCTCATCGCCCTGTGGATCGAGCAGGGAGCTACCGCCGGCGAGGCAGGCGTCGAGGAGGTCCGATGGCTCGATAGCGCCCCCGATCTTAAGGCGGTCTATGCGGTGGCGCTGTCGCCCGATGGACAGTATCTCGCAGCGGGTCGAGGGAACCGGCTCTTCCTGTACCACCGTCCCACCCGGCAGACGGTAGGCGAGCTGGTGTCGCCCGACATCAAAGGGACTCGTCCCGCAGCCCAGAAGGACCAGGTCGGGGCGCTGGCGTTCCGGCCGGACGGCCTCCAGCTCGCGTCGGGCGGATTCGAGGAGATCCGGTTGTGGCGTCCGACTGCCTCGGCGTTCCGGGGCACCACGGAACCGGTGGTGTCGCGACCCGACACCGAGCCCCGGCGCAGCGCCTCCGGCGATCGTTCCGTGCGTCGCTCCGATGCGGGAGCGGTCGAATTGATCGATGCCGACGGGAAGCTTGTGGCGACGCTCGACGGCGACGTCCGTCTCCGGCGCGGGGTCCAGGAGTCGACCCGAGGTGTTGCGGCGCTACGCAGTGTCCTGGCCTCGGTCCAGAAGCGGGTCGAGGCGGCCGACAAGGAGCAGAAATCCCAGCAGGACCGTCTGGGTCGGGCCCGGGAAGGACAGGCCAAGGCGAACGACACGCTCGCGGAAAAGCAGCGGGCGCGGGACAGGGTCCAGACCGACCTGGATGCCGCGGTGCTTGCGCTGGGCCTTGTCTCCACCAACGCCCCGGAGGCGGAGCGCAAGCCGCTGGTCGAGAAGGCGGAGGCCGCCCGGAAGGCCGTCGATGCCGCCCGCACCGAGATCGAGACCGCGTCGCGGAAGCTTGCCGTGGCCGAGGAGGAACTCCGGTTGTCCCTGAACTCGGTCGACCTCAGCCGGAACGAACTCCTGAGGTGGGACCTGGATCGATCCTCCCTGAGCAACCGACTCGCCGAGGCGGACTCGATGCGGTCGAACCGACTCGCCGAGGCGTCCTCCGCACCCAAACCCGTCCGGTTCGACCTGTCGTCGGACGGCCGCTGGGTGATGACCCAGACCGCGCCGGACCGTCTCTCGCTGTGGTCGGGTCTGACCGGAGAGCCGATTGAGACCTGGGATGCGCCGTCGACGATCGAGGCCCTGCAGATCGTGTCCGACTCGAAGCTGCGCATCCGCTGCGCTTCGGGCTCCTTCGAGCGGGATCTTCTCCCGCGCTGGGAGCTGCAGACGGTGGTGGCCGATGCCACGGGGAAGGGGCCTCTGGAGGACCGCGTGGGAGCGCTGGCGTACTCGCCGGACGGACGCTGGCTGGCGAGTGGCTGTGGCGAACCGTCCCGCAGCGGTCATGTGCATCTCTGGAACCCGGCCGACGGATCGTTCCAGATGGGGGTGACCAACCTGCACAGCGATGCGGTGTTCTCGGTGTCGTTCTCGCCGGACTCCCGGTGGCTGGCCTCGGCCGGGGCCGATCGGTTCGCACGCGTGGTGGATCCGCTCTCGGGACAGCAGTTCCGGGCCCTCGAGGGCCACACGGGTCATGTCCTGTCGGTGGCCTGGAAGGATGACTCGAGCACGCTGGCGTCGGGTTCCGCGGACCTCACGGTGAAGTTCTGGGACGCGGTGAACGGCGAGAAGCGCAAGCAGGCGGGTGGGGTGGACCGTGAGGTGACGGCCCTGGCCTTCCTCGGCGGCGACCAGTGGGTAGCGACAGGAAGTCCGAAGGAGCTCCGCGTGGTGAACGAGAACGGGGAGAAGGTCCGGTCTCTCAACGGGCTCGGTGAGGTGGCCTATGCCGTGGCGGTGTCGTCGGACGGCCGCTGGGTGGCGGCCGGTGGCGAGGATGGCGTGGTGCGGGTGTGGGATCGCGACGTCGAGGCTCCCCGGGTCGCCTTCGAGGCTGTCCGGTAGCGGAACCGGGCGGAGGAGTTCGAGGCCTCCCTACCGTAGCCGTTCGAGGGTGGCTTCCTGGGTAAAGGCGCCGGAGAGACGCACCGAGTTCTGCGGGAAACCCGGAGCGCGGACGCGGACCTTCCGGGCGGCGGGATCCCAGGTCCAGGTGACCGGTCCGTGGGCGGTCTGCAGCGCCTCCACGCGGATCGGGTCCTCAAGCCATTCCCGTGGGACACCGGCCCCGACCACGAGGATGGGGTTCGGCGTGGATTCTTCCGGGTAGGCCAGCATGGCCAGCTGGAGCAGGGTGATTTCGGCTGCGGTGCCGTACTGGGGCGACAGATAGGGGGGCATGACCCAGCCGCGGACGCCCTCCCACCGTTCCGGGAAGTCCTCGTGGCCGCTGCCTTCCCACCAACTGTAGAGATCGGGTGCGACCTGGTTTGACCAGAACCAGTTTAGGTCCTTCCACGCCCGCCCGGGATCGCCGAGCAGCAGCAATTGGTGGGCTTCCGTGGCGAGTAGGCTCGGGTTCTCCGGTCGGGTCCTCGGGAGATCGTTCGTGGTCCGCCCTGCGGTCCTTGCCGACAGGAGCAGCGTCTGAAGCCTCTTCGGATCCTCCGCGATCCAGCCCGGATGGGGTCCCAGGGCCCCGGCCCATGGTTCCGGATCGTTCCTCCTGGCGGCCGCCTGGTTCCACGCCAGCTGCAGCACGTCGGCGATGCCGGCGATGCGACCGGATTCGGTCCGTCGATTGACCCGTGAGTAGAAGGCCACGGCGGCACGCAGGCCTGCGTGGGCCGTTGCATTCACATACAACACCGGTCGCTGTCGACCCACCCGGCCCTGGATGAGACCATCTTGGGCCGCATCGGCGACCACCGCAGCGTCCTCCCGGGTCAGGCGACTGGGTGCCAGGGGTCCTGTCCACGGCGACCTCACGGTCTCGGTGGTCTGGAGAAGGCCCTCGATCACCCGGACCTTGCGGTCGACATGGGGCAGAAGCCATTGGTCCAAGGCCTTGTTCCGCGCGATGGCGGCAACCTCGAGGATCGCCCAGAGGGACAGCCCGGGACCGTCGGCCTCGGCGCCCATCTCTCCGAGGAAGTCTTCCCTGGCGAGGGTCCCGCAGAGCTGCTGGCTCACGGCGACCTGGCCGGCCCTCGCGAGGGCGACGGCGATGGATGCGGATTCGCGCATCCGGCTGACCGGATGGTGGTTTGGATCCACGGGCCGCGAATTCGTGCCGACGAGCCCCATCAGCATCTGGGCAACCTGGGCCTTCAGGCAGTCGGAGAAGCGGTCGTCGGGTGTCTCGAGGGAGACACCGGGCAGAGTACCCCGCCAGGAAAGGGGGTTCGGAGCGGGCGGTCGTCGGTCCTCGATGACGAGCGTCGTCTCGCGTCCAAACACGAGGACGATGCGACCCCAGCCATGGGTCTGGTCCAGGGCAGTCGACGGGGTCGTGCTCCGGATGATGCGCGGTCCGAGTCCGAACTGGCTGGAGGTGATGTCGCCCACCGCAAGGTTGGTGGGATTCTGGTACCCGATCCGGATCTCGCGGGGCGTGTCGGCGGCGACCAGGTCCCAGCGGTCGTTGATGCGGATGGCGCGTCCGTCCCAGACGGCGTTGGTGACAGGGCCGCCGGCGGGTCCGAGCGAGCGGATCGCCACGACGACGTGGGGGTGGCGTCGGCTGGAGAGGTCGAGCCGCCAGTGTCGACCGTCGGGCCTCGACCACAGAGCGGAGTAGTCCTGGGTCTCGATCCGCACCCCTGGCACCGTGGTGGTGAGGGGCCAGGCCCAGGACTGCTTCATCTCGGCGAGTGGGACGAAGTCGCTCGCGACCTCGACCTCGCCGTCGGAATTCTCGGCGAGGAGCTGGATGCCGAAGGTACCGAAGCCCGGGCTGAAGCTGCCTCCGGGTTCCACATACGCCTTCTCGTCCTCCGGTGACCCGGGGATTCCGAGGACGACATGTCCGTAGCCCCGGGGCCAGATCCCGCTGGGTCGGGCCTCCATCGCGTCGAGGACGACCTGTCGTTCGCTTGCCGAGGCACCCGTCGCGATGCACAGAAGCAGGATCAGGGACCGGGTCATCCAGGCTGACGGAATCCTCAGTCCGCCCCGGAGTGGCCATCCCGGGGTGCCGTCGCCGTGGGATCTCCGGGGGCTGTTCATCTCGTGGGGCTCCGGATGCCGCGGGAGTTGTCCCTAGACCAGCGCCGCGAGTTTCTTGTCGGCCGCCAGGCGACGGACCAGGTCCTTGATCTTCTGGGCGTCGGACTTGGCGGCGACGAGGGTGGCGTCGTCGGTCAGCACGATGATGCTGTCCTTGACCCCCACCAGGGTGATTGGGCTCCGGCGCTGGGTCCGGCCGTCATAGACCACGTTGCGGGCGGAATCGACGTGGATGAGCTGTCCGACCGCCGCGTTGCCGGCGTCGTCCTGCTTCACATGCCGTGCGAGCGCCGGCCAGGCGCCGAGATCGTCCCAGTCGAAGGATCCGTCGGCCACGACGACGTTCTGGGCCTTCTCCATGAGGGCGTAGTCGACACTGATTTTCCGGATCTCCGGATATTCCTTGGCCAGGATCCGGGCGAGGGGTTTCTGGCCCTTGGCAGCGGCCTGAAACCAGCGGTGACAGGCGGCGTTGAGATCGGGATGGTGCTTCTCGAGGGCGTTGGTGACGGTGACGAACGACCAGACGAACATGCCGGCGTTCCAGCGGTAGCTGCCAGAGTTCACGTACTCGATGGCCTTCTCGAGTGCGGGCTTCTCGACGAACTGCTCGGCCTTGTGGAAGCGGGTCTTGTACCGCTTCACCCCTGCAGGCGCTGGCAGGGCCGCGGCATCGTGGCGGATGTACCCATATCCGGTCTCGGGTCCGGTCGGCTGGATGCCGATCGTGACGATCACCTGGCCCCTCGAGGCGAGATTCAGACTGTCGGCCAGGACCTGCTGGAACTTCTTCTCGTCGGGAATCACATGGTCGGCCGGCAGCACCGCCATGGTCGCGGTGGTGGAACGGGCACCGACGATGGCGGCCCCGAGGGTGATGGCCGCGCAGGTATCGCGGCCGACGGGTTCGGCGACGACGTTCTCGGCCGGAAGCTCGGGGAGCTGTTTCCGGACAGCGGCGGCCTGGACCGCGTTGGTGATGACGAGGATGTTCTGTCGTGGGACGAGCGGACGGACGCGGTCGACGGCCTGCTGGAGGAAGGAGCGTTTCCCGAGGAGGGTGATCAGCTGCTTGGGCGTGGCTTCGCGGCTGACGGGCCAGAAGCGTTCACCGCGGCCGCCGGCCATGATGATGACGTAGTGGTCCTTGGATCCGGAGGGGGTGCGCTTGCGGGAGGAGCTCATGACGTGATGGCGTTGGAGAGAGAGGCAACGAAGCCGGCGACCTCGGGGACCAGTCCCGGAGAGCGGCCGAGGATGGCGATGCGGTGCACCACGGCGCTGCCGACCACGATGGCCTCGGCATGCTGGGCGACGGCCCGGGCCTGCTCGGGGTTGGAGATCCCGAAGCCCACGGCGATCGGGAGCGGACTATGACGGCGTATCGTCGCGGTCATCGTCCCGATGGTGTCACTCACCTTCGACTGCATGCCGGTGACGCCCTCCCGGCTGACATAGTAGATGAATCCCTTCGCCCGCGGGGCGATGACCGCGATCCGATCCTCCGGGGTGGTCGGGGCCACGAGGTAGATGGGGCAGAGGCCGGACTCCGTCATCAGGGCCTCGTAGTTCTCGGACTCCTCCGGTGGCAGATCGAGGACCAGGAGCCCGTCAACGCCCGCCTCCGCGGCCGACCGGATGAAGTCCCGGAGTCCGACCCGGTGGAGGAGATTAAAGTAGATATAGAGGACGATCGGGATCTGCGACTCGGTCCGAATCGCCTTCACGGTGTCCAGGACCCGCGGCGGCGTGGTGCCGCTCTCGAGCCCCCGTTGGGCGGCGAGCTGGTTCACGAGGCCGTCGGCCAGCGGATCACTGAAGGGAACCCCCAGCTCGAGGACATCCACACCGGCCTTGTCGAAGGCGAGCGCGAGCTGTCGGGTCGATTCCAGGTCCGGGTCGCCAGCACCGATGTAGATCACCAGTCCCTTGCGGCCGGTGGAGCGGAGCGTGGCGAACCTCTGGTCGATACGATTCACGCGGCAGACAGTGCCGTCTCGGGTTGCAGGGAGGCAAGAACAGGGACCGGCCCGAGGATCAACCAGCAGGCTGCCCAGATCGTCCGCTCCCTACGACAGCTCCCACCGGTGGATCTCCACCAGGCCGGTCGGGCCCCACTTGCCGTCCTTGGGCTTCTCCTGGCCTCGGGCCTTGGAGAGGTACAGTCGGGATCCATCCGGTGAGAATCGCACCTGGGTGATGCGATGCTTGGCGTCGACCGAGAAGACGTTCTTTCCGGTCGCGGTCTCGAACACCGCGAGGTTCCAGGTGCCCTGAAACAACCGGCCCGCCATCACGAACCACTTCCCGCTCGGATGGAAGGCGAGGGCCTCCATCAGACCCTGACCGCTCTCTCCCTCGTGCGTCTGGTCCAGCCTCTTGCCGTTCTTCCAGTCGAACCGCTGCCAGCGCTGGACCCCGTTCCCGGCCATCGGGTCGTTCATCGGCCCCATGCCGCAGACATAGAGTTCGTTGCCGTCCGGGCTGAACGTCATGGCGAAGATGCCACCGAGATAGTGATGGCTCTTCACGATGCCCCAGCTGGTCAGGTCGCCGTCGGTCCACTGGGAGACCTGCTTTCCTGTATCAAGGTCCCAGACCCGGACCTCCCCCATCAGATTGCCGGCGGCGACGTGGCGGCTGTCGGCGGAGATCGCGACCGCCTGCGTCGGGGGCACATGCGGCAGGGCGTGTCGCAGCTCGCCGGACCGGGCATCGAACACCTTCACCGAGGGTTCCCGTTCCGGCGCGGGTTCGTACTTGTACCCTCCCGCCTCATAGCGCCCGGTGCACGACGCGATCCAGCGCCCGTCCCGCGACAGGGCCAGGTCCCATGACCAGAAGTCGTGCGCCTTCACGGTCCGGATCGCCTTCCGCGAGGCCACATCGTGCCAGAGGAGTCGGCCGTCATAGCCCCCGCTCACCAGCGTGGTGCCGTCCGACAGGAGGGCGACCCCGCGGGCATAGCTGTCGTGGCGACCGAGGGGTTCGTGGGTGCCCGACTCCGGATCCACCTGGAGCAGGGCCCCGTCCTGTCCGGCCGCGACAAGGAGGCGTCCATCGGCGGAGACCTCGAGTCCCAGCACGGGTGAGGGTAGGGGAAATTCCTTCAGCCGCGTCAGCCTCGGGGTCGGGACGGGGGATGGGACCGGATCAGCCATGGGATTCAGGCCAGGACGGCGCGGATGGGTTCGGCCCGGTCCTCGACTCGGTGGAAGGTGGGCAGGTTGGGAAGGTCGTATTCCGCGTAGGGATCGATCCCCAGTGCGGTGAACAGCGTGGCGAACAGGTTCTTCTCGTTGAACGCCTGGCCCACGACGTCGACGCCGTCGGGATCGGTCTCGCCGACCACCACACCCCGCTTGATCCCGCAGCCGGCGAGGGCGAGCGACCAGGCGTTGGGGTAGTGGTCCCGCCCCCGGGCCTGGTTCATCCAGGGGGTCCGACCAAACTCGCCCATCATGACCACGAGGGTGTCGTCGAGCAGTCCGCGTTCCCGGAGGTCGTTGATCAGGTGGAAGATCACCCGATCGAGTTCGGGGACAAGCATCTGATAGATCTCGTTGTGGAAGACATGGCTGTCCCAGGTCATGCCATTGGCGACCATCACGAACGGGGCGCCGTTCTCGACGAGGTTCCGCGCCAGCAGGGAGTGCTGGGCGAAGGTCCCGGGTCCGTACCGCTCGCGGTCCTTGGCCGGCAGGCGTTCGAGGTCGAACAGGTGGGCACAGCTCATGAGGCCCTTCACCCGCTCGAACACGGCATTCTGGGAGGCGGCTGCGGCGGACCGACGCTCGTTCTCGAACTTCCGGTTCAGGAACCGCCGCAGCGCATTGCGGGATTCGTGGTCGTCCGCGGTGAGATCCGCCTGCCGCGCCACGTCCTCGATCCGGTACTCGCCGCCGACCCGGACGGGTCCGTACTGCGCTCCGAGCCAGCCGGCCCAGTTGCCCGCCTTGAACTCCTTGAACTCGTTGCCGTGAGGGCAGGGGTCGAGCAGCACGAAGTTCGGGATCGGGCTGTCGAGGTGTCCCAGTTGCTGGGCGAGAACCGAGCCCAGGGTGGGGCGGATGAACGGTGGGCGCGGGGCGCCGCCACGATTGAGGAGGTCTATTCCCTGGAGGTGTTCGCTCTGATTGGTCTTCATCGACCGCACCACAGCGAGCTGGTCGGCGATGCTGGCGACCCGGGGCATCAGCTCGCCGAACTGCACGCCGGGCAGTCGGGTCGGGATGGCCCCGAATGGGCCGCCCGAGATCCGGCCCGGCTTGGGGTCCCACGTCTCGAACTGGCTCGGCGCCCCACAGAGCCAGAGCAGGATGCACCGCTTGGCCCGCTTCCGGGCCTGCTCCGCAAAGGCCGGAACCGAGAAGAGCCCGGCCCAGCTCGATACCGACACCGCACCCGCTGCCGCCATGCCGGTCAGGAACCGACGCCGGTGCAGGAGATGGTCGGTATGACCACACGTGGATCCCGACAGCAGCGGGGAGGGTTCCTGGGATCCGGGGGGCGTCATGGCGTTCAGTGGTTGGTCTGGAACTCCGTCCCGGTCAGGAGCGCCCAGGCGAGATGCCGTGTTCCGGCGGCGCCGGGATGGGCCTCGAGGTATCGCTGGGATTCGTCCTGCTCGACCCGGTCGGGGCCACGTCCGAGCACCTCCACAAAGGTCTGTCGCACCCGCTCCCTCGGGTCCTGGATCGCCTCCAGCCGGGAGATGAGGTTTCCGTCGCGGGGCTGGAGCAGGGCATCGAACAGGGGGGAGTTCGATAGGAACATCGCCTGCTGGAGGGTTGCGTTGTACTCGGCCGGGAAGACGTCGGGGAACTGTCGGATGAAGGCCTGGCGCAGGGTGGCCTCCGCCCGGTCCGTCTTGGTTTCGGAAGTGCCGCCTGCATCGCCCGTGGCGATCCGGAGGGATCGGTACAGCTGTTCGGCGGTCAGGGGTTTCTCGATCGCCCGGGAAAATGTCTCGGGCGCCGGTGCCGGTTCCGCCAGGGGGCGACTGTCGAGCTGGTAGGCCCGGGTCCGCACAATGGCTCGGATGAGACGTCGGACATCATATCCATTCCGGGCGAAGTCCTCTGCGAGCCAGTCGAGGAGTTCCGGATGACTCGGCGGATGCTTTGAGTCCATGAGCTCCACCGGGTGGACCAGACCGCGCCCCAGAAGCAGGGCCCAGATCCGGTTGACCATCGCCCGTGCGAGGAGCGGGTTGTCGCGGGTGACCGCCTCGGCGAGTGCGGCCCGTCGGGAAAACCGGGGCACGGCCACGACCTGCGGCGCCTCCTTCGCCGGAGCGGGTGGGGTCTGGTATTTCGCCGGCTCGTCGGTCTCCTTCTCGCCCTCCTTCGGCCAGGTCTCCGGGATGGTGCGTCCATTGAACAGGGTCATCAGCGCCGGCTGGGATTCCTTCCGGAGGTTCGCGAAGGAGGCGAAGCCGCCGATAGCGGACTCCGAGACGCCAGGGCCGTTCGGGGTGTCGACGTTCTTGGATCGGTTCAGGGCGGCGACCAGTCCCCAGTAATGGGCCTGCTTGATCTCTCGCGCGACCATGTGGTCGTGGCATTGGGCGCACTGGATCTGGACCCCAAAGACCACCGGGGCGAGGGCCTCCGCCATGGCCTGGGCATTGTTGCGACGCTCGTACAGGAACCACTGGGCTCCGCGATCCACCCCGCCCTCCGGTCGTGCGACGATGAGGTCATGCACGACCGCATCCCAGGGACGGTTCTCCCGGAAGGAGGTCTCGAGGAAGGCCTGCCAGTGGTTGTCCCGACGCTTCGTCTCCCATTCCGTTCCGCGACGCCCCATGAGCACAGTGTCCATGACCTCGGCGAGGTGACGTGCGTGCTCGGGACTGGCGAGTAGGGCATCGACCATGCGCTGCCGGCGGTCCCTGCGCCGATCACGGAGGAATTGCTGGCGTTCGACTGCCGTGGGAATGCGGCCGACGAGGTCGAGATGGATCCGCCGCAGCCAGCTGACGTCGTCTGTGGCCTTCGCGGGCTGGATCCGCTGGTTCCGCCACCCTTCCTCCAGGAAGGCATCGATGGCCCGCTCGGGTGTCCAGGACGCACGGGGATGGACACGGCTTGGCACCTTCCCGGGGGTGTCCGCGCCGATCGGGTCCTTGGATTCGGTCGATGAGGTCGTCGCGCTGGCGGTTGCCGAGTTGGTGAGGCGTTGCACCCAGGTCCGGAGCAGTCCGATTTCCTCGCGGCTCAGCTGCTCCTTGGGCGGCATGTGGGGATCCGCGCCCATCTCGACGAGCCGGACCATCGGGCTGTCGTCGGGGCGTCCAGGCAGGACCGCAGCACCATGGTCACCGCCTCGGAGAATGGATTGGAAGGAGCTGAGGTCGAGTCCGCTCCGGGACTTTGTGGGGCTGTGGCATCGGGAGCACTTCGCCTGGAGCAGCGGCTCCACATGGGCGGACCAGAAGGCATCCTCCGCCGCGACGGCCTGCGGTGTTGGAGCACCCCATCCGAACGCCACGGCGGCGCACAGAAGTGCGGCGGCGTGGCGGAGGAGGTTGGGGTGCGACATCGTCCTGGAGACTAGACCCGGTCTGCGGGTCGAATTCCAGTCCGCAGCTCGGGGATCACGCGGAGGAGACGGGGACTCACGCGGAGACACGGAGACACGGAGGAAAGACGGGAGTGGGAAAGACGCGGAGACTGGTTTTGGAACGGAGGGATCGGGGTAGGCGATGAGATCTCCGGGAAGGGTGATGCATCTTGGAAAGGTGGGTGATGCAGTGCCCTGCATCACTGGGCGCGGGAGCGCCCACAGGGTGAGGCGTGGACTCCCTTGGAACTACGGTTTGTTGCGGCCGGTGGTTCCGGAGTCTGGGAACCCAGGACGCCTGGGGAGCGTGGCCGCCGGGAGGCGGCCCGGTTTCGGAGAGCACTGCAGAACCCACCGGTGCAGTCCCGCCATGGCGGGGCTGCGAATGGCCTTCTTTCCCCTGCTGTTCCTCCGCGCCTCCGCGTCCCCGTGTGGGTCCCCGCCCCTCTTCAGTTCGCCTCGGCGATCCGGTGCATCCGGTCGGTGGCGAGGTCCTGGACGCTCTGGGTCTTGCCGTTGGGCCATCGGATCGTGACCCGATCCGCCTTCGTGGCGCTGCCCAGTCCGAACACCAGGGTCGGATCGCTCGCGCTCAGATAGCTCTTGGTGGGCATCACCTGCTGGGACTGCTTCCGGCCGCCCACCTCGACCTCGACCCACGCGCCCAGCGCGTCCCGGTTCGACGTGGATCCCTCCAGTCGCAGTCGGAGGGCGTGGTGGCCCAGCTGCTGGTCGTTGCGGAGCAGAACCGGGACGCCGCCGGTCTGGGTCAGAACGACATCCAGATCGCCGTCGCCATCCATGTCCGCGGTCGCGCTGCCGCGTCCGACGATCGGCTGGAACAGCGCGCTCCCGGCCTGGTTCGTCGAGACATTCAGGAACCCACCGTCGCCCGCGTTCCAGAAGAGCTGGGCAGGTTGACGGTAGCTCTGGCTCGCCTGGACCTTCGAGATCTCCTCCTCGAGGTGGCCATTGCTGGTCAGCACGTCGGCACGCCCGTCGAGGTCGTAGTCGAAGAAGAAGATCCCGAACTTGAGCAGGAGACGGCTGGCGGGCCCGATGCCCCAGGGGATGGACTCGTCGGTGAAGTTGATGCCGTTGTCGACGTACAGCGCCGTCATCTCGTTGGCGAAGTTGCCGATCGCGACCCCCAGCTTGCCGTCGGGAGTGAACCGCGACGTGTCGATACCCATCGCGCCCCGGGTGTTGCCGTAGCTGTCGAACGCGATGCCACTCAGGGCCCCGACCTCCTTGAACGTGCCGTTCTTCTGGTTCTCGAAGAGCAGGTTCTGGGTCGTGTCGTTCGCCACAGCGATGTCGATCCAGCCGTCCTGGTTGTAGTCGACCGGTGCGACGCCCAGCGTCTTGGCCGTCGGAACACCGGTCGCGGGGTTCTTCACCTGTACCCCGGATTCGGCCGAGATCTCGGTGAAGGTGCCGTTGTCGTTGTTGCGGTAGAGATGCGGGAACGCACCCTCGAAGTTCATCGGAGGACCATAGGCGCGTCCGACTCCGATCAGCGTGTAGTTCACCTCGCGGTCGATCTCCGGGGACCACCGCACATAGTTGCCCACGTAGAGATCGAGGTCGCCGTCGTTGTCGTGGTCCAGAAACGCCGCGGCGGTGCTCCAGTCCTGGGCATTCCCACCGACCCCGGCCTGTGGGGTGACGTCCTTGAACTTCAGGCCGCCCTCGTTGTGGAAGAGTCGGGCCCCTCCGACCGTGGTGATCAGGACGTCGCGTCGGCCATCGTTGTCATAGTCTCCGACCGCGACGCCCATGCCGTAGAGGGGGATGTCGAGCCCGGATCCGGCGGTGGCGTCCTGGAACCCGCCCTTGCCATCGTTCCGGTAAAGGGCGGCCGTGGCGGGCTTTGCTCCTGCGGGGGGGGTGCCGGGCCAATGGGTGCCGTTGATGAAGAGAAGTTCCGGCGCGGTGTCGCCATCCAGGTCCGCGAAGGCGACGCCACTGCCCATGGTCTCGGGCAGGAGCTTGTCGCCATAGGCTCCGGTCTCGTGGCGGAACCCGATTCCGGCGGATGCAGTGACGTCGGTGAACGTGGCCTTTGGAATCTGGGCGAGGACGTTGGTGTTGGGGGTCTCCGGGGCCTTGAGCTGGGTGACCTTGACCGGGCCCGCGACCTTCGGAGGGCGGAGGGCGATCCAGACCGCACCGCCCACGGAGGCGAGGACGAGGACGATGAAGAGGGAGATGCGGAGTCCACGGCCGACGGCCTGGTCGTCCCCGGCCACCAACTCCTCGGGTTCCAGATCGGGTCTGTGGGGTGCGGTGCTCATGGGCGGGAGGTCAGCGGGGCAGGGAGGTGAACCGTCCGTTTCCCTGGGGTTGGAGATCGTAGATCACGATGGCCTGGGAGGCGTGGTCGGCCGCCTTGTCGCGACGCCGGGCATTGGCCACGGCACGATCCCGGGCGTTGTCATCGGGACGATACCGTTCGTGCAGCTTCCGGTGTTCCTCGGACTTCGCCTTATCGCCCAGGGCGGCGTGGATGAGGCCCAGGTTGTAGTGGGCGGCGACGTTCTCGGTGTCGATCGCGAGGGTGTCCTCGAACCGTTTGGCGGCGGCGCGGAGGAGTTCCTCGCGTCGGCCGGGGTTGGATCGCTCCATCTTCGCCCGCTCGAACAGGGTCTGTCCGAGCTCGTTGATCACCTCGTAGTCGCGGCTGAAGTTGAATCCACGCTTCTCCAGCTCCGGATACCGGTCCTCGAGGATGCTGGTGAAGTCACGGATCGCGTCATCGAGGCGCCCGTTCTGTTTGTTCACGAGTCCGTTGAGCCAGGCGATGGTCCATCGGTTGCCCGGGGGATTGAACCGGTTGGTGTCGTTCGCCCGCTGCAGGGCCAGGACGGCGTCATCGAGGCGTCCCTCCTTGAAGAAGACCCGTGCGAGGTTGAGCGGGCCGTCGGCGCGACCCAGCTTCTCGACCTGCTCGAAGGCCTCGGCAGCCTGGACGAGTTCGCCCTTCTCGGCGCCCTTGTCGCCCTTGAGGAAGAGACCGATGCCGTAGTCGTTCCAGCGCTGCCACGCAGGGATGGGCGACTTCTGGGCCTCGATCGCGGCCAGATCTTTCGTGTCGCCGCCCTCGATCGGGAAGGTGACGGTATCGCTGGCCAGGACCGTGATCGGCAGGTCGTTGGTCCGCTGGAAGGGCATCCCGTTGGTGTAGCCGGTCCCGAACACGTAGTTGAAATAGATCGTGTCGAACTTCCGGTAGTTGACCTTCACCTCGACGGTCAGTGGCTCCTTCTGATCCGGCGGGACGGTCAGGCGGTAGTGCAGGACGTGCGCGGCGCCGGGCGGAATCTGGTTGTTGTAGAGCGGGACGAAGATGTCCTGCGGATTGCGCCGATCGATCCGGTTCCCGTCCTTGTCGAGCATGTAGACGTTGATGAAGTGGGACCAGGGATCGACCTCCTTGTGGGCGCCGAGTCCACCGCTCCGGCCGATGACGGTGCCGTCGGGGTCCGTGACCCGGACGTCGGCCCAGAGCTCATTGGAGTCGACCGTTCCCTGGGAGAGGGGGTGTCCGAGACGGAGGGTTCGGACCACGGCCTCGACGAGGTAGGTGTGGCCGGGTTTGAGCGCCGGGACCTTGGGCCGGATCGGAGCGATGAGCGGGGAGTCTACGGTGCCGCCGTCCTTCAGTCCGAACAGATCCACCCGGATGCAGTCCTTCAGGTACTCCTGGTGGATCTTCACGATGTCCGGCTCGTTGCGCCAATGCGCCATTCCGGTGTTGGCCGCGGGGAAGAGATGGTCGTGGACGGTCCGGAAGTCGTTGGTGCCATTCTTCTGCGCGCCGAACTCGTCGGACTTCAACAACGGCATGTGGCACTCGGCGCAGTTCAGCTTCGCCTTGTCGGGATAGTAGAAGCTCCGGGCGTTCACCCCGGACACGCCGCTGAGGAGGTAGGTGTCGTAGTGGTTCTGTCCGCGCAGGAACTCCTTGTAGTGGTTGACCTCATAGGGGAGTCCGACCTTGTGACAGGTGGAGCAGAACTCGGCCGTCTTGTGCAGGGGCTTGAGGAAGGTCTTCTTGTGGAACTCGGGCTTGGCCTTCACGAGCTGCAGGTTGATGTAGTAGGCAAGTGAGTTGGTCGGGGCGAACGCGAAGGGGTAGTGGACGGGTTCCTCGATGGTATAGTTGCCGTTACCGATCATCCCATGCTCAGCGCCCTCGAGGGAGGTGATGGCATGGCAGACGGTGCAGGAGATCCCGGCCTGGGAGGTCGGGTGCTTCTGCATGTCGAACGCGGGGTCGTCAAACGCCCCTGAGAAGAAGGGAACCGGATCATGGCACCCGGCGCACCACCGGGAGGCCTGGACGCTCCCATCGCGCTTCAGGCTGACCTCCCGGGTCTCCTTCACGGAGAAGAGATAGAACGGGTTGTTGAACGAGCTGAAACGATGCGCCGAGTGGAACCAGCCCTTGTAGACGTCGGGATGACACTCGAGGCAATACGCGTTGTTCATCAGCGACTCGGCGGGGATGAACTTCCCGTTGGCGGTCCGGGCGGCCGAGGGGTGGAAGTACTTCGTGCCTTCCTTGGGGGCCTTGGCGGTCCAGACGCGGGGATCATGTCGATGCAGCAGCACCATGACACCCGAGACCACGACGATCGCCATGGCCCAGGCCAGTCCGACCCTCCACTGGATCCGCGGTCCCGAAAGACGATGCAGGACGTACAGCCAGATCGACGCGAAGGGGGTGATGAAGTGGGCCCAGTAGAGGATCCGTCGGGCGGCAGGATCCCGGATCTCGAACCCGGATACGCGCATCAGGAGCAGTCCGGTGACGAGGAGAACCACGGAGACCGTGAAAAGCGCGTAGCCGACCGCGACCGCCTTGCGATTCGGGCGGTTCCAGGAATTCCGCATGTGCCCGATGCCGAACACGATGAAGGGGATGAGAATCAGGAGACCCAGGACGAGGTGGCCCAGGAACATCAGCTGGTAGAAGTAGTTCTCGTAGGAGACCCCCTGGTCGCGGTCCAGCCAGTTGAGGAACGTGATGGAGGACAGATACACGGAGTTGGCTCCGAGCAGTCCGAAGAGCCCGAGGATGACGTAGAGCAGGATCCGGAGGCGGGGTCCGATGGCCCGCACATAGCGGCGGCGACCGGGCGTCCCGGAAGGGGTCGACGGGGCGGGTGCGTCACTCATGGTTGGTCCTGGGGTTTTCGGGTCGGATTTCTGCTGTCAGGCGGGGTTTTGAACCCAACCTTTTGACCATCTAACCTTCGGTCGATCTCCGCCTGCTGCCAACCGGCCAGGGGTGAGCTGCTGGAATTCCGGGGCGAGACGGGGCGGGGCGGGGAACTCACGCGGGGACACGGTAAAAGCGGAGGGACTCACACGGCGACGCGGAGAAACGGAGGCAAGGCTGGGAGAGGACAGGGGGAAGACAACGAAAGGGCTGGTGGGTGATGCAGTACCCGGCCTCACTGAGTGCGGGTGGGCCCATTCCACGGGAACGGATACTCTCCATGCCGTTCCGGACATCCCTGCAAGGTTGGAGCGAATCCGGGGAGGGGAAGTCCGGGATCCTCCCACATGGGAGGTGAGCCCGTCTGACTTCTTGGGCAGATCCATGTGCCGCGGATCGCAGATGGGTTCCCAGGGGTTTGAAGCCTGTGCTTCCGATGTCTCTTCCTTTGTCGTTCG
>SYEM01000095.1 GCA_005801385.1 Verrucomicrobiales bacterium | reverse complement strand
CCGGGCCGAGGATGCCCAGGTGGCCATCGCCCACGGCGCCCACGCCCTTGGTTTTGTCTTTGCTCCGTCGAGTCCCCGGGCCCTCACCCGGGAACAGGCTGCGGTGCTGGTCCGGTCCCTTCCGCCCTTCGTCTCGAAAGTGGGGCTTTTCGTCGACGCGTCCCGCGAGGAGGTCCTCGACGTCGCGTCCCGGGTGGGGTTGGACACCGTCCAGTTGCATGGCGATGAAGATCCTGAGACCTGCGCGGTGGTCCAGCAGGTGGTGCCCGTCGTGAAGGCCTTCCGGGTCCAGGGACCGGAGACGGTGGTCCGCATGCAGTCCTACCGGGAGTGTGCTGCGGCATTCCTCCTCGACGCCTACGTCCCGGGTCGCCACGGGGGGACTGGAACCCGGTTCGACTGGGTCCGGGCCGTCGAGGCCAAGGCGCTGGGTGTGCCCATCATCCTTGCCGGGGGTCTCGATCCGGTGAACGTGGCCGAGGCGATCCAGGTGGTGCGGCCGTTCGCGGTGGATGTCTCAAGCGGTGTCGAGAGGGCCCCGGGGCACAAGGATCCGCGGAGGCTCCGCGAGTTTTTGGCGGCGGTGTTGGCCTGCCAGGGGTGAACGCGGTTGTGGAGTCCTGGGTTCCATAGTTCGATAGAGGCATGCCGAACAACGTCCTCGGACACGAACTGAAGCCCTGCTGCCAGGATCCGATGACGGGATTCTATCGGGATGGGTTCTGCAGGACGGGGGCGGGTGACGTCGGGTTGCACACGGTCTGCGCCCAGGTGACGGGTGATTTCCTCGAGTTCTCGCGTCGCATGGGCAACGACCTGAGCACGCCGCGCCCGGAGTGGGACTTTCCGGGTCTTCGTCCGGGTGACCGCTGGTGCCTCTGCGTCAACCGGTGGCGGGAGGCGGTCGAGGCGGGCAAGGCACCGCCGGTCGTCCTCGAGTCCACCCATGAATCCGCCCTTGAGTTCGTGGATCTCGAGGTGCTCCAACGCCACGCTCTCTCCCGGTCATGATGCCTGAGACTACGGAGGATCCGGCGCCCCTCGTGCCCGGGACGCTCTATCTGGTGGCGACGCCCATCGGCAACCTCGAGGACATCACGCTCCGGGCGCTCCGGGTGCTCCGTTCGTGCGACGTGGTTGCGGCGGAGGATACCCGTCGGACCGGACGTCTCCTCCAGCACTTCGGCATCCAGAAGCCGTTGATTTCGTGCTTCCACTTCAACGAGGCCCGGCGTGCCGGCGAGATCCTCGAACGGTTGCGGGATGGACGGACGGTGGCGCTGGTTTCGGATGCCGGATCGCCTGGCATCAGTGATCCCGGCGAACGGGTCGTGTCCGCGGTCCGGTCCGCCGGCCTCCGGGTCGAACCGGTGCCCGGTGCCTGTGCCCTGGTGGCGGCACTCACCGCCAGCGGGCTTTCCACGGAGGAGTTCCACTTCGTCGGCTTCCTGCCCGTGAAATCGGGCCAGCGTGCCCGTCGGCTTCAGGAGCTCGCCTCCCTGCCCGGGACATTGGTGATCTACGAATCTCCCTACCGGATCACCCGGCTCGTGGACGAGCTTGCGGTGGCGCTTCCGGAGCGGGAAGTGGTTCTAGCCCGGGAGATCACCAAGCGTTTCGAGGAGTGGATCCGAGGTCGGCCGGCGGAGATCCAGGCCCAGCTTGCCCTCCGGCCGCGCAAGGGGGAGTTCGTCGTGATGGTCGGCCCAGTGCGGGACGACGAGGCTGAGGAGCGGATTGGATCAGCGGACGCCCCTGCGGTGGCTGATTTGAGTTGAGGATTGCGACAGGCCGGCGAGGCTCAGGATCAGATCCGCCGGTCAACGAGCGGAACATCCATACCCATCATGTCCCTCCAGGAGAAACTCGTCGCCGAGCTCAAGTCCTCGATGCTCGCCAAGAATGCCGATCGCACCGCCGCCCTGCGGATGCTCAAGTCCGCCCTCGGCTACGCCCAGATCGAAAGGAAGACGGAGGCCCTGGCTGACGCCGACGTTGTGGCGCTGCTCCAGAAGGAGGCCAAGAAGCGACGGGATGCGATGGAGGAGTATGGCAAGGCCGGCCGTGAGGACCTTGTCGCGAAGGAGAAGGGGGAACTGGCTGTGGTCGAGGAGTTCCTTCCCAAGGCCCTGTCGGAATCCGAGATCGAGGCCCTGGTGCGGGCGGCGATCCAGGAGGTTGGCGCCACGAGCAAGAAGGAGATGGGAGCCGTCATGAAGGCCGCCCAAGCCAAGGCTGCCGGTCGGGCTGATGGGAAGACGCTGAGCCAGTGGGTGGGTCGCCTTCTTCCCTGAGCGGCTCCCCGGTCCCGTGGCGAGGCGTGCCAGGTGCCCGTCGACGTCCAGCATGAGATCCTTGGAATCCGCTCCCTGCGGTCTCGAAACCCTTGCCATCGGCTTGGGCTGCGGCTACACGAACCGCCGTTCCTCGTCACCTAACCAAAGGATTCATCATGTCCAAGCACGCCTACCATGCCTCCATTGAAGGGGCCCAACACGGGGGCAAATCGCTGCCCCAGTTCCTCGACTATGCCAAGGCCGCCGGCGCTGCCGGAGCCCAGCCCAGCAACTACATGCTGGGGAACGGCAAGGGTGGCTTCCTCAAGGCCAAGGAGATCCGCGACACCTTCGGCTCCCGTGGGATGCGGATCGACGGCATCTCCTCCCACTGTCCGTTCTGGGTGCATACGAGTGCCTGGACCGGGACCAAGTCGGGGCATCCGTTCATCCCGGCTGACTTGCACTCGGCGAGTCCCGACAAGATCGAGAAATGGCATGAGACCTACATCCTCAAGCTGATGGATCTGGCAGCCGAGCTAGGCATCAAGAGCATGCCCATGTTCTGGGGCGTGGCCTTTGGATGGGAGCTGGCGACGGGGTACCCATGGGGATTCTGGGCCGGGCCCGGATATGATCTCCTCAAGGAGGGCCAGGAGCGCTTCGTGAAGAAGACGGCAAGGATCCGCAAGCAGGCCAATCAATTGGGGATCAAGTTGTGCCACGAGATCCATCCCGGCACCGGGGCCATGTGCGCTGACGATTTCCTCATGCTCGTCCGGATCTGTGACAACGATCCGTGCCTGGCCGTGAATGCCGATCCGAGCCACTGCTGGGAGGGGGAGAGCTGGGAGTCGCGGTTCCTGAAGGTGGGGCCGTACATCTATGCGGCCCACGTGAAGAACTTCGTCATCCGGCCAGGGTTCCCGCTCCGTTCGATGGAGCCGAACTGGCCTCGTCGTGCGATGCAGTTCACCGACCTTGGCTCGGGGGACCTCAACATGCAGCGCTACGTCGAGCTGCTGCTGGCGGTGGGCTACAAGGACCGCTACTGCAAGCTGCACAAGTGCGAGTCGGCCCCGCTGGTGGTCGAGGCCGAGTCCGCCCACAAGGAGCTGAATTTCTGCTCCGCGGACGGCATCCGGTACGTCGCCAACAACCTCTGCTGGCCTCAGGCCGCCGGGAGCTTCGAGGACGGAATGGGAGCCTGACCCGGTCGTCAGCCCAAGCAAAACGCCGATGCCCTTGCGGGCATCGGCGTTTTTGTATTCCCGATCCAACCTGGATCGGAATCCAACCGGGTCAGCGACCTTCGTTCATCTGGGACGGCAGCCCCGTTTCCCAGGACTTCGGGGCATTCCACGGACGCTCGGTCAGGCCGTCATCGGTCTTGCACCCACTGGAGAAGGCCACAACCAGCGTGAGAGCGGCCAGAAGGTAGAAGCGCATGGCTGCGGGAATCAGGCTTAGAAGAGGATGGTGTCACCGGCCTGGACCTCCGTGCCGGGCTGCTGCCACTTCGGGAGGAGATTGGCGATACTGCGGTTGGACTCGACGGAGACGATGCGAGCTTTACCAACCAGCTTGTCGCCGCGACGCACCATCACGATGCCGCGCTCCTTGGCACCCTGATTCTCGCCGACGTTGAGGACGAGGAACTTCCAGCGGGGATCCACCGCGGCGACCTGACCCTTGAGACCGGGCATTTCGATGGGGCGCTCGCGGCCCTGGAAGGTATCGAGGGCGGCCTGGAGTTTCTCGATGTTCCGGGTGAGGATGCGTTTCTCGTCGGCGAGGACATCCCGGGCCTCGGTGGTGGCCTTGAGGTCGGAACGGAGTTGGGAGATCTGTTCGGGTTGGACGCCCAGGGCGTTCCACGCGGCGAGGGCCTGTTGGGCCTCGTTCTTGTCGCGGGTGACCTTGGCCAGGTCGTTCTGGAGGCGCTCGGCACGACCCCTCTGTTGCTCGGCCTCGATGGCCGCTGTCTCGAGGGCCGTCTTCGTCTCGGTCAGCTCTCGAGAGGCCTTGTCAGCAATGGCCTTCTGGTTCTTGGCCTCGGCTTCGGCCTTGTTCTTGGCCTCCGTCGTCTGGGCGAGGCTTGCCTCGGTCGAGGTGAGGCGCTCGTTCAGGTCGACCACCTTGGGTTTGGTGTGGAATTCGCTGATGGCGAGCCCGCCGATGGAGACCAGCAAGGCGAGAATCAGGGCAAGACGGAGCATGGTTCAGAGAGTGGGACGAGACGTTTCTGGCGACGCTAGGGAGTTGGTTTTCGGGTGTCAACGTCCGGGAACCAAGCGGTGGGTCTGGCCTGATCCCTCAGCCCTGTCCACGTTGAGTCGAGGTCCCCAGGCTCCCACCTGGCAGGCTACTCGGGTGACGTGAGATTCGTTCCGTTGACCTCGGAGGGTGTGCCTCATAGGCTCAGTACGCAAGGACCGGCGGACGCCCCGAATTGCCTTCGGGGCTTTTTTCATGCGGGTTGCTGCGCAGCAAGCCATGGCCAATACAATTCTGGTGGGCGCCCAATGGGGCGACGAGGGCAAGGGGTAGATCATCGACGTGCTGACCGCGCCGGCAGGCATCGTGGTCCGGACCCAGGGGGGCAACAATGCGGGCCACACCGTGTTTGTGGGCAAAGACAAGTACGTCCTCCACCTCATCCCCAGCGGCATCCTCCGCAGGGGCAAGATCTGTGTCATCGGCAACGGTGTCGTCATCGACCCTGTCCACCTGGTGAACCACGAGATCGACGGCCTGCTCCGGCTCGGGGTCGAGGTGACCCCTGCGAATCTCCGGATCTCCGAGACCGCCCACGTCGTCCTGCCATGGCATCGTGAGATCGATGGCCAGCGCGATGCCCGGAAGGGCGCCCAGGGCATCGGGACCACCAAGAGGGGCATTGGACCGACCTATGGTGACAAGGCTGCCCGGGTGGGACTCCGGGTCATCGACCTCATCAACCCGACCCGCTTCCCGCTTCGACTCCGGGAACGTCTCGAGGAGAACAACGAAATCCTCAAGTCCCTCGGAGCCAAGCCCCTGGAATACGAGCCCATCCTTGCCGAGTACACCAAGGCGGCCGACCGACTCCGTCCCTTCGTCACCAACACCGTCGTCTACCTGCACGAAGCTGGACGTCGGGGTGAGAACATCCTGTTCGAGGGGGCGCAGGGGACCTTCCTCGACATCGACCACGGGACCTATCCCTTCGTGACCAGCTCGAACTGCGTCGCCGGCGCCGTCTGTACCGGCAGCGGCAT
>SYEM01000094.1 GCA_005801385.1 Verrucomicrobiales bacterium | reverse complement strand
TCAACGCCTTGCTGGTCCCGGTGATCGTTGGGGGTCTGTTCCTGGGCAAGGCCCTGATCCGCCGTATTCCCCAGCGCGGGTTCAACACCCTGATCCTGACCCTGGCCATCCTGGCAGCCCTCCGGCTCTTGGGGGTGTTCAGATGGCCGTAATGCGGTGTGGCGCACCGATCCAACTCCCGCTCACGGAGTCACCCACTGGAGACCCGCGGCAGAAGCGAGCGAACCCTGCCGGGTGTCGAAGGTCACAAACTGTTCCACCCCCAAGACAAGGGCTGAGGCAACATGAAGGATATCGAGACTGCGCGTACCCAAGGATTCGGAATGCCCGGCACTCAGTCGCTCCGCCTCGAGAAGGACCTCGTGCCATTCCGGTTCGGAATGCCCAAAGACATTCGCCGCGAGGTCGGAAAGCATTGCCTGGATGGAAAGCTCCCGCTGCTGGGGCGTGATTTCCTTCCGGAACACCCGAAGACGCAGCGCATTGCGGAACTCAAGCCGATGCAATGCCGTGAACGGCAGAGGCCGTCGATACCGTTTCAACCAAGCCACAATTCTTTCGGAGTGGGCATCCAGGGCATGGAGGGAGCAGATACACCCGGTGTCGGCGTAGGCGGTCATCGATTTCCCCGTTCCTCGGAGAACACCTCCGTAGCCGTGACGGTCAACACACGGTCGCCCTAGATGGAATGGAGGCGGGCCATGAAGTCGACCTCCATGGAGGTCGACGGCTGCGTCCCCGGACGACTCAGGATGGCCACCGCCTTGCCACGCTTCTGGATTTCCACCCGCTCACCCGCCTCGACCCAACGAAGGACGGTGGAGGTCTCATGCTTCAGCTCACGAATGCTGGCCGTTTTCATATGTGTCACATTGATGTGATACAAAGGGTGGGTCAATCCGATACGCCCTGAAAGACGGTCTTGGGGGCGGAGTCGTGGTGGGAGGCGGGGACACCCATTAGGTCATTGACCTGGCCACTGATGACTTGGCGGCCGCGAAAGGAGGCCCTCGGAAAGGGCCTGTCCCCGAACCTCTTTCGATTCCCCTGCTGGGTTCGGCATCGGCTTTCGCGGTGTTCGCGGTTGCCAGATCGGCTCCAGCACGTGGAACGTCTGTCCTGTTCCACGCATGAAAATCAATGCCTCCGTTCCGGCTCTCCTGGGAGCCATCACCGCCGCCCTCCTTACTGTCGGTTGCGCCGAAACGGCGCATCGGCACAACAGCTTCCGGCAACTCTACAATGGCCAAAACCTCGGTGGTTGGTGCTACTCCGCTACCGAGCAGTTCAACGGCCGGAAGGAGGCCAGTGACGGCCGGTATACGGCGCAACGTCATGCCCTGGTGGTGAACGACTATGTACCGGCTAAAGGACCGCACCTGCGTCAGCTATGGACCGTCGAGGAGTTTCCTGGCGACTTCGAGTTGCGGCTGGAGTTCCGGGCCCAGGTGAACGCCGACAGCGGGATCTTCATCCGCAAGCCCCAACTGCAGTGCCGTGACTACCTCGTGGCCGGCCCGTACAAGAACCTGAAGAAATACAGGCCGCAGGACTGGAACGAGATCGTGGTGGTGGTGCGAGACAATGTCGCCCACTGCACCTGCAACGGTGAGGTACTCGAGGCGGCTCTCAAGCTACCGCCGACGGGTCCGATAGGCCTTGAGGCGGACCGCGGTCAGATGGAGTACCGGAACATCCGCATTCGTAAACTGGACTAACGACAGGAAAACGGGGACTGGGGATAGGTCCCTCATCCTCTGATCTGGATCCGGGCCAGGCCCCTCTCGGCTGAAGCCCACATCCAACCCTCCAGCCACAGGGACACTCACCGAAGACCCGTGGCAGAACCTCGCCAGCCCGGCCGGTCGCAACATCACCAAGGACCTGTCCCTCTATCGGCTTCGGCAAGGGCCTGTCCCCAAATGGAGCCGGCTTTGCCCAGTGCCTTTACGCTGCGGGTTAGGGCAAACCTCGGGTAAGGACCTGTCCCTCCATCGGGTGCCTCCCTGATCTCGCACCTGGCCACAGAAGGCCCTGCCGGCCACAGCATTGGGAAGATTTTGACCCTGTATCAGCCTGCGCAAGGACCTGTCCCCTTGGTAGATGACATGCCACTTCAGCGGTCGCTCACCCCACGGAGGGCGTTGAGGATCAGGTGGTGTATCGATTATGTCAGAAACCTGGATCAACCCCGGTTTCCAAGGCGCTCCACGATGGCATCGACATCGTAGACACAGCCCCCCCAGGTCCCGCCGCCAGCAGCCTGCAGGGCTCCCCACAGCCGGGTGTCCTCCGGTAGGTCCGGATGGGGGGCCAGGTCCGGATGAGGAGGGCGTGACCGGAGAACCTCCCGGGCAGCAGCCTCATCAAGGACCTGTCCCTCCGTGCCAAGGGTCTGTCCCCCAGTGGCGACAAGGTCAATGCTGCCCTCGAGGCGGATGCGGTCGACCCGAATCCGGATGCGGTCGCCATCCCTAAGTTTTCCGATCGGGCCCCCGGCCAGGGCCTCGGGGCCCACGTGTCCAATGCAGGCGCCCGTGCTTACCCCGCTGAACCGGGCATCGGTGATCAGCGCCACATGCCGCCCGAACGGCAAATGCTTGAGCGCGCTCGTCAGCTGGTAGGTCTCCTCCATGCCGGTCCCCAACGGACCTGCCCCCATCAGGACCACGACATCGCCTGCCCGGATCTCCCCGCGCTTCAGGGCCTCGATGGCCTGGCGCTCACGGGTGAACACACGCGCCGGTCCCTCATGCCGATAGACCCCATCCTCATCCACCACCGTGGGGTCGATGGCGGTCGATTTGATGACCGCTCCCTCGGGCGCCAGGTTGCCCCTCGGAAAGGTCACGGTGCTGGTCAGACCCCGCTCGGCCGCACGCTTGGGGGGTAGAATCACGTCGTCAGGCTCGACCCCGTCCAGCTCCCGCAGCTTCTCCCGGAACCGATTCCGACGCCCGGAGTGTTCCCACGTCGCCAGAACGTCTCCCAGACGGACACCCCCCACCGTCAGAACCTCCAGGTCGAGCAGGCCCAGGTCCCGCAGATGCAGCATCACCTCGGGCACGCCCCCT
>SYEM01000093.1 GCA_005801385.1 Verrucomicrobiales bacterium | reverse complement strand
GCAAGAATGGCAATGATGGCGATGACCACCAGCAGCTCGATCAGCGTGAAGGCACGCCGGCAGGGGTGGGTCCTGCAGAATGACCGGGAACTCATCAGAATGTGGTCCGCGAAACCCGCTTGGGGAGTCAAGCCGCATCCCGGAGACGAGACAGAAGACAGCGCCGAGGCGTCGGATCGGGTTCCTGGCAGAGCGTAGGGCTGCGCGGACGGAGATGCAGTGCCCTGCATGGGTGGGTGGGTGATGCAGTGCCCTGCATCACTGGGCGCGGAAGCGCCCACCGGGCGAGGCATGGAATCCGGCCTGAGTGAGGGATGTCGCCGCGGCGGGTGCTTCTGGAATCTGGGAGTCCATGACGACTGGGGTGGCTGGCCATCGGGAAGCGGCCAGGTTTTGAAGAGCACTACAGAACCCAACGGTGAAGGAGCGCAAGTCCTCCAGGCATACGCTCTCGCCTCCGATTCCTCTCCTGCCTTTCCTCCGTGTCGCCCCGCCTCCGTGTGAGTCCACTCCGTGTGTGCGAGGTGGGGCCCGGTCCTCGTTTTGGTCTTTTGTCCGCGGGGTCTCTGATCAGCATTCCCCGGTGACCGACGACACCGGTGGATCCCTTGGCGTGCTGGCTTCCCATTTTCGGGGATGGGCCAAGCCGGGTCCGCCAGCACCGGGCGCTTGGGTTGCGCCGGACGTCCATGAAGGTGAGACCCTCGACGCCCTCAGTGGCCACTACCGTCTCCTTCAACTGCGTGACGGACACCGTTTCTCGACGGATGACGTCCTCACGGCCTGGTATGGGACATCGTGGTGTCCCTCCGCTAGGACGGCACTCGACCTGGGCAGCGGCATTGGCACCGTGGCGACCATTGTCGCATGGCGGTTGCAGGCGGTGCGGTTGGTCACCGTGGAGGCCCAGGAGATCAGCGTCGGGCTGGCCCGTCGATCGGCCCGGTACAACGGTCTCGAGGATCGCATGGAGATCCGGTGTGGTGACTTCCGATCTGCCGGCGTTCTCCGGGAGGAGGAGCGTTTCGACCTGGTGACGGGCAGTCCGCCCTACTTCCCGCCCGGAACAGGCGTGGAAAGCGGTCATCCGCAGAAGCAGGCCTGCCGCTTTGAGCTCCGCGGGACGGTCGCCGACTACTGTGCCGTGGCGTCACGCCACCTTGCTGTCGGGGGATTCTTCGCAGGGGTGTTCCCCTGGGAGCCTTCGCAGTGGCGCCGTGTCCTCGACGGGGCCCGCGACGCTGGCCTGAGTCTGGTCCGGTGTCGTCCGGTCGTCTTCCGGGAGGGGGACCCTCCGCTGGTGGGTCTGTTTGGAATGGTCCGTTCGACCGACCTGCCGGAGGGGTTCCGGGAGAGGACCTGGACGGAGCCAGCCCTGGTGATCCGGACCCGAGACGGTTCGATCCACCCTGAGTATTCGGCGCTGAAGGTGTCGTTCGGATTCCCGCCCTGAACCGAGGCCTGCCTGGATTCGGCAGTGGATTAGCTTTTGGACAGCATGGTCAAAATCTGACTTTTTGCGTCGCCCGCCGAGGCGTCGCTTGCCGAGCTGGAGAGGTCGGGATACGACTGGTATGCGGGATCAGGATGATCCCTCTCTATGGACACCTCCTCTGGGCGCGAAGAAATCCGACATCTCAACCTGAAGCTCGCGGAGTTGGGACTGCCGCGATACGAGGCAGCCGTGAACCCGGAGGCGGCCACCATCATCGGCTCCTTCGTGGCTCGGAGCCGTGAGAAGGACCGCCTCCTGTCGTCCTACCTCTGTCCGCCGGACGCACGGATCCAGGCCTTCCTCTTCGACTACCTCGGCGATGCCGTCGTGCCGCCGCGTCTGCCGGGGCATACGCTGATCCTGGACCGACCGGGTCTGGCCCGAGTGGCCTCGCTGCCGCCGGATCGCGACGAATTTGCGAGCGATCTGCTCCGCAGCCATCGCGTCGCCAACGGGGTGCTGCACAACCCGAAGTCGGACCGTCGGACCACCGCCGGCATCTTCCACGTGGCAGAGGGCGGACTACCGATCCCGTCCGACAAGAAGGCGGTGCCCAAGGATGTGTTCGCCGCGATCCTCCGCCGTGCCCTGCAGCCGCCCGATGGGATGCTGGCGCTGCCCTTCACCGGATCGCAGACGGAGCAGGCCCGGACCTGGGTGTCGCTCTTCCTGCGTCCGGTGGTCTGTCCGGCTGTCGAGGGGTTTGTCGCCGAGCAGCGCATGGAGGTGCGCCTCTTCGTGCCGGGCTCCTTCGTCAGCAACCTCGACTTCGTCGAGAACATCTTTGGAAACGCCGGAGATCCGACTCTGCCCGAGAACGATGCCGCCCTGGATCCGGAGCACTGGAGCGGGCATACGGGCTGCGTCCTCCTGGCCCCCCACCTTGTGGGCAGCCTCACCAAGAAGGACGCCGGTCTGCCGCACTGGGACCAGGCCACGGAGCGGCAGCGTCGGGATGGCATGTGCTGGAAGGATCCCGAGGAGCCCTACAACGACGGCAACGCCTTCAAGCTCTGCGCGCGCGATGCGTCGGGCGTG
>SYEM01000092.1 GCA_005801385.1 Verrucomicrobiales bacterium | reverse complement strand
GCAGGGCCACCCCTTCAAATCAGGTTTAGATCGGAATCGATAACGTTATTTATATTCCTGAAGCCTCCCAGACGCTGTGGAATCCGCATCGCTGTTGACCCGCTAAAACGCTAACTCGACCTCTCTTTTGCTACCGTTGTAATGGCGTTCAGAACATTTTGAACGGAATAGGGGCCTCATCCAGAGGGACGAGGTCCCACTCGTCCTCTCCCTCCTTCTTTTCGTCTTCCTCCGTCTCCGCGAAACCATGTGAGTTCCTTTCCCCGACCCGGGTTGGAGCTTCTCTCGGATGGGGGATCCCGACACCCTGCGGGGGTTGAGCGACTCCAGCCGACAATCCTCGCACCCGTCGCATCCCCTGCCCCGCGAGCTGTCCCCGCTCTATGCCTTCGCGGCCCTGAACGCCCTCTCGTTCCAACCCGTACTCGGCGGACCCATGATCCTGTACGCTAAGTCACTAGGGGCGAGTTCCACAGTTCTCGGGATCCTGTCGGGCATGATGCCGTTGCTCGTCATCACCCAGCTGCCAGCCGCCCGGTTCGTCAACCGCATCGGTTACCGTCGGTTCATCCTCACCGGATGGTCGATCCGGGTGGCACTGATCTTTCTGATCGCCGTGGTGCCGCTGACGGGGCGGTTTCTCGACGCCACCACGCGACTCGTCCTGGTGCTGGGACTGCTCCTCGTCTTCAACATCTCGCGCGGTATCTCCAGCGCGGCGTGGCTTCCATGGATCACCGAACTCGTTCCAGTGAGCCTCCGGGGACGTCACTTCGCGAAGGACCAGCTCTGGATGAACTCCGCCAGCATGCTCGCCTTCGCGTTCTCCGGACTGCTGCTGGGGCCCGATGGCGATCCGTGGCAGTTCGCTGCCGTGTTCCTGTTCTCGGCTCTCATGGGAACCGCAAGCCTGCGGTTCCTGAAACGGATCCCCGACCGACCACCGCCCCCGGAACCGGGCGGCGGGAACGGAGTCGTCCCCTGGCGGGCCATCGCCGCCCATCCGCCCTTCCGAAAGCTCCTCTGGGCCAATGCCGGATGGTCCATCGCGTACGGGGGACTCAACACCTTCGTGGTCACTTTCCTGCGAACCGGTGCCGGCCTGCCAGAGGACCAAGTGTTGTATCTGATGTCGCTGTCCTTCATCGGCGGTGCGGCGTCGCCCTGGCTGGCAGGTCCGCGTCTCGACCGTCTCGGCAGCAAGCCGATGCTCGGGTTCACGATGGGGATCGGACTCGTGATCGGACTCGGCTGGTGCCTCATCGCGGGCCGCCTGCTGTCGCCTGGCCCCCACCTTACACTCCCCCTCCTCATCCTGCTGGGACTGGTGAACGCGCTCTTCTCGGCCGCCAACAACCGCCTGGCGATGGAGATCGTTCCGGCCATGGGACGGAACCACTTCTTCGCCCTCTTCATGGTGGTCTGGCAGATCACCCTAGGCCTGTCGCCCGTCCTTTGGGGACTCCTCCTCGACGCCATCGGCACCCGTTCATGGACGTTCCTGGGGTTCGAGTGGAACCGCTACAGCCTCTACTTTGCCCTCGTGGTCGTGGCCTTCGCCTGGGCCTTTGACCTCTGTCGGAGCCTGGTCGAACCCCGGGCGGCAGAGGTCAGCCAGCTCATCCGGGAACTGATGATCGAGGAACCGCGCCGGTGGTGGACGTTCTTCGTCGGCCGTTGACGACGACGCCACGGGATACACCACGGGATGTCGGGGCGTCGACCGGGCTCACACCAACGACTGCACCTTCGGGACCCGGACCACAACCGTCCCGGCGAGCTTGTCGTGCCAGCCCTGACGTTCGTCGTCCCAGGCCGCCCAGAAGTAGCCGATCCCGAAGGCGGCCACTCCGAAGAACGCTCCGATGGACCGCACCAACGCGGTCGGGAAGTCGATCTTCCGTCCGTCCAGGCGCACCACACGAATCTTCAGGATGATCCCGCCGAGCGTGGTCTGCTTCCACATCCAGAAGCCCACGAAATAGGCGATCATGGGGACGAACAGTGGGAGCACCCAACCCGTCAGGCCCACCAGGAATCCAACGCCGATCCAGTCGATCAACGTCGCGAGGAACCGTTCCCGGACGGCGACCCGGGGCAGGCTCAGGGCCTCAGGCACGGCAGCGGGTACGGAGGCCTCGGGCGGGGTCCTGGATGCGTCCGGGACAACAGGAGCCGCTGGGGACAGAGAGACGGGGATTTCGGGTGCAGGTTCTGAGACCATGGAGGGGACGAAGGACGGGGTGGAAGGGCTAGAGGAAGGTGCAGGTTGGGGTGCGGGTTCGACCGGGACCGCGATGGGATTGGAGACCGGGGCTTCCGTTCCGGTGGAGGCCACGGCCGGGGCTGTAGGGTCCCAAGTCGCCGGGGTTGAGTGCGTTGGGGCAGCGTACGTTGTCGTCCCAGGTGTCGGCATGGAACGGGGTGGAGTCGTGCCCTTGGACTCGCTTCGGAACCCTTCGAGCAGGGCGAGGATCCCCGTCCCGAGGGCCCAGACCGTCAGCGCCATCCAGACGGTGAACCCGACGATCGGGATCAGATACAGCAGACCGACCAGCAGGGTGCCGACGGCGAGGTGGGCCACGGCCGGGGTTTTCCGGTCATCACCCTCATCCAGCGGCTCCGCCAGTTCATGTACCATGGTGATGGAGTCCCGGAGGATCCCGTCGCTCTGAAACCGGGTGGCGAGGGTGGCGCCGAGATGCTGGAGCACGGCACTTTTGCCCGCGATTCCGAGGCAGAACACCGCGGCCATCAGGAAGGGGATGGCGAGGATGCCGACCACCGTGGGAACGAGGAAGAGGGCGACAAGGCAGCCGAGAGGCAAGGCGAACAGGCCCATCAGGAACGCGGTGGCTCCGCGGTGCGACACCGTGGTGACCACCACCCGGTTCGCGCGGGGAGCGACCAGGATGACAAGCAGGTGAAGGAGGAAGAAGAACAGGGCCACGACCCAGACCCAGCGGACCTCGAAGGACAGGAGGCGGGCCTTGAGGACCAGCTCGGTGAACGACTTCGAGAGCCATTCCGGCCAGTCCGCCGTCCCGAGCCGGATCAGGCCATTCCAGTTGCCATTCACCACATCTCCATCCACGGAGGCCGAGTCGTCCTTCTGCACGCCGCCCCCGAGTCCGACCGCATCCCCACCGACGCGGGCGTTGGGACCGAGGACCACGCGCCCGATCACCGACACCGCATCGCCGTCCACAACGGCACCGGGGCCGAGGACGATTCCGGAACCCACTCCGACGACATCACCATGGACATGGCCATTGATGACGGCCTTGCCGCCGACCACGACGACATCGGATTCCACCTCACCATCGATAAGTGCGGAGGAGTTGATGACAACCACCTCGGGGGCTGTCTGGTTGGTGCGGACGTGAACCCGTGATCCGACCTGGACGAATTCCGACGACGTCTCTAGACCTCGGCCGATGTGGATTCTGAACCCCGAGTCAACCTCCAGCCGGTCAGGAGATTCCTCCGGGTCGTCGAATTCCTCGGGGGTCGATGCGTCAGGTGACTCAGGAGCCTCCGGCGATTCCGGGGCTTCGGGTGGAGACGGGGGGCGGGATGGGGCGGAGTCCTGGGCTAACCCGGTCGGCGATGTGCCGAGGACGGCGACGACAAGGACCCACAGGAAGATGCGTTGGATCATGGGAGGCGGGGTGGAGGGTTCAGCGGTATCCGGTGGCGAGCCGCCAGCAGGTGGTTCCGAGTCCGAGGGTTGCGATCCATGCGGCGGTCAGGAATGTCGCCACGCCAATGAGGATCCAACCCCCGACGTGGCTCAGGACGGTCCAGAGGGCCCCCAGGAGATGCGCTACCGCCACGGTCACCGACCCGAGGAATCCGGTAACGACATGGGCAGGTGCGGCGCCCGGGGTCCAGTCGATCCAGAACCACGCCCCCGCCATGGAGCCCAGCAGCGCGACGGCCATCCCGGCGGTGGACACCCGGAGCCCGAGGGGCCACGAGCCCCAGGGTCGACGATGCCAGGGAAGGGCACGATGCGCCTCGATCTCACGCAGGATCCGCAACGCCAGCGTCGCAGGCGCCTGCCGCAGGGGGAGCTGCCGCAGGACCTGGTCGGCCCAGGCTTCGTTGGCGTCGTCCTTGGTGTGTCGTTCGTTCATGGAACGTTCTGG
>SYEM01000091.1 GCA_005801385.1 Verrucomicrobiales bacterium | reverse complement strand
GTTCTTGGTGCGCCGCGTGAGCACCTGCATGACGCGCCGGATCTCGTCGTCGCGTCCGATCACCGGGTCGATCTTCCCCTGTCGGGCCAGCGCGGTGAGGTCGCGTCCGTACTTCTCGAGAGCCTGGAACTTCTCCTCGGGGTTCTGGTCCGTGACCCGCTGGTTGCCCCGAATCTCGACCAGGGCCTTGAGGACGCCGTCACGGCTGATGCCGACGCCGGAAAGGATCTTCCGGAGGGTCGTGCCACCCTTGTCGATCAGGGCGAGAAGCAGGTGCTCGGTCGAGGTGAAGTCGTCCTTCAGCTTCGAGGCCTCCTTGGGAGCGGCCTGGAGGATCTGCTGAAACTCGGGGCTCGGGTAAAGCTGGCCGCCTCCGGAGACCTTGGAGCGTCGACCCAGCTCCGCCTGGAGCTCCTGGGTGAGACGCGGCAGGGCGACGCCGAGCTTCTGGAGAAGCTGCGGGATGAGGCTGTCCTGCTGCTGGACCAGGGCGAGGGCCAGATGCTCGCCGTCGAGCTGCTGATGTCCGAGTTCCTGGGCGAGGTTCTGGGCCGACTGGACGGCCTCCTGGGCCTTGATGGTGAATTTGTCGAAGTTCATCGCATTCCTCCCGCATCCCGGATGCCGGGACGGTTGGCGACCTTAGTGGCGGGATTTCGAGGGATCCAATGCGATGCTGGGCCAGCTAGGGTCGACCCCACAAAACGCAAGGGCCACTCTGGCCCTCGAGGGCGCGAAAGGAGCGGACCTTCAGTAGCGCGGGACCGAGGGATCGACCTCGAGACTCCATCGATCGATGCCGCCAGAGAGGTTCAGGAGGCGTTGGAAGCCCAGCTGCCTCAGGTAGCTGATGGCGTGGGCGCTCCGGACCCCGTGATGGCAGTACACAACGACCTCTGCCATCCGCCAGTCGGCCAGTTCCTCGACCCGTTCTGCGAGCTCCGAGAGCGGCAGGAGGCGGGATCCGGGGAGGGCACAGAAGGCGTGTTCGTTCTCCTCCCGGACGTCGAGGAGATGCGGGGGAGCCTGGGAGCGGAGGCGCTCGGCAAGTTCGGGTGGCGTCACGGTCACCAGGGCAGGATGTCGGAGGTCCGCAAAACGGCAACCCGCGTCACCACCAGAGGAACGTCGGATCCGGCGGCGGTGCGGCGAGCCACTTGGGGGTGTCCTTGGGGAACTGGAAGAACTCCACATGACCATCGCCGAAGAGCATGTTGTAGCGGGGCTGACCCCGATGGTTGTGCCAGGCGGTCCGGGCGTTGTAGACGTCGCGGTTGGCGTGCCACGTCCAGTCGCCCTGCAGGATCTTGTTGGCCGGGCTCCGGGCGATCTCGGACGACTTCATGGGCGTCGCTTCATAGGACCCCTTCGGCGCCTTGAGATCCCCGACCACATGCTTCACCCGGAAGGAGTCGTGCTGGAACTGGGGCAGATAGCTGTTGCCGTACTCGTTGAAACAGTGCTTCGCCTTGTATTCCTCGTCCCCCTTGTCGGCCGGACAGAAGTACAGCTCAGGCGGGGCCGCGTAGCGGTTCAGCGGACGATTGGTCGGGTCAATGGAGACACCGAACGAGAGGGCGACCCCGGGATCGAGCTTGTAGGTGCCCTTCTTGCCGCCCCCGGCGCCCCAACCCCACTGGGCCGGCAGAAAATCGCCGTTGTCGTCGGCATACAGCAGGTAGGCCACGCCGATCTGCTTCTGGTTGCTCAGGCATCGGGTCTGCTGGGCCTTGGCCTTCGCCCGACCCAGGGCGGGTAGCAGCATGCCCGCCAGGATGGCGATGATGGCGATCACCACGAGCAGCTCGATGAGGGTGAAGCCCGAAGGCTTCGGAGGCCTGTTGGGGGTACGCGCCCTGAGTCCCATGGCGGAAGTCTACGTTGTGACTGGAATCCGATCAAGGTCACCAAACCCCGAGGCCGCCCGCCGGGACCGGATTCTCCCAGGTCCAGCTCCCTGCCCTCGGATCCGCTCCCTCACTCATTCTATCTGAGGGCGACCTTGCAGCGCCTCATGGCCTGTGTTATGCAAACCTCACACAGTTAGTGGACCCATTCTGAATAACCGCATCCCTATGTATTCAAGACGCGTCTCCTCCCCTCGGAGTTCCGGCTTCACGCTGATCGAACTCCTCGTGGTGATCGCCATCATCGCCATCCTGGCGGGCATGCTCCTGCCCGCCCTCGGCAAGGCGAAGTCCAAAGCACAAGGTATTGGCTGCATGAACAACACCAAACAGCTGATGGTGGGTTGGTTTATGTACTCGGGAGATTTCAACGACCAGATCTGCCTGACTGCCGGTCTGGATGCATTGGTAGACAGAGACAGTCCCACAAAGACCTACCGACAGAACCAATGGTGCATGGGTACAATGCACACCGGCCCCAGCTGGACGAATACGGTCCTTATCCGGGACTCACTCCTCTACAAGTACGTCAACGCCCTCTCGGTCTACAAATGTCCGGCGGATCGCGCGACGACAAAGAGCCCGATCGGCGGCAGCGGCGTCCCAAAGGTCCGGAGCCTCTCGATGAACTGCTTCATGAACCCGATCAACCCGTGGGGTTCGGGACGCGTCTATCGGAAGCAGGGGGATTTCGTACTCGGCCCCTCCATGACCTGGGTCACGATCGACGAGAACCCGTACTCCATCAACGACGGGTGGTTTGTCCACACCCCTCTCCCTGCGACGGTTGGCTCCGCGTATGTTGATTATGCCGCGACCTACCACAACAACGCGGGTGGTCTTTCCTTTGCGGATGGCCACTCTGAGATCCGGAAATGGAGAGATCCTGCAATTCTTAGATACGGTAAGCCAGGGGCACCTGGGAACTCGTCCAAGGCGGTGGATGATTTTGTCTGGCTCCAGAATCGGACGACCGTAGCTCGGTAGTGGGCCGCTGTTCAGGCGCCTGCCCCCACAGACTCTCTTGCCCCCCTCGAATCAATCCGCCGCAGAGCCTGCGGCGGTTTTGTGTGTCCGGATGGGTCCGGGGAAGGCCTGGACCTCAGAGCGACTTCATCGACTCATCAAGGGCCCCGATCAGCGACTGGATCGTCTCCGGGGTCTCGTCCCCCATGTTCGAGATGCGGAAGGTGGTGCCCTTGATCTTCCCGTAGCCGCCATCGATGAGGATGCCCCGGTCCTTCATCAGCTTCTGGAGCTTGCCGGCATCGATCGTGTGCCCGGCCCCGGGCTTCGCGCCATTGTTGAAGCAGCACAGCGTGACCGACTCGAACCCGGCATCCGGAAAGAGTGTGAGACCGTGCCGGGCGCCCCAGTCGCGCAGCATCTGGTTGGTCTGGCGATGCCTGGCATACCGGGCCTCGAGGCCCTCGACGAAGAACTCCTCCACCTTCGCCGCGAGGCCGTAGACCAGGGAGATCGCCGGAGTGCTCGGGGTCATGTGCTCGCGGGCGTTCTTCTCGAACTCCACGAAGTCGAAGTAGTAGCCGCGATCGGACACGGTGGCGGCCTTGGCCAGCGCCGCCGGTGAGGCGGTGAAGACGGTGAGACCGGGCGGCAGCGCGAACGCCTTCTGGGTTCCCGCGAGCAGGACGTCGATGCCGAGATCGTCAAACCGATGCGGGATTGCCGTCATGGAGCTGACGGCGTCCACGATGAACATCACGTCCGGAAACCGCCGCTTCAGCGCCGCGATCTCGTCCAGCGGCGACATCGTCCAGGTGCTCGTCTCGTTGTGGATCAGGGTCAGGGAGTCGAACTCGCCGGTGGCCAGCCGGGCCTCGATCGCCGCGGCACGGATGGGGGAACCCCACGGCACCTGGAGCGCCTCGGCCTGCTTGCCGCAGCGCTTGGCCACATCGAACCACTTGTCGGAGAAAGCCCCGCACATGCAGTTCAGCACCTTCTTCGTCGTGAGATTCCTCAGGGCCCCTTCCATGACGCCCCAGGCCGAGGACGTGGACAGGTAGACGAGCTGCCGGGTGCCGAGGAGCGTCTGGAGCCGGGGCTGCAGGCCCGCGTAGAGGTCTTTGAATCCCTGGCCACGGTGGCCGATCATCGGACGACTCATCGCCTCGTAGATCTTGGGACTGACCTCGACCGGACCCGGGATGTGGAGTTTCACATGTGCCATAAAGCCCGCGACGTTTTCACAGGGTCCCCAAGGTGGCAAGGGCTGCAGAGGCAACATTCTCCAGAAGGCACGCCAGAGGGGCGATCACCTGGGGGCACCCGGACGCGGGGTCATGGCTGCGCGTCAAAGAAGCGCTGCTTCGCCTCCAGGAACTCCCGCTCGAACGAGGCGGGCTCGTCAGCCGAGAGATGATACCCTAAGACATCGCGCAGCTCGGCGAACTCAGCGCGCCCAATTCGGCGAGGCAGGTCGCGTCGCATGGCGGGCCTCGTCGGCAGATGCTCGTAGAACGCACAGGCCACTGCCGTGCGGACGTCGTCACTGGGCGCCTTCCAACACCAGCGGGCGTACTCGTAGAGCCTGCGAATCAAATCCTCGTCCTGTCGCGCGTAGGCATCCTGACACGCGCCCGACAACTCGATCCACAACGCCATCGGATTCTCAGCAGCCTCGGCAATGCGGCGGCATTCCGGCAACGAGTCCAATGCTTGGCGTCGCCAGACGCTCATGACACCTGACGACCTACCACTTCAAGGCCTGCAGCCGACGGGCGACCTCCTCGGCGTTCGAACGGCTGTTGAAGGCGCTGACCCGGAAGAAACCCTCGCCCTTTGAACCGAATCCGGCTCCTGGCGTGATCACCACCTGGGCCTCGGTCAGGATCTTGTCGAACACCTGCCAACTGCCGAGTCCGGGTGGGGTCTGGACCCAGATGTATGGGGCATTCACCCCGCCAAAAACGCTCAGACCCGCCTTCTTCGCTCCCTCGACCAGGATCCGCGCGTTGCCGAGGTAGTGCTCCACCAGGGCCCGGACCTGCGCCTTGCCCTCCGGGGAATAGAGCGCCTCGGCACCCCGTTGGACCAGGTAGGGGACACCGTTGAACTTCGTGGTGGTCCGACGCAGCCACAGCGGATGGAGAGGCTTCCGCTCCCCCTTGTCGTCCCGGGCCAGCAGGGTCTTCGGAACCACGGTGAAGGCGCAGCGGGTGCCGGTGAATCCACCGCTCTTCGAGAAACTCCGGAACTCGATCGCACATTCCCGGGCGCCCGGGATCTCGTAGATCGAGTGCGGATAGCCCGGCTGGGTGATGTAGGCCTCGTAGGCCGCATCGAACAGCAGGATCGCCTCATGCCGCCGCGCATACTCCACCCAGGCCTCGAGCTGGGCCCGCGTCGCCGCCGCACCGGTCGGATTGTTGGGGGAACAGAGATAGACGAGGTCGACCGGCTCCTTCGGCGGTGCCGGGACGAAGCCGTTCTCAGGCACACAGGGCAGATACACCAGCCCCGCATAGGCCCCCTGCTCGTTCGCCTCACCCGTGTGGCCGGCCATGACATTGGTGTCGACGTACACCGGGTACACCGGATCAGGGATCGCGATCCGGTTCTTGTGGCCAAGGATGTCCAGGATGTTCCCGCAATCGCACTTCGAGCCGTCGCTCACGAAGATCTCATCGTCGGCCACCTCGAGCCCATGGGCCCGGTAGTCGTTCTGGGCGATCGCGGCCCGCAGCCAGTCGTAGCCCTGCTCGGGCCCGTAGCCGCGGAAGGACTCCCGCACCGACATCTCATCCACCGCCTTGTGCAGCGCAGCCACCACCGCTGCCGGCAAAGGCTCGGTCACATCGCCAATCCCGCAGCGGATCAGGCGGCCCGCCGTCGCGGGATTTGCCTCCGTGAACGCCTTCACGCGACGTGCGATCTCGGGGAACAGGTAGCCAGCCTTTAGCTTGAAGAAATGCTCGTTGAGGAATGCCATAATCGAGGGCCGCGACGTTAGGGAACCCACGCCAGACCACGCAAGCCCCCCGAGGTCCCCGCCGTCCCTCTCACCCCTGCCAGATTCCTCCGCGGATGGACCGGGACCCAGAATCCCCACACCGACGGTTGCAGCTTCCGGAGTCCGATGTTTACTACGCCTACGTATGAAATCGATCGAGACGTTTGACTGCGTGGTGATCGGCGGCGGCCCGGCGGGCTGCTCGGCGGCGACGATTCTGGCCGGACACGGGCATCGGGTCCTAGTCCTCGAACGCGAGCGGTTTCCCCGATACCACGTCGGCGAGTCCCTCATCCCCTTCACCTATCCGTCTCTCGACCGGCTCGGCCTTGTGCCCCTGATGCGCCAGTCGGGCTTCGTGAAGAAGTACTCCGTGCAGTTCGTGGCGCCCTCCGGACGGGCCTCCCAGCCCTTCTACTTCTACGAGCGCTACGATCGCGAGACGATCGCCCAGACCTGGCAGGTGCTGCGGAGTGAGTTCGACCAGATCCTGATGAACCGAGCCCGGGACGCCGGCGCGGATGTGCGGGAGGAACACAAGGTCGTGGAGCTCCTCCGCGAGAATGGCAAATACGTCGGCGTCGTGGCCACCGATCGCGATGGCGAACGGCACGAGTTCCGGGCGCCGGTTACGATCGATGCCAGCGGACGCGACGCCGTCGTGGCCACCCGGAACGCCTGGCGACGCGGCGATCCCAAACTCAACAAGGTGGCCGTCTGGACCTACTACGAGGGCTCCCAGCGCGACAGCGGGGTCGACGAGGGACAGACCACGGTGGCGTTCATCCCCGACAAGGGCTGGTTCTGGCACATCCCACAGCACAACGACCGTGTCAGCGTGGGAGTAGTCGCCGACGGCAAATACCTCACCCGCGACGGGCTCAAGGATCCCAAGGCGATTTTCGAACGTGAGATCCCGAGCAACAAATGGATCCAGGATCGTCTGTCGACCGGACGCTGCACTGGCGAGTACTGGCTCACCGCCGAGTACACCTTCCGGTCGGAGTACTGCGCCGACGACGGCCTCGTGCTGGTCGGCGATGCCTACGGGTTCCTCGACCCGGTCTTCTCGAGCGGTCTGATGCTGGCGCTCAAGAGCGGTGTCGCGGGGGCGGATGCGGTCCACCAGGCACTGAAGGCGGGCGACTGCTCGGCGGCGCGGTTCCAGGACTACGCCGGAATGATGCATCGGAGCATCGAGAACATGCGGAAGCTGGTGTACGCGTTCTACGATCCGAAGGTGAGCTTCCGGTCGGTGACCGACCGGTTCCCGGAGATGAACGCGGCGCTGACGGACTGCCTCTCGGGCGACATGGAGAAGGACTATTCGGCCCTTCACCGCGCGTTGTCGGAATGGACGGACGTGCCGGACGACCTCCCCTTCGGCCATCCCCGGCCGGAGCCTGCGGGAGTCGCCGTCGCAGTTGACTCCAAGGGCTGACCCCTGCCGTCCTAATTTTCAGCCCATGTCTCGGCTTGGGTGTCCCTCTCTCTGGAGTCCCAATTGTTAGCCAGCCGGTTCAGGCGACTAGGCAACTGGATCAGACTCTTGGCCGGCCTCTGAGTCCATGAAGCAGCAGCCCTGCTAACCTTGGAGCCCCATCAAAGATTGATCCGAAGCCGGAGGTACAACATGCGCGAGTAGGGCAGCTGCTGGTGAATCGTCAACGGGTACAGGCTGTAGGACTGATCGGTAACATTGAGAACACCGACGGTCACGTCTCCATGGAGTTTCGGAAAACGGTAACCGGCAAAAAGGTCCAGCTGTGGAAAGGATTCGCGGCGCACCGGCACGTTCGGGGAGTTTTCCTGGTCGTACCAGTTGAGGAGGATACGGCCGAACCATCCATCCGGACGCTGGTAGAGGAGAGAACCGGTGATCCGCTGCATATTGGAGTCGTAGCGCTGATTCCTTGAGAACGTCAGGGGCGCGGGGATGTTCAGCAGGGTCGATTCCAGGTCCGCCCGGGTGAATTGATAGGCGCCCATCAGGAACCAATCCCGAGCCAGAATCTGGTTTGCGGTAAGAAGGCCCGTACTTTCCCCCAAGGAGAGGGACTGAGCCATCGACGCCGGCACCGCATAGGGTGCCGGCCTCCGTCTCGAGTCGTAGTTGAAATAACCGGATTGCTGATCGACCTGGCTGCCTTGGTATTTCCCCTCAAGGCTCAGCCAGGTCCGGGTCGGCAAGGTCAGATCCACAGCCATTCCTCCCACGGTGTGCAGAGGTGTTTCGACTGAACCGACGAGCGACTCGGAGATGATCGTACGGAAGGTCTGCGGGAAACCCGCCAGCTGCGTCGGCTCCAACCGCAGGCTCTCGTCGTACGTCACACCTCCGAGGCTCTGGGCATAGATGCCACGCACGGTCACGACCTCCGTAGGCGCATACACCACAGCCACCTTGGGGGACCAGTGGACGGTCACCGCATCTCCCGACTGCAGGGGTGGCCTCCGGAAATTGACCGGCGAAGTGATGTCGTCGTAGCTGAAACCCGCCGTCAGGCGCAGATCCGGAAGGACTTCATAAGTGGGGTAGACATAGAGGGAGCGTCTCTCCAGGTTGCCATTGCCTTGGGTCAGGATTTCGGGGGCAAAGGCGGTAGTGCTGCGGCTAGGAGCGGTATCAAAATCAGCGAGGGCATCGAATTGGCCAGTCTGAAAGCGACCTCCAAGGATCGTGGTGTACCGATCCCCCTGGAAGATCTGATTCACCTCGGCGGAGTATCCCTCGAACGAATTCCAGTACTGCAGATCCATTAGCGCATCCGCAGGGGACAGCGATGCCGGATTCTGGAATCCGACAATCCAGGGCGCCGCCTTGTCGGAAAGCTGCTGCTGGTTCACCAGCCGGCCTCCCAGCATCAGGGTGTGGGACCCCGGCGACCATTCGTGGTGATACCCTCCGAGGATAATGGGTTTCTGCTGCTCGCTGAACTGGAAGTTGGGCCGGAATTCGCTGGGACTCAGGTGCTGAAAATTGTCATTCGATTCGTAGTCCTCGTACTTGGTCATCAGCATTACGGAGTCGGTCGGGGCGAGTTCGAACTTCATCCGCGAAAACCATTCGATCCGGGTCAATTCCTGCCGCGGCCAGAGGCCATTTCCCCACATCGAATCGAGATCGAGGGCGTAGCTGAAGCGGTCGAAATTCCCGTACTGTGAGGCCGCCTCGCGGAACTGCCCCGCCCCGAAATATTCGGTGGTGGTGCTGAAGCCGATCCGATCCTTGGCGAACAGCCCCGAGTACTCGTTCTGGGACAGGTTCTGGGACAGCGGGACGGACTCCGTCGGAGCCAGAAGGCAGGCCAGCAGGTGCTCGCTGGACCAGACCGCCTCGTTGCGAAGGTTGTAGCGGGTGGGATCCCTGAGGGCGTTGTAGCTGCCCGAGAGGTTGAGATGGGCGGAATAGTTGGCGTAGTCGAACATCACCGCCCGGGCGGCCTCGCGCCGACTCACCTCCGCCATGTCCGCGAGGGAGTAGATGTTGGCGAGATTGTCGCTACGGACCGCCGCGTCCTGGTCCAGCAGCAGTCGTGACCGGTAGACAGCCCGGTTCCCGTTCAGCTCCGAGCTTGTTTCCAGATCCTCGATGGCGTCACGCAGTCGGTACTCGCGGTACTCCACGAGTGCCCGGTAGAGCCATGGGGTCGGATCGTTCGGATCCAGCTGGATGGCCCGGGCGAGCTCCTCGAATGCACGGTGGTCATCGCCCTCCTCGGCGAACGCTTTGCCAAGGTAGCTCCTCAGGCTCGAACGCATCGGCTCCAACGCCGCCGCCGTCTCGATGTCCAATCGCCCCCCATCGCGATCCCCGGAGCGGATCCGGACGAGACCCCGTCCCAACCAGGCATTGCCCAAAGATGGATCCTCTCGAAGTGCCTCATCGAATCGGGCACGGGCCGCATGGATCCGGCCTGCGGCCGCCATCAGGAACCCATCCAGCGCGAATGCGGCCGCATTTTTCGGCCCCAGGGCGAGTCCTATACGCAGGGCCGCCCGGGCGGCACCAACCCGTCCGAAGCTGAACTGCAGCTCGGCGACCCGAACGTGCGCGAACCCGAATCCAGGGGAACGTCGAACCGCATCCAGGGCGGCTTCAAGGGCTTCATGGAGACGCCCCTCGGCTTGGAGAGAGTACGAATCGACCATCAGCTCGGTCGTCGACGAGGGCACCCCGCTCGATCGCCTGTCCCCCGCCTCGGGAGGCAGGAACTGGACCGCGCGGACTAGTCGCCGGAGGGCCTTGCGAATCCAGGCCTCCCGCGACTCCGGATGGATGGGATCCGACAGCCGTTCGAATCCCCGGACATCCCCCACCGCAAGGCGAAGACCTGCCTGGAGCAGCCGTTCCGTGTCGTCCGACGGTTCCCCGAGAACCAGCGCCCGATCCGCAGCCTCCCAGAGGGCACCCGAGCGATACAGCCCAAGGATGGCACCCCATCGCTCTGCCAAGGCCGGGGACAGCATCAGATCATCGGGATCCAACACCGCGGGATAGTAGAGGGACCATTGGATCGCCGAGCGATTGGTGCTCGCGAATCCCGGGGAACGACGAGGCGCCTCCCCGACGCCCGCCTGGATGAGGTCACCGCCCTGAGCAACAACAGCTCCGAGACGGTTCGTGACTTCGACACTTCCGTCAAAAAGCGTGAGCGACAACAGGCCATCCGCACCCACTGAGACGACGAATTCCGTACCCCGGACAATGGCGGACGTTCCTGCGCCGCGGACTTCGAGGTCCCCAGGGCGATCCCTGTGGAAGAACGACATCACACCGCGGATGAGTTCAATCACAGTCCGGCTGTTGGAATCAGCGACCCGGAGTTCGCTCAACTCGTCCACCGGACACAGCGTTGAATCCCGCAGCAACAGGGTCGCTCGGCTCAGCTGGGCCGTCCGCAACCGGTCCCCCACCTCGAGAACGGCATTGGTGTGGACAGGATCCCAAGCGGTGGCTCCTGCCCTTGAGATCTGAACCCTGCCCTCGACCGACTGGATTCGCGCTCCCACGAGGTCTGCCCCACGGATCGGGTTGGAGGTGACACAGGAGAGGAGGAGCCACCCCAGTACCCAGGCCTGGACAGTCCTCATGAACATGGGGTGAAGCATGGTCCAGAGACTTCGGCTACCGGGTCACCGCGCGATAGAACGAGGCTCCTCGCCCCTGCGGGATCGTCACTTCAAACGCGTTAGGTGGTCGATTGGTGGCAATGGGAGTCCACCGGGCGAGGTCGTCACTCGACTCAATGACCACCACGGAGCCGTTCGGCCCAGCGAGATCGAATCGAATCCGACCATTCTCGGCCGGCGCATTCACCCGGATCTGGGGCCGCTCGGCGGGTGCCGAATCCTCGTAGACCACGTCCAGGTAATAGAGCTCCTGTCCCAGTCCAAGGGTGACGGGCAGGTCTGCCGGGGTCTTCCGCCCAGCAACCGGCTTGAACTCGAGGATGAAGTCTCCCAGCCCAAGTTCCTGAGCCACCCCCCCGGCGATGAATCCGGCATCGCCTTTGACGCGCCAGCCGCCTTCGGCGGTCCCGCTGAACCGCACCGCGAGCGAAGGCGACACGAACAATCCACCTCCGGAGGTGGATTCCCCAAGGATGACCCCTCCGAAGCCGTTGAAGTTGGTTCCCAGCTCAGCAGACGATGCGGCCCTGTTGATCAACGAGGCCACTCCCGAGTCGATGGTCCGTACGAGGGATCGGCCTCCAGAGGAACCGAGATAGACTCCTGCAGGCAGGTAGATCGGGATCTCCTCCCCCGGGAGACGGAATGCCGCACAGAAGGCTCCACCGCTGTTACCCGGATAGCTAAGGAACTGGTCGCTTCTCAGGACGACTCCTCCCGGTGTGAACGTGTAGTTCGCACCGAAGAGCTCGTGCATCTTTCCATCATCGAGACCCGTGAGCGGATACCCGAGAAGGGTCTTCTGGGCTGACCCGCTGAGCCATTCATTGGGATCGGCATCGGAAAGCAGATAGCCGCTCTGGCCCCCGCGGGCCGCGGGTTCGCTGAAGAAGACGGCCGCCACGTCCCATCGCTGGGATTCGGAGCCTGAAACACCCGGGGGTAGTTTACCCTCGAGACGTTCCCGACGCCGGGCCTCGGCATACTGATCGAACACATAGAATCCCGTCGCACGCAGAGGGCGGGGTTCATAGTCCCCCGCCTGGCGTTCGTGGAACCATTCGATCTCGCGGACGAAATCCAGACGGGTCTCGTCCCAGATCACATGGGCCGCTGTCAGAACCACCCGTTTCCGGACGGCGATGCCCGAACCCAGTCCGACCGGTGTCCGGATCTGTCCCGCAAGGCCTCGCGGACTGACCGGCGTGGAGCTGAAGCCCTGCCGGATCGCATTGTAGTTGGGCAGCCTCGATGGCAACGCAACGCCATCAGGCTTGGGTCCCGCCAAGAGGTAGGACACCGAGATCACCGACTCGAGACCGTCCTGGACAGTGACCAGCCTGATCGGGGGTTCGGTCCAGGTGTCGACCGGCTTGAACTCGATGATGTGCCGACCGGCAGGGAGGGATGAGACCGTTGCCCCACTCGATTGGTAGGTGATCTCGCCACGGAGACGCCACCCAGGGGCATCACGACCCGTCGGCAGCTGATCCAACGGCGCGAGATGCACCGTCAGCTTCCCCCCCACCCGGGACGGTGCCGCCTCATAACGGTTGGTTCGCACCACAAGACCTCCCGACTCGGTGATTGTGTAGATCGCCTGGAGGGGTTCGGTCCATCCGACCACCGGTCGGAACTCCACGGGATAATTGCCCGGGTCCAGGTTCGAGACCGTCGTACCGCTCGGACGCCAGCTAGATTCCCATGGCAGCCGCCATTGGCCGCCGGCCCCTGGGGGATCGAGGACCACCCGGAGGGAACCCCTGACGGTGGAACGCTCCGCAGAGGGGATGAAGTCGAGGAACGATGCGTGCTCCAGGGCGGCGTCATCGTCGGCAATGGTCACCCGGGCCAGCTTGAAACCCTCATCGATCCGAGCACCTCCTGTGGCCAGCCAGAGCTCCACCTCAAGGTCGCGGGTCCCATCCGGCACGTATTCGTTGAGCAACGGAACCACGATCTGGTCCACGGTCCTGTCCGGAGTGAATTCCAAGGTTCCGGTGGCCTCCCGGTAATCGCGTCCGACCTGGGCCGAACGAGCCCGGGTGCGATAGCTCACGCTGCCGGCACCAGGTCCAGACTTCGACACCCGAAGAACCACCTGCGCATCAGACTCCACCGCGACATAGTTTGTCTTTTCCAGTCGGAACCAGGTGATCTCCGGTTCCAGGACCGAGACTTCCACGATAGCACTGGTGGCGGTGATGCCGTTGTCGTCCACGGCGCGGGCAGTGAGCCGGTGGGTGCCGACGGGAGCGTTGGTCCAGGTGAAGCGGAAGGTGTTCGTGCTGCTCCGCTCGGAGCTGGATCCGAGGAGCTGTCCATCGGAAAGGAAGTCCACCCGAACCACCACACCGTCGGGGTCCGTCGCCCGTGCCACCAGGGTTACATTCGTCGGGGTCCGCAGGAGATTGCTGGGCGCTGGGGACAACACGGTCACCACCGGAGGAACAGGGCGAGGAAGTGCGCCGTCACCGTGCGGTTGCCTTCCATGGTGATCCGGCCGGGGTTGTCCGTCCCCGTCAGATCCCCGCTCCAGGACTTGAAGCGGTAACCCACCGCCGGGAGGGCAGTCAGCGTGACCGTCTCATTGCGTTCATAGAGAGGCTTCCGGGGGTCGATGACCACGGTGCCGCCTACCCCTCCATCTACAGCGACCGTCAATTCGGCCAGTCGTCGGACGGCGAGCACCTGTTCGGTCTGGGCCGGGAGCCACAGGGCATTGCCGGCACTCGACGCCTGGACCGTGACTGCCCCTTCCCCGGTCAGGCTCAGAAGCGCACCCTGCAACACGGTCGCCGGTCCGGAGAGCACCACGAAGCTGACGGGCAACCCCGCACTGCTCGATGCCTTCAGCGGGATCGGGGCGGCTCCCAGGACCTGGTTGCCGATGGGAGCAAAGTCGATCGTTTGGGTCCCACGGACCACCGTGAAAACATTGGTTGCGCCCGCCGCAGCCAACCAGTTGTTGTCCCCGAACTGTTCCGCCACTATCCGCACCTCCCCCAGGCCGGTCAGGCGGAGATCAGCCCCAGTCACAGAGGCCGGGCCCGACACAATCCGATAGACGACGGGCAAACCACTCGACGCGGTCGCGAGGAGTCGAATTGGATCTGCCGTATAACCGCGATTCCCTGGGTTGGGAAAAGTGATCCCCTGCGATCCCCTCGACACGGCAACCGACTGCCTCGAGGTGGCTGGAAGGTAGAGTTCAGTCCCTTCTTGGACTGCCTCGACCACCACGGTCCCGACCCCACTGGGTTCCAGCGTCGTCCCGGAAACGGATGCAGGACCCGAAACCACGCGGAACGTCACCGGCAACCCGGAACTGCTCTGGGCCAACAGGGGTGAGGGCCCGGAGCCATACGACAAAGCTCCCACAGGTGTGAACACGATTTCCTGAGAGGCCCTTGCGACAACAAAACTCCGTTCCACAGGAACCGCTGGCAGGTAAAGGTCGTTGCCCGGCTGACGGGCACGGATGCGCACGGTACCAATACCCGTCAGGGTCAGCCGATCCCCCTGAAGGGTTGCCGGTCCGGACACCCACTCAAAACCGACCGGCAATCCAGAACTGGACGTCGCCGTCAGCGTGAACCGGTTGGTGGAATAGGAACGGTCTGCCAACGCCGGAAAATCGAGGGTCTGTGGCCCCTTCGAGACCACGAACTGCCTTCGGACAGGAGCGGCCGACAACCAGTCTCCATTTCCAGACTGTGTCGCCTCGAGAATGACAGTCCCAAGCCCGGTCAGCGCGATCAGCCCGGATCCCACGGTCGCCGGCCCCTGCACCACACGCAGGTCCACGGGCAATGCACTCGAAGCGGTCGTGGTCAGCGGAATGGGGTCCCGGGTATAGGCCTGATCCGCCAGCCCAGGGAACTCAATGGATTGCGCGGCCTTCGCCACCGGGATGGTCTGTCGGGACGAGGCAGGCCCCACGAGGGAACTCCCCTGGAAGAAGGCTTCAACCTCCACCTCACCTGCTCCGGTGAAGGCCAAAAGATCCCCTGTGAGGGAACCCGGCCCGCGCAACAGCCGGAATTGAACGGTTTGCCCGAGACTGCTGGTGGCCTTCAGACGCACAGCTCCGTCTCCGAAGGTCTTCGCGGACACGGGATCAAACGCAATCAGGTGAATAGCCCTGGTGGCACGGAAGCTCTGGTCGACCTGGGCCGGGAGCCAAAGCGGATCGCCAGGATTGAAGGCCCGAACCTGGATCTCTCCCTCGGCGGTGAGGTTCAGGTATCCTCCTGGCAGGAGGGTCGCCGGCCCCGAGAGAACGGTGAAGGTGACCGGAAGCCCGGCGCTGCTCACCGCCGTCAGCGGGATGGGATCGCCTCCCAGGATCCGGGCCCCGATCGGGGTGAAGGTGAGGGTCTGAGTCCCCCGGGACACGGTGAACGCATTTGTCACGCTCACCGCAGCCAACCAATTGGTGTTTCCCGCCTGATCCGCCGCCACGCGGATCTCGCCCAAACCGGAAATTTGAAGCTCCCCCGCCCCATCGAGCTTCGCCAGGCCCGACACCACACGGTAGGCGACAGGTAGCAGGCTCGAACTCGTTGCAGACAACGCGATCGGGTTGGTGGTGAACCCGATGTTTGCTAGGGATGGAAACGTGATCGCCTGTTTCCCACGCGTCACGGGGATGGTCTGGACGGCCAGAGCCGAGAGGTACACCTCTGTGCCGGCTTGGAACGCCTCGACCACCACCTCCCCTGCCCCAAGGAACGTGAGCGTGGGACCGACCAGCGAGGCGGGTCCGGAGACCCATCGGAACTCCACCGGAAGCCCCGCGCTGCTGGAGGCCTCAAGTTTGAGCGG
>SYEM01000090.1 GCA_005801385.1 Verrucomicrobiales bacterium | reverse complement strand
TGTTGCAGCAGAGCGTTGACCGCATCATCACCCCCGGCAGTGGATCCAAGTCTCCCTCGGACCCTCTCCCAGAATGGGAAGAATCCCCTGCTCGCCCACGGCCAGAGGGTCGAATCCCAACGGCGACGGACCAGGTTCAGATTGACGCCCTGCGTCTCCAGATGCCGCCGGATTTCCCCGAGCAGGTCCGAGATCGGCCCCGCTGCGGGCGCCAAACCCACCAGCCGAGGGCAGCCCTGGAGCCTCGCCATTTCAGCCAACGGCTCAGCGAGGGATCCTGTCGTCGATCGTTCCATGCGGGCGCCAGACTGGAAGTGGGACCCGGCGCGCCCGCAGGCGTCAGAAATGGCCCGGGCCTTCCAGGCCTGGACCACAGGACTCAGTGGGTGCTCGGGATCCGATTCCAGGGGGGTCGACACCAGGGTCGGATGCCTCAAGTGCGCGACAGGCGACGTCTCGAGAAGTCCATCCTCCTCGTGAAGCCAGAGTCCAATCGGGTCCCTCGACACCTCCAAGTCCTCCGGCAGGACTGCAAGCGGTCGCACCTTCAGGTCGGCATGCTCCTCCACATCGGCCGCCTCGACCCGTGAATCGTCCAGCCGACCCAGTCCCGCGGTGTCGTCCAACCACGACGGATCCGCGAACCGTTCAACATTGGAGCGTCGGACCAGGTAGACCTTGCCCGGCGTCTGCAGTCCCGCGACCCAGCGCCACGAAAGTGTGTTGCTGGCGGGATCCGCATCCAGAAGGTGACGGAAGAAGAAGTCCGCCCCGAGTTCCCACGGCAGTCGTTCCACATGGATCCAGAACGAGGCCCACCACATCCGGGCGTGGTTGTGCAGATAGCCCGTGGTGAGGAGTTCCCGGGCAAAGCGATCCATCACCGCAACCCCGCTCCGCCCAGCAGCCACCTCCTCGGCGCGACGGAGGACGGGCTCAGGAGCGTTCTGGCGGAGCCAGACCACCCGCTCGCGATAGGTCGTCCACACCTGGGGCCGCAGCTCCAACCACCCTTTCCAATAGGTCCGCCAGACCACTTCCTGGACGAACTTCTCGACCGCCGGAAACGGGTGGACCGAAAGGACCCTGCGGAGGACCTCTTCCTCGGTGATCAGACGGGATCGGAGGGCCGCCGAGAGCCTCGACACGTTCGGGTGCCCTGGGAGGACGCCATTGCGATCCCGTCCATAGCGGCCCGCCGTCGGCAGGAAGTCTTCCAGACGGGCCAAGGCCTCGCCCCGTGTGGAGGGATAAGGATGGGTCGACACCCCCGAGGATTCCCCGCCTGGCCCCCGGCGCAACCGGCGGAGGCGAGGCGTCCCAGTCCAGCGTCCTCGCGATGCACGTGAGGACCCTCTCCCATCCACCCGCTAGGGCCCTCCCCCTGGAGCAGGGTTCGCCAACAGAATCGACTACCGGGACTCGTCGGGTCTGCGGGTCAACGCAAAGTAGATGACGTAGACCCACGAGAGGATTCCCGCCACCAGGGCAAGGAGGATCGATCGGTTCCGATGCCACGAACACACGATCGCGATCGCGGAACCGATCCCGATCCCATTCTGGGCCACAGTCTGGACGTGAGTGATTTCGGCGAGAAGCATGAGGGGAGATCTGTTCATCGCTGCGGACCGGACTGGTCCTGATCCGGAACAGCACCGAGGACGCTGCACCCAGTCGGTCCTCCAGCGCGAGTGCCGTTTCATTCCCTAGGAACCCCTCAACGCATCACCAACACCCCCGCCTCCGCTCCTTGGAAGAGCCCCCCAGGAGACACCTTGACTGTCCTACTGTCCTAGGACACTGGTTACACGATCCCAATGCGAATCCAGGTCCAGTTCCAATCCGGAGTGCCGGTCTATCTCCAGATCGTCCAGCAGGTGAAGTCGGCGGCGGCGGGAGGAACCCTGCGTCCGGGGGAATCGCTGCCGTCGGTCCGCACACTCGCGGAGGAGCTGCGGATCAACCGCAACACGGTCGCCCGTGCCTACACCGAGCTGGAGTCGGACGGGGTGATCGAGACCCGTCAGGGCTCCGGCTGTTTCCTCAAGGCCAATGGGGAATCCCCTCTCAGCAAATCCGTCCGTCAGGAGCGTCTCCTCGCCGGTATCGATGCCCTGATCGTCGAGGCGCACCACTTCGGGATCACCGACGTCGAACTAAAGCGGCTACTGGCCGACCGATTAACCCAGAACCGCTCCCAGTCGGCATCCCACTGAACCCGAACCGCAGACCGTCCCCATGAGCAGTCCCGCCATCTCCATCGACGACCTCGCCTATCGCTACGACCGTTCGGAGGCCCTCCACGGTCTCAGCCTCACCGTGCAACCCGGGGAATGTTACGGGTTCTTCGGACGCACCGGCGCCGGCAAGACCACGACGATCAAGTGCCTGCTGAACCTCCTGCGCCCCACCCGGGGCGCCGTTCGGGTGTTCGGTATGGATCCCGCCCGACAGGAGGCCGAGGTGAAGGCCCGACTCGCCTACGTGCCGGACTTTGTCGCGTTCTACCCCTGGATGAGCGTGCGGGATTCACTCGACTACCAGGCAAGCTTCCGCAGCCACTGGAACCGGGATCTCGAGCGGTCGCTGTTGGAACAACTCCAGCTGGATCCGAACCTCCCCACGACCGGACTCAGCAAGGGACAGCGCACCCAGCTCGCCCTCATCGGAGCGATCGCCGCGGAACCCGATCTTCTGGTCCTCGACGAACCCACCTCGGGACTCGACCCGCTCGTCCGGAGGGAGTTTATCCAAACGATCATCGGAGCCTATCAGGATGCCGCACCCGGCCAGCGGACCGTGTTCGTCTCCACCCATCTGATCACCGAATTCGAGGGACTCATTGACCGGTTCACCGTGGTCGACCAAGGCCGGGCGGTCCTGACCGCCACGGCGGACGACGCGCGGGGACGGTTCCGACGGATCCGCGCGGAGTTCGAGGGAGCCCTTCCCGAGGATTCCGAATTCCGCCAGGCCCGGTCGATCCGACGTCGGGGTCGGACCCTGGAGCTGGTGGTGAACGGCGAGGGTGAGTCCCTGATGGAGTACCTGCGGACCCGGGGCCCTGCGTCCCTCGAGATCGAGTCGCTGACCCTGGAGGAGATCTTTCTGCACACGGTCCAACCCGGCACCACCCCATGACGTTTCGCATTCCCCAGTATCGGAACGGGTTCCATCCCGCCTGGTTGCTCCTGCCCCTCCCGGCGGCCGTGGAGCTGTGGGTCGACTCCCTGGAACCCGGGATCGCCCCGTTCGATGCCTCTGCGGCACTCCGATTGGTCGTCGGCATCCTCCTTCTCCTGCCACTGATCGCCTGTCGCCTGAGGAACGTCCGCCCTGTGACCCGACGTGTCCTCGCCGAGTTCCGCTCACAGATGCCGGGATTCCTCCTGACCCAGATGGGCATTGGCATTCTGGGCATCGACCCGGACGTGGTTTCCTTCGATGCCCGCTTCATCGTCCTCCTCGTGGGTTCCTTCTGGATGGCCGTGACCCTCTACGGTGCCGAGTTCGCCAACGGGACCCTCGCCTCCTGGCTCTGTCAGCCGGTTCGACGCAGCCGACTGCACTTCGAGAAACTGGGGGTCCTCGCCACCCTCCTCACCATCACCGCAGCGCATTGGATGGGGCAACCGATCCACGTCGTCGGGGATCCCGGCATCACCAACTCCTGGACCCTGCGACCCTCCCTGTCGTTGGAGGTGACAGCAGTCCTCCTGACGTCGTTTTGCTTGGGACCGCTGTTCACGCTGCTGACCCGCAGCACGATCGCCGGGGCCGTGTTCGCCTTCACCGTTCCCGCAGGCCTTGCAGTAGCTCCCGTGATCGTTGCCGGCGTCATGAATGTCGACTCGGACTACCAACGACACTGGATCGCCCCCCTCGTTATGCTGGCGTTGTCGATTCTTTGCGGGATCGGTGCGATCTGGACCTGGAGGGTTCTTCGGGATCTCGAGGTCCAGGACAGCGGCGGGCGGACACCACCCGCACCCATCGACGCCGCAGGGACCCTGTTCGATCGGGTCCTGGTCCGCCTTCTGGGGAACTCATCGACGAGCCACCTGATCCGCAAGGAACTGCGTCTTCACCAGCTCGCACGACTCTTTGCGTCGGTGATGGTCGGACTCTGGGTGCTGTGGTTGGGGGCACGCTGGGCTCTGGCGAAAGACGGGCTGCCGGAGATGTTCGTGCCGACGTTCGGACTGGGCGGCTTCTCGCTCATGGCTGGGATGTTCGGCGCCGTCATCCTGTTGGGTGCCGGGGTGTCGTGCGTGGCGGAGGAACGTCAGTTGGGGACGCTGGGATAGCAGTGGACGCAGCCGGTCCCGTTCGCCCGCCAATGGCGGATCAAGGTCGGCACAACCCTTGTTGTTGGACTCGCGCTGGGCGTGGTCCTGCCGCTGTGTCTGGTGGCCCTGAGTTTCGGTGCCGAGGAGGTCAGCGGGTTGTTCCAGAACGAATCCGACAGGCTTAGAAACATCTGGGTCGTCGCCATCCTGATCCTGTTCCTGCTGGCAGAGGGCATCCATGC
>SYEM01000089.1 GCA_005801385.1 Verrucomicrobiales bacterium | reverse complement strand
GGCACGCACGTCGTGCATTGCCCGACGAGTCACGACTACTTCGGACATCAGCGGTTCCCGCTGGAACCCCTCAGGTCGGCGGGGGTGAACCTCACGCTGGGCACCGACAGCCTCGCCTCAACCCGGGTGGTTCCGGGACGTCGGATCACTCTTTCCCTGCTGGCCGAGGTGCGGGAGTTCCTATCGAAAAACTCCCTGGTGTCGCCGCTGGAGGCTCTGGGTTGGATCACCGTCCATGGAGCCCGGGCTCTGGGGTTCGACGGACGGCTCGGGGAACTGTCGCCCGGGGCCTTGGCCGACCTGATCGCCATCCCGCATTCGGGTGCGGTCGAGGACGCTGCCGAAGCCGTGGTGAACCATGCGGGATGCGTCTCCGCGAGCCTGATCGATGGCGAGTGGGCGATCGCTCCCGAGGAGGGTGTCCGATGAGGGATGGAACGCGGCGTGTCGCGTTGGTGACCGGTGCCGTGGGAGGGCTCGGCACGGGGATTGTGGCGGAACTTGCCCGCCAGGGCTGGTCGGTCGCCGCGGGATGGCATCGCCGTGAACCCAGCCCGGCTGTCGGTGACGTGTTTGCGGTGCCGCTGGACGTTACCGATGTCGGCTCGGTATCGCGGGCTGTCGACTCGGTTCTCGGGCGATGGGGGCGTATCGATCTGCTCGTGAACAACGCCGGGATCGTTTCGGATGCCCTGTTGGCCCGGATGGAGGATCCGATGTGGGACCGGGTCCTCGATGTGAATCTCGACGGAGCGTTCCGCTGTGCCAGGGCGGTTGCACGGCCAATGCTGCGTCAGCGCGAAGGCCAGATTCTGAACATCACAAGCCATGGGGGCCGGGTCGGCCGCGCGGGCCAGGCGAACTATGCGGCGTCGAAGGCCGCCTTGTTCGGGCTCACGCAGTCCCTCGCACGCGAACTCGGCTCACGGAACATCCGGGTCAACGCGGTCTCTCCGGGCTTTCTCAAGACCGGACTGGTTGCGGATCTGACCGAGGAGCAGCTGGCGACCCATGCCTTGGCAAACACCTTGGGGCGCTTGAATGAGATCGCGGAGATCGCCCGGTTTGTGGCCTTCCTTGCGGGGATGCGGAACGTGTCGGGCCAGATCTTCCAGTTGGACAGTCGCATTACGCCCTGGACATAACCTTATTGGGGCCGGCTGGGTCCTTGGGATGCGGGGTTTGGGCGTTCCGGGACACATTTACCCTCCCTTTACAATTCTCACGTGGAGGCGCACACGGCCTTAACAGAGGGGGCGTCTGCTGTAGGTGAAGCGCGACGACATGAGTCGCCGCCACAAACAAAAACCAAAACGCAGCATCCCATGAACACCATCAAGAACAGCCTCCTCGTGGCCGCGCTCGCGGTCAGCTCCCTCAGCCTCCTCGCCGACGACTCTGGTGCGGGTCCCGAATCCCGTGGACCGCGCGGACCCCGCGGCGGTGGACGAGGTGTGCCGCCGATCGTGGCGGCCATCGACACCAACCGGGACGGCGTCCTGGATGCCACCGAGGTTGGCAACTCGGCCGCCGCGTTGGGTGCGCTCGACACCAACAACGACGGCGTTCTGACCCGGGATGAGCTGATGCCGAAGGGGGTCCGGGGTCCGGGACGTCCGGACGGCGCCCCTGAGGGTCGCCCTGGTCCGGGTCGGCCGCCGTTTGTTGGAGCCCTCGACGCGAACGAGGATGGAACGCTCGACGCCACCGAGATCGCCAATGCCCCCACGGTCCTCGGAGCCCTCGACAAGAATGCCGATGGCTCCGTGACCCGCGACGAGATGCGTCCCGAAGGGGGTCCCCGTCCGACCCCTCCCGCCGAGTGATCTGAAGCCGTCCTCGGAATCCCAGACGGATCCCTGATCCCCAGGCGGTCCCGGAGTCAGCTCCGGGACCGCTTTTTTCCAGCCGGAGCTGCCGGCTTCGGAGCCGGTGCTCCTGTCGAGCTCGCCTGGTTGATCCGGTGCGCCGCGAAGCCCGCCCCAAATCCGTTGTCGATGTTCACGACGGTGAGTCCCGAGGCGCAGGAGTTGAGCATGCCCAGCAGTGCGGTGATGCCCCCCATGTGGGATCCGTAGCCGATGCTGGTGGGAACCCCGATCAACGGACGTGCAACCAGTCCGCCCAGGACGCTGGGCAGGGCGGCTTCCATGCCGGCCACGACGATGATCACCGAGGCCTCCTGGATCTCCGGCAGTCGGGCCAGGAGGCGGTGGAGTCCGGCGACCCCGACGTCGTAGACACGTCGGACCCGGGATCCGAGGAACTCCGCGGTCAGCGCGGCCTCCTCGGCCACCGGGACGTCGCTCGTGCCGGCACAGACGACGGCGACCAACCCCCGCTGGTCCGCGGCGGGGGTCGGACCCACCACGAGGAGTCGGGCCTCCTCGTGATGGTGGGCCTTCGGAAAGCGTTTCCGGAAGGCGACGGCATGTTGGGGGGTGATGCGGGTGACCAGAACCCGTCGGCTGGCGGCCACCAGGCGGTCGGCGATGGCCACCACCTGTGACGGCGTCTTGCCCGCTCCGAAGATCACCTCGGGGCAGCCCTGTCGCAGTTCCCGGTGGAGATCCACCGCGGCAAAGCCCAGCTGGGCAACCGGAGCGGATTGGAACTGCCGCAGGACCTCCTCGGGCGTGGTGTGTCCCGCGGCGAGGCGTTCCAGCATCTTCAAGGCATTGGTGGGTGTCATGGTGGGGAGACCAACGTCGCACTGTTCTAGGGATTCACACCACGCCTCGTCGACCCTCCGTTTTCAATAGACAAATCAATCAATCAAGATGCGTTGATTTTTATGATTGACCTACGGGGGCGCGTGCGGGCAGTTTCCAACCATGATTCGGGACATTCATGATCTTCACGTGGAGGCGGCGGCCTCCGGCAAGCCTGCGATCTCGGTGGAATTCTTCCCGCCCAAGACGGAGGAGGGGGAGCGGACGCTGTTCGCCACCACGCTTCCGGAGCTGATGAAGGTGAATCCGTCCTACTGCTCGGTGACGTACGGGGCGGGGGGGAGCACGAAGGAGAAGACGATCTCGATCGTGGAACGGATCCAGAAGGAGTTCGACCTCACCACGATGATGCACCTGACCTGCGTGAACGCGACGCGGGCGGAGCTGCAGGATGTGATCGAGGATGCCCGGCGGCGCGGGGTCCGGAACATCCTGGCCCTGCGTGGGGATCCTCCGGGGATGTCGGGCCCCTGGGTGAAGACCGAGGGTGGCTTCGAATATTCCAGGGAGCTGGTGGCCTTCCTGAAGGAGCTCGGTGGGTTCGCCATCGGCACCGCCGGCTTCCCAGAGGGCCATATGGCCCAGACCCGTGGAAAGCAGGTCGACTGGGAACACCTGGCCGACAAGGTCCGGGCCGGGGCGGACTTCGTGGTGACCCAGCTGTTCTTCGACAACGACGACTACTTCGCCTTCCGGGACTATCTGGTCCAGCGCTGCGGGATCACGGTGCCCATCATCCCGGGTCTTCTCCCGGTGGTGTCGCGCAACCAAACCAAGAAGTTCACCCAGCTCTGCGGGGCCCGTCTGCCCGAGGCGTTCTTGTCCCGTCTGGAGGCGCTTGGGGATGACGACGCCGCGGTGACGGACTTCGGCGTCGACTACTGCTCCCGTCAGATCGAGGGCCTGCTCCGAGGCGGTGCGCCCGGGGTCCACTTCTACACCCTCAACAAGGCCCACTCCACGGCCCGTGTGATCCGCAACCTGGGGTTGGCCTGAACGGCTGAACTGTCTGCTACTGCACCGCGAGCAGCTCCGTCTCGGTCCAGGCGTCCTCGCGTTCGGAGTGGCGATCCCGGATCGCCTTCACGCTGGACGATTTCACCGGTTCGGCCGTGTGGCCCCATTCCCGTCGGATGAAGGTAAGGAGGTCGGCCAGCTGTTCGTCGCTCAGGGCGGGGGCAAAGGCCGGCATGGCCAGGTTCCAGGTCACGCCCTTCACGGTCAGGGCATCCCGGACCCCATGGAGTCCGATCCGGATCAGGCGCCCCTCGTTCCCGGTGGTCCATTCGGAGTCGACCAGCGGCGGTGCCAGACCTTCCTGGCCGCGGCCGTGTGGCTGATGGCAGGCGCCGCAGATGAGGGGATAGAGTTCCCGTCCACGGGCGAAGCTCGCCTCCTCGTCGGTCGACAGCGGGCGGGTGGCGGGCTTCGCGGCCAGACCTGATTTGCCGGGCCAGGCGATGAGCGGCTCCGCCTTGGCGAGGCGCTCCTTCAGGGCGGGATCCTCCAGCTTCCGCATCTCGGCCCAGACCCGGGGTTCCTGCGCAAAGTGGATGGGCTTCACCGGGGGGGCGGTCTGTCCCTTCTTGGCTGGGGCGGGAAGAATTGTCAGCAGCCCGTCGAGCATTGCCAGTTGCTGCCAGTCCCCGGCCTGCTTTGAGGCCGCCAATTCCAGCAGATCTTCAATGCGTTCCGGCTTCCCCTCGACGGCGATGCACTGCGCCAGCCCCTGAAGGAGTTGGACGTGTCCCGGCTGGGTCTGGGAGCAGTTCGGGTCCCCGACCAAGGCGTCCAGGAACTCGAGCTCCCGTCCCCCCAGACCGCTGAGTGCCGCGCTGAGACGCAGCGCATCGGGCGCGCTGTTCATGAGAAGGGCCCGCATCACGGCGTCCGCCGTTTTCGTTTTGAGCTGCCCGAGCGTCAGCAGCAGCTGGAGCTGTTCCTCGGCCGGGACGAAGCCCGCCTGTCGATAGAGCAGGTTGTTGGCCTTGGCCTGATGCGGGGTGCTGACCAGGAAGGGTTCCAGAAGACGGAGACTGGCGGATCGGACCCGGCCGTCGCTGTCAGAAAGGGATCCCTCAAGGGTTGGGAGATCCAGGCACCCGAGGCCCTCCAGGGTCCAGAGCGCCTGGAGGCGTCCGAGTGGCGAGGGGTTCTTGTCCGCCCGGGTCAATGCGCGCAGTGCCGGGATCGCCGTGGGATCGGCCTGCTGGACCAGGTTGCGCTGGGCGGCATCGCGCCAGAAGCCGTTGGGATGGGACACTCGTGCGAGCCACTGGTCGGTGGTCGGCCTGGCCCCGAGGGCCTGGTTCCGGTCGATCGGACGATCGGTCCGCACGATCCGCCAGATGCGGCCCTGGTCGACCGGCTGGAACAGGTTCCGGGACGCCAACTGCTTGCGCAGATAGCTCGTGAGGTAGATCCGGTGCTGGATCAGACCGCGGTAGAAGTCGACGACGTAGAGGGCGCCATCGGGACCGTTGGCGAGATTCACCGGACGGAACCGCTCGTCGGTCGAGGTCAGGAACTCCGACTCCGGGTGGGCATTGGTCGCGGTGAGCATCCCGGCGCGTCCCTGGACGAGTTCCCGTCGCACGAAATTGCCCGTGGGTTCGCAGAGGAAGGCGTCGCCGACGTAGTCCGGTCCGAACTGGTCACCCCGATAGATCACGGGTCCGCAGGCCCCGGTGAACGAGGCGAGCCGTCCCTCGGGCGAGAGCTGTCCGGGCTGGTAGCCTCGGTTGACCCCGGGGTTCACGCGCGCCGGGAAGGTCTTCATGCTGCGCTCGATCTGCTGGTTGGCCCCCACGGCAGTGCGCAGGTTCGGATTCCGGGCCAGGTAGGCGCTGGGGACGAGATCGGCCCGGAGCGGATCCGAGTTCGAGTTGTAGTAGAGGCGGCCGACATCGTCCTGGGTGAGCCCCCACTGTCCCCGGAAGATCGTGTCCTCCGCGACCCAGTTCGTGGGGTGGCCCTTCCAACGGTAGCGCTGGGTGTGGTTGGCCGAGTAGACCCAGTTGTCGAGGGCCCACATCAGCCCGTTGCTGGCGTGCTCCGGGTTCGACTTCGCCCCGAGGGTCGGGTCGTTCTGGGTTGCGTAGTCCGAAAGGACCAGGGTCTTCTCGTCGGCCCTGCCATCCCCATTGGTGTCCCGCGCGAACCAGACCTTGGGCGGCTCCGCCACCAGGGCGCCGTCCCCGATCGGCATCACCGTCCGGGGCATCACAAGACGGTCGAGGAACACGGTGCGGCGGTCCATCCGGCCGTCGTGGTCGGTGTCGGTGAGGATGACGATGCTCCCGTTGGGCTCGGTCTCCCCGGTGCCGTCAGGATTCCGCATGTAGCCGGTCATCTCGACCACCCACAGGCGACCCTGGGGATCGAACTGCATGGCGACGGGGGACTGGACCAGGGGCTCGGCGGCGACGAGTTCGGCCCGGAAACCTTCCGGCAGGCGGAATGTCTTGGCTTCCTGTTCCGGGGTGAGCAGGGGGGCTGGTGGGATGCGGTCCTCCGGGACGACCTCCTTCTGGACCTCGCCGGCACGGTCCCCGCTCTGTGCCAGAAGGGCGGCTGGTAAGAGGATCAGGCCTGCGAGGAGCGCGGCGGTGGCATGGCGTTGCGGTCTCACGATGCGATGACGGACGAATGGAGTGGTCGTTGACTTCGAACTGGAGTCGGGCAGGGCCGACAGAATTACGGTTGGGATCTCGGGATTGCAACCGGTGGGAGGGGATTCTTCGGCTCGATCGAGATGCCCAATGGGCACCATCCCGGGCAGGAATTCGATCTGTCGGTTGATTGGGGCACGCGATTCATCAACGGTTACGGCTGGCCCCGCTCCCGGGCCATCCCGCCGCTCCAGTCCACCATGAGCCCGCCCTACAGATCCTTGGCGATGTGCCCCGTCAGGCATGGTGGGTCGGGTGAGTCCACTTGGCTGGCTGCGTTGGGGGCGTTGGTGGTCTGTTTGGCGTTGGGTTCCGCCCGTGGTGCTGGGGTTTCCCCCGCATCCACGCCGGCGGCACCCCGCCTCCTGGGGGGTGAGGAGGCGATCCGGGCGCTGGGGTCCCGTCTCCCGGCGGTCGCCCGGGCCCATCGACGCAGTCCGGACGAGCTGGCGCTTCAATTCCGGGTCGATCCCACGCTGTCGGTGGATCCCGCGGGACGACTGCTCCATTCGGATCCCGCTCCCCAGGGGCTCCTGCCGCCCTCCGCCGGCTCTGGCGCCGGCTCCCCGGTGCCCTTGGAGGACACCTTCCGGCTCCATAGCCGGCCGGGTTCGCAGCGCATCGTGTATCTCGATTTCGACGGCCATTTCATCTCGGGCACGATCTGGAACGCCTACTACTTCAGCGGGCACGACCTCCTGGCCCCTCCGTTCGACCTCGATGGCCAACCGGATTCGTTCAGCGACGAGGAGAGGCGTCGCATCCAGGACATCTGGTCCCGGGTGGCGGAGGACTACGCACCCTTCGATGTCGACATCACCACGGAGCTCGCCAGCGAGGACCAGATCCACCGGACCGATGCCGTGGATGCCGAGTTCGGCACCCGGGTGCTCGTCAGCCCCCTGGCCAGCTATTTCGGCGACTACGGGGGCATGGCCTGGGTGGGCGTGTTCAGCGCCTCGGGCGTCACCCATTCCTACTATCAGCCGGCCCTGGTGTTCCCCGAGAGGCTGAACGGCGCCGCGCCGAAGTACGTGGCGGACTCCGTCAGCCATGAGGCCGGCCATACCCTTGGGCTCAGCCATGATGGAACCGCCTGGGAGACCTATCATGAGGGCCACGGAACGGGGGAGACCGGATGGGCCCCAATCATGGGCGCTGCCTACTACCGGAACCTGTCGCAGTGGAGCCGGGGCGAGTACCCGGGCGCCAACAACAAGGAGGACGACTTGGCCGTCATGCAGAACCATGGTCTCTCCCTCCGTCCCGACGACCACGGCAACGAGTCTGCGACCGGGACACGGCTTCCGGGCGGAGGCAGGCTCGACGCAGAGGGGGTCCTGGAAAGCGGTTCCGATGTGGATGTCTTTGTCTTCGATGTCGACGCTGGCTTCCTCAAGGTTTCCGTTCTTCCGGTCAGGGTGGGTCCGAATGTGGACCTGATGGCCGAGCTTCGCGATGGCTCGGGGTCGCTGGTGGTGGCCGACAACCCGCCGGAATCGCTCGGTGCCTCGATCTCCCTCGCCGTGCCTGCGGGAACCTATTCCCTCTCCGTGAGCGGTGTCGGCAAGGCGGCGAATGGCGCCCACCTCGGGTATTCGAGCTATGGGTCCGTAGGATACTACTTCATACGGGGCACCTCGGGAGGGGTGCCGCCCTCCCCGCCGATCGCGATGGGCCAGAGCCTCCGCACCGATGAGGACACGGCCACTGTGGTGACGCTGTCCGCCTCGGATGCGGAGGGGGGCGTGTTGACCTACACGGTGGTGACACCACCGAAGTTGGGCGTGCTGACGGGAACCCCACCGCACCTCACCTATTCGCCCCATGCCGACGCCAACGGCATCGACACCTTCGCGTTCAAAGCGGCCAATGGTGTCGGGGAGTCTGCGGAAGCGTGGGTCACGGTCGAGGTTGTCCCGGTCAACGACCCGCCGGTCGCGTCCCCCCAGATCGTCAGCACGGACGAGGATACCCCGATCTCGATCCGGCTCACCGGCTCCGATCCGGAGGCTGCAGAATTGAACTACACCATCATCCGTCCACCCACCCGGGGAGTCTTGCATGGCACGGCGCCGGACCTGACCTACACCCCGAACCTCAATGAGACCGGGATGGATACCTTCACATTCCGGGTTGGGGATGGGGTGGTGGAGTCGACGGAGATGGAGGTGGCGATCGAGATCCGTCCCATGAACGACGCCCCGGTCGCCGAGGGCGTCGTGGTGACCACCGAGGAGGATCGCGCCGTCGGGGTCCGGTTGTCGGGTCGGGATGTCGAAGGTTCGCCACTGGCTCACGTGATCGTTGCGATCCCAAACCATGGGGTGCTGTCCGGGGTGCCCCCGGAGCTGACCTACACCCCGAACCCTGACGCGACCGGGACGGACTCCTTCACCTTCAAGGTGAACGACGGGGTCGCGGACTCGCCGGAGGCGACCGTGACGATCGAGATCGCTCCGGTGAATGACGTCCCCGTCGCCCGGATGACCCTCACGCCGCAGTCGGGTGAGGCCCCGCTCTCGGTCGCGTTCGACGGCAGCGGATCGTCCGACGTCGACGGCACAATTTCAGGTGTGGTGTGGGATTTCGGGGAGGGTTCCAGGGGAACCGACGTCATGGCCTGGCACACCTACACCGAGCCGGGAACCTATGGGGTGACGCTGACGGTCACGGACACCCACGGCGCCGTGGGGTTTGTGCGGGGCGTCGTCGAGGTGGCCCCGAATCCCTCCCAGCGTCTCTGTGTGCGGGCGATCGACCTCTCGATCCTTCCCGGGCCCCGGGGCAACTCGGTCGTGGCGAGGGTACGCGTGACGGATCGCAACGGGGTGGTCCAGCCGGGGGTCACGGTGGCCGGAACCTTCTCCGGGCGGATTCCCCGGACGATCATGGCGAGGACGGACATCGACGGCATGGCGGTCCTGACCTCGGTGGCCCGAAAGATCCCCGGGGCAGCAGTTTTCCGGTTGGAGGCGCTCTCGAAGAAGGGATTTGTCCACGATGCGGCTTTCGATGCCGCGGTGGAGTCGTCCATCGAGGTCCCGATCTGGGAACGAGGGGTGGAGCTGGGAGCCAGGGAATAGGCCGTCGCGAGGGGCACGGACTCCGGAGAACCACTTCCGCGTCATCCGGCCGTAACATCGGGGCCCCATTCAGGACCGGCCCCGTGGAGTCCGGGAGGTTTTCTGTTCGGATGTGGCGGGGCTGGCAACAAAAGATTGGCGGACCAACCCCTCTTGGGGCCACAACGGTAATCTAAATACATCTCGCATGAGAATTCACAACCCGTTCCAGGCCGTTCTCCACGCACGGCGTTCGCTTCTGATCTGCCCGGTCGTGGCCTTGCTGGGTTTGACCGGATCCCTGGCGGACGTGGACACCTTCCCGTCCCCCAACCTTCCCCGGGTCGTCCGGGGGGAGGAGGCCATCAAGGCGTTGGGGGGCAATCTCCCCGCGGTCGCCCGGGCGCACAGGCGGACTCCCGACCAGTTGAATCTCCAGCTCAAGATCGACCGCGCCCTCGCGGTGGATCCCCGGGGACGGCTCCTCTACACGGATCCGCTGCCCCAGGGCGGCCTGCCGCTGATCCAGGGTTCTGGTGACACGTCTCCCGCCCCGCTGGCCGACACCTTCAAGCTCCACAGCAAGCCGGGCTCAAGCCGCATCCTGTTCCTGGACTTCGATGGACATGTCATCACCGGGACGGCGTGGAACCAGAACAACAACGGCGGGCTCGACATTGTTGCGCCGCCCTTCGACACGGACGGCAATCCCGGGACGTTCAGCGATGATGAGCGGCGCCGGATCCAGGAGGTCTGGTCCCGGGTTTCCGAGGACTACGCGCCGTTCGACGTCGATGTCACGACGGAGCTCCTGAGCGAGGCCCAGATTACGCGGTCGACCTCGACCGATCTCGAATTCGGCACCCGCGTGTTGATCAGTCCGATCAGCAGCTATTTCGGGAGCTATGGCGGCATTGCCTACGTCGGGGTCTACGACAGCACGGGATCGAATCATTCCTACTAACAGCCCGCGCTGGTCTTCCCGGAGAACCTGGGCAGCGGGTGGCCGAAGTATGTGGCCGAGGCCGCCAGCCACGAGGCCGGTCACAACCTCGGACTCAGCCATGATGGCACCTCCACCGTGGGGTATTATCAGGGACACGGTTCTGGTGAGACCGGATGGGCCCCGATCATGGGGGTGGGCTACTACCAGAACCTCAGCCAGTGGAGCCGGGGCGAGTATCCGGGTGCCAACAACGTCGAGAACGACTACACGGTCATCCAGAGCAACGGCCTGTCATTCCGAACGGATGACCATGGCAACTCGAGCGCGGCGGCAACCTACCTGCCCACAGGGACCCAGCTGAGCGTGGAGGGCATCCTTCAGACGAGTGCCGATGCGGATGTCTTCGCCTTCAGCACCGGAGCGGGGGCCATCAGCGTGTCGGTCTCCCCGGTCAAGTACGGGCCCAATGTCGACCTCCTCGTGGAATTGCGGGATGCCTCCGGAACCCTGCTGTCGTCGGGCAACCCGGTGGACACCCTGGGGGTGACCCTGGCGCCGACCCTTTCGGCAGGGACTTATTTCCTGACGGTCCGTGGGACGGGCAAACCCGCCAATGGAACCGACTACGGCTACTCGAACTACGGATCCGTGGGATTCTATTTTGTCCGGGGCACGGTCCAGGGCACGGGGCCGATTGCCCCCGTGGCCGTTGCCAAGGCCACGCCGCAGAGCGGGGATGCCCCGCTGGTGGTGAGTCTGGACGGCAGTGGCTCCTTTGATCAGGACGGTTCGATCGTCTCCCATGGATGGTCCTTCGGCGATGGATCCTCGGGTTCCGGATCCGTCGTCAGCCATACCTACACCGCGGTGGGGACCTACACCGCAGTCCTGACGGTGACCGATAGCCAAGGCCTCACCGCCTCCCAGTCGGTCCAGATCCAGGTCACGGCACCGAACGTCAATCCCACCGCTGTGATCGCGGCCAGCACGACGACCGGGGTGGCTCCGCTGGCGGTGACCTTCAGCGGATCCGGATCCAGCGATCCCGACGGGACGATTTCCAGCTACGCCTGGAACTTCGGGGATGGCACCACCGGTTCGGGCGCCAGCGTCAGCAAGACCTTCAGTGCGGCGGGGACCTATACGGTCACCCTCACTGTGACCGACAACCGGGGTGGAAAAGGGGTCTCCAGCGCGGTGATCCAGGTGTCCCCGAACCAGTCCAAGGTCCTCCGGGTGGGGGCCATCACCCTGGCGGTCGTGAACACGTCGTCCGGGAAGAGTGTCCGGGCCACCGTCCGTGTCACGGACGGCAATGGGGCTCCCCTGTCAGGAGTCTCAGTCGCCGGGGCATTCTCCGGCCTGGTTTCCAGGACCGTTTCCGCCAAGACGGACGCCTCGGGTGTGGCGGTCATGACCTCACCCTCCACCAAGCTGTCCGGGACGGTGACCTTCAGGGTCAACGGTCTGGACAAGCGGGGGTACACCTACAACGCGGCCCTGAACGCGGTGACCCAGCAGTCGATCACGGTGCCATGATCGGCCGATCGGCAGCCGGTCCGGTGCGGTGGGTGGAGGGCTTCCTCCACCTCCGTCCCGGCCGTTCTGTTCAGTGCCCACCGGTGATGCCCAGGGCGGCGAGGATGGCGTAGGCCGCGGACGCAAGGGATTCGCCGGCCACGGCGCCCGAGGCCACGGGGATGATGTAGCGATCGGCGGACGACCGGTGCACGCGGGTCCAGACCACCGCCAGGAGGGCGCCGATGAAGAAGCTCAGCGAGTTGGCGAACGGAACCACGAAGGACAGACCGAGTCCCATGGCTGAGGGCACCCACCGGCGGATCCGTTCCGGGGTGAGCGCCTCAAGCAGCGACAGGACGATCCCGACCAGGCCTCCCACGACGATGGCGAGGCGGGCGCTGGAGGGAATCGTCTCGATCCCCCGGGAGAGGGCCTGGGCGACGGCATACCACATGGAGGTGGCCGGGGAGTTGAAGGCCTCGAGGGCCGCCTGGTTGGGCACGAGGATGTACCACGCGGGCACCACGGCGAGGGTGCCGAAGAACACGCCGTAGAACTGGGCGAGGAACTGCTTCCGTGGGTGCGCCCCGAGCAGGTAGCCGCTCTTCAGGTCCGTGAGCAGATCGGCACTGGATCCCGCGGCGCCCGCGGTGACCCCGGCCGTGATCAGGTTCACCGAGGTGTTGGCCGGTGCCAGGACCGCGTAGACGAACTGGGTGATCTTGCCCATGGCCCCGATCGGGGTCGTGTCAGTCTCACCCGTCGCCCGACACGCCACGAGGGCGAGGACAAAGGACAGCACCACGCTGAGGAGCCCGAGCCATGGGGCAATCCCGAAGGCCAGCCAGCAGAGCAGGACGAGTCCCAGCGTGATGGGGACGCCCCCGAGCACCAGCCATCGGGTCGGCACCTCGATCGCCTGCATGGCCTGGTCCTCGGCCGACGCCGGACCGGTCCCACCCCCGCGCATGCCGCGGATCGCGCGCAGGATGGTCCGGTAGCCGACGGCGAACGAGGTGAGACCGGAGGCCACCAGGATCGATGTCCCCAGCCATAGGCTCCAACGCGTCAGTTTGACGCCCTTGACGATCCCGCCGTCGCCGAGTGAGGCCTCCAGATGTCCGAAGAAGCTCTTGCCGGGTTCGGACCAGTCCGACAGTCCCGCCATCTGGGGAGCGAGGACCAGATAGTTGATCGTGGCGCCGACCAGCATCCAGCTGGACACCCGGATTCCGACGATCATGCCGGCCGCGATCAGCAGCAGGCTGGGTTCAAACCACATTCCCAGCGTCTTTCCGGTCAGGACCTGGCCCCGGATCTGGGCGACGGTCTGGTTGAAGAACAGCTGTTCGGGGATGTAGCCGAACGAACGGAAGAGGGCGGAGACGACACCGACGCCGAGCGAGAGGATGAGGGCCCGGGCCTTGAGCATGGATTCGCATCCGTGGGCATACAGGCTGCGGAGGGTCTCCGCAGCCGCGATGCCGGAGGGGAAGGGGAGCTGGTCGTGGTTGATCATCTGCCGCTTCATCGGAATCGCCAGAAAGACCCCGAGCAGCGCGGTGAACAGGACCCAGAGTCCCACCGGCAGCCATCCGAGCCGCCCCGCGTCGCCCGAGATCAGGAGCAGGGCCCCGACTGCCGTGGCCATGGTGCCTCCGGTGGAGTAGCCCGCCGCCGATGCCGTCGACTGCATGCAGTTGTTCTCGAGCAGGGTCATGCGCG
>SYEM01000088.1 GCA_005801385.1 Verrucomicrobiales bacterium | reverse complement strand
TTGCCGAGCGGAATCTCAAGCCGCAGCGATACCAGTGGCGGGCTGAAGGAACGGTGATCCTGGAGAAAATCCGCCGAGCCCGGGAAGCTTTGGCACGGAGCCAACCAATTGTTAAAGACTAATATGAGACACTACACTAGAGGACTTTGAAAAGTCCATCGAGTACATCGAATACTGGGAGAGCGCCAACCGGGCGGTTGAGCACACGGTGTTGCAGCTAGAGAGCTTCCGTAAGGTGGTGAAGCGTTACGGCGACATGACTGTCGAGCATCTCAAAAACGCGGAAGAAAATGGTCAGCCGACGAGTATCGGATTCTTGGGCGGAATTGATGCGCTATTCGGGGTGCGATTCTTGGAAGGAGAGGCGGTCGCATATGTTCAAACCGTTCTAAATGGTCTCGGGATTCCTGCCGCGGCCGCACAGCTGGGATTGGAGAACACATTGATCGAGATCAAGGGCAAACCTGGGTTGGGTAAGTTTGTGGCCGACAATTTCAGTAAGTGTGTCGATCTCCTGAAGGGTCTGTCGGTCCAGTTGGCGGCCGAGGAGGAGAAGCGCCAGGCGATCACCGGGGCCCTCAACCGCATGAACATGGCCGCGGATCGGGTCCGGTCGGTCCAGGCCGAGGGGCTCCGGGTGCAGCAGGAACGGACGGCCCTCAATAGGCAGATCGCCGCCAAGGCCCAGCGATCGCGCTATGAGGACCTCGTCAACCGGCTCACCCGCAACGAGGCGGCCCGTCAGTACGACACGACCCTTGAGACGGCCCTGCGTTATTCCTACCTCGCGATCAAGGCGTACGACTACGAGACCAGCCTGTCGGAGGGGCATCCCGCATCATCGCAGTCGGTCCTCGACGACTTGTTCCGGATCCGTCAGCTCGGTCTCATTGCGAACGATCAGACCGGTTGGATCCAGCCGCAGGTCGGCAACGGGGGGCTGGCGGAGATCCTGACGAAGGTCCGCAATAACCACAGGGCTCTGAAGAGCCAGCTTGGCCTGGATTCCCCCCAGGGTGAGGTCAGCACCTTCTCCCTGCGGCGGGAGTACTATCGGGTTCCGTCGACTCCGGAGCAGAATTCCGAATGGCGGACGGTATTGGCGGGACGGAAGGTCGCCAACCTATGGGATCTCCCCGAATACGTCGCCTACTGCCGTCCGACCTCCCAACCGAAGGACGGTCCCCAGCCGGCCCTGGTGATCGAGTTCCCGACGACCATCACCCCGGGCAAGAATGTGTTTGGCAATACGCTGGCGCCCGGTGACCGCTACTTCAGCGTGGCCGAATACGCGACGAAGATCCGGAGCCATGCGATTGCATTTCCTGGGTACGACAACGCCGGAAGCCCTCAACTGGCATCGTCCCCGAGGGCCTATCTCGTCCCAGTGGGCGTCGACCGCCAGCGGACCTCGGATTCCCAGTATCCGGTGGTCCGGGAGTGGAAGGTGGTCAGTCAGCGGGTGCCGACGCCGTATGTGCTCAACACGAGCCAGCTGCTCAATATGGACTACATCTCGGGTCTCCGTGGGGTGGACGGCTCCTTTGTGGACCGCATCCGGTTCTCGGACACGCGGGCGTTCACCCAATCCATCGCAGCCGACGACCAGTGGAATCGTCCCGCCTCGGCGGCGTCGGCCTCCAACCGTCTCTATGGGCGTTCCGTCTGGAACACCCGTTGGCTGCTGATCATTCCGGGCGCCAGCCTCGGCCCGGATCCTGAGGCCGCCCTCCAGCGGTTCGTGGAGACCGTCACCGACATCGAGATACAGTTCCAGACCTACTCCAACCCGGGCATGTGATGCGCCGAGACCTTTCAGTTTCCACCCTTCCCGTGCTTCGACGCCTCGACATGAACACATCAACACGCCTGAGAACCTGGTGGCTGGCCTGTGTCGGCGCCGTGCTGACCGCGTGGGCCCTGCCAGGTGCCGACTTCACCGAGCCCCCCCTGGTGGTCTATGGACGGGTGGTGACCGATGGGATGGCCGGACCGGGTCGACTGATCACCAGCGGGATCCTCCGACTGGTGTTGGAAGATCGGTCGGAACCGGGCGTGCGGATCGTCCGGACGCCGTTGCTCCGACCCGTGGGCCGGGGCGGGCAGTTTTCGTACCTCGACCCGATCCCGCTGAACTTTCGGCCGGATGAATTCGACGGGGATTCTGGGTTGGCGGTGGCGGCGACCCTGAAACGGTATCGGATCGTGGAGGCGACCGTGGACGGATATCCGGCGCGGCTACGGGATCCATCCCAGCTCGAGGAGCTGGCCCTGACCCAGGCAGCCCGGGCGGGTGAGATGCGGATCGACTTCGAGGCCGCGGTGCCGCAGGCGGATATGGACCAGGATGGGCTCAGCAACCTCGCTGAGTTCCTCGCGGGCACGCATCCGAACCGGGCGGACCTCCAGGGCACGATCCCGGAGACCGTGCTCGACCTACCAGCGGGGGGAGAGTCGGGATTCTCACCTTCGATCGTCGTTTCCGGGCTGCAGCCCGAGAACCTGGTGTATCACATCGCGGATCCTGTTCCGGGGCTGACCTGGCGCCGGTCGGGCGTTCCCTTGGCTCCACCCGCATCCTTCAGTCATGCCGAGGCCCTGGCGGGCGCCATCACCGTGTCGGTGGCCTCGGAGTTCCAGTCCGCGCCGGTGCAGATCGAGCTGCGTCGGACCGGGGCCACCCCATCGACGAACCAGGTGACTTTCCAGGCCGTTTCGTATTCGCCGGTCCGGGGCATGGGGGTCCGTCCCAGCGCGTGGCTCGATGCCAAGGGCATGGCTTCCGGAAGCGTCTGGGAGTGGCAGGACCGCTCTGGCAACGGCCGGGAGGCCTTCCAACCCACCCTCGACAGCCAGCCCCGGGTCGCCCGCGATGCGGTCGGATTCAATCCGGGTCGATTCGTGTTCTGGGACGACCGGGATCTCCGGGTCCAGGACTTCACCCTGGCCTTCGTCGCCTCCCTCGACCAGGCGGTCGCACCGGTGCGGACCCTGTTCAACGGTCTGGGCATGGAACTGGCCGCCGTGGGCGGCTCGAATTCAGGATGGAGCCTGAGACTTCAGGAGAACGGACGCCTGACACGGAGCGGACCGATCGGGTCCGAGGTGCGTGGGATGGCGACCCATGAGGGGTCCGGAACGCGTCTGGATCTCATGGGGCAGGGAACCTGGATCTCCTCCTCCAACTCCGCCGTTTGGCCTCCGGCCTTCCCCACCCTCGGTGCTGCCCGGGGCCTGGCTGAGACCACGGCGTCCCGCGGTTGGGAGGGCTCCATTGGCGAGTGGATCCTCTTCGAATATCCCCTAGGCGATCGGAGCCGGGCGCGGCTCCAGGACTATCTTCGGGCGAAATGGGAAGGAGTCGTCGTCTGGGACCGCCGGATGGCAGTGTATCCGGTCCGGCTCCAGGGTCGCCTCGGGGTTCCCAATGCGCTGGCGGGTGGTGTCAGCGATGATGTCCTGAACGGCGCCGACCGGGCGGATGTCCTCGAGGGCGGGGCCGGGGATGACCGCCTTTCGGGAGGCGTTGGCCCGGACCAATTCGTGTTCGGGTCTGCCGTTGGCGACGATGTCGTGACTGATTTCTCCGTGTCACAAGGGGATGTGCTCGATCTGTCCGGGCTGTTTGGATCGATGAGCGGTCCGGTGGCGGGACGGGTCCGGGTGCGATCGGTGATCCGCAGGGACGGGAATGCCGTGCCTCGGACGGATTCCATCCTCGAGATCCGAAAGAACGGGACTGCGTCGATCCCGGATCAGACCATCACGTTGGAGGGTGTCGCCTGGGTGGATGCCGATCTTCCCCGGTGGGTGGACCAAGGGGTCTTGCGCCTTGGCGGCCTGCGTTTCACCGAGGAGGTGGTCTGGCCGGTGATCGATGCCGCGCCCCAGAATCTCGCAGCCCGGGTGGATGGTTTCGCAACCTTCGAGGTGGTCGCCTCGGGCGGGGAACCGCTCGGCTATCAGTGGTTCCGGGACGGCCGACCGATCCCGGGGGCCCGGACGTCACGGCTTACCCTGTCTGGTCTCCGTCTCACCGACGCCGGCACCTACACGGTCGCGGTCTCCAACGTGGCTGGGATAGTCCGGACCGAGGGAGCCCGGCTTGAGGTGGCCCGGATTCCTGCGGCCCTCCAGATCGCCGACCTCGAACAGGTGTTCGACGGCTCGCCCCGTTGTGTGACGGTCATGACCGATCCTCCCGGACTGCCGGTTCGGATCAGCTATGACGGGCAGGCGGCCTGTCCCACCGATCCGGGCACTTACCGGGTCGTGGCCCGGATTGAGGACGAGCGCCATGTTGGTGAGATCTCAAGTGTGCTCTCGATCACTGATCAGGTTCGCCCCGCCCGTCTTGAGGCGGTCGTGGTCAACGGGTTCCTGGTGGCGGTGAAGGTCCTGGATCGTGGACACGGCTTCAGCATGGTCCCGCTGATCCAAGTCACGGGTGGAGGCGGAAGCGGTGCGGAGCTTCGCGCCGTCGTGGAACGAGGCGGCATCGCTCGGGTGGACGTCCTCCGGACGGGTTCGGGCTTCTCCTCGATTCCACAGATCCAAGCCGAGGCCCCGAGCGTGGTGCCGTTGCGACTGGGCGTGACGGAGGCGCTCGCCCTGTCGTTCGAGGTCGTGGACCCCGCTCGCACCTACCGCCTCCAGCGCGAGGTCAACGGCGTGTGGGAGGATGCGGGCCTCGACCTCGTGGGTGAGACGCGACCGGAACGCTGGGTGACCGGCTCCGCCCTGAAATACCGCGCGGTCGAAACCCCGGTGCCGCGCACCGCAATTGTGGCTCCGACCCTCGCCGCCGGGTTTCTTGTGGGGGCCACCGTCACCGATCCGGGTTCAGGATACACGGAGGCACCGAAGGTGCGAATCGTGGGCAACGGCGCGGTGGGCGCGGTCGTGAAGGCTCGAATCAACTCTGGAACGGTGACCGACATCCTCGTGGAGAGCACGGGCACTCCGATCCAGGGTCCCCTGCGTCTCGAGGTGGAACCGCCGCCGATCCGGTCGTTGGCTCCCCTCAGGAGCCAGCGCGGGTTGGAACTGGTGGTGGATGGGTTGATCGCGGATCGCAGCTATGTGTTGGAGGCGGGCCCCATCGTGGGAGGCATTACCGAACGCGAGGTGGTTCCGTTCAAGGCCACGAATGCGGTTCAACGGTTTCATCTGCTGCCGTACCAGCCGGTCCGATTCTTCCAGTTGCGGCAGGCCCCCTGAACCCTCGGGGTGGCAACCTCGGAGATCCGGGGATGCCCTCGGGAGGTCCGTCGGTGGATGCCAGGAGGAGTCGCATCCAAAGGGCCTTGGACTGAGGTCTTCCCTTTGCGGTCGGGGTCGGGCTGCGTAATCTCCGCACATGCCTCCCGTTGCGAATCCGCGTGGCTTGATCCTGGGCCTCTCCCTGGCCTCCAGTCTGACGGCTTGGACCGGGGATTCCTCCGCCACGTCCCGGTCCCGCGTCGATTTCGCGACTGAGGTCCAGCCCATCCTGTCGTCCAAGTGCTATCCGTGCCACGGACCCGATGACGCGGCGCGCAAGGCCAAGCTGAGGCTCGATTCCTTCAACGAGGCCACCCGCAGCCGCTCCCCACGGGCGGCCATCGCCCCGAACCACGCCGCCGACAGCGAGATCCTCCATCGGATCCGATCCACCGATCCCGAGGAGGTGATGCCGCCGCCGGAGCTGAAGAATCCGGTGACGCCGGCCGAGGCCGGGATTCTATCTCGATGGATCCAGCAGGGTGCCGAGTACGCCTCCCACTGGGCCTGGACCCCGCCAAGGCGTCCGACCCTGCCGAGGGTCGCCGATCGGGCCTGGGCTCGGAATGGCATCGACCGCTTCATCGCCGCGCGGCTCGAGACCTCAGGGCTCAAACCTGCCGAGGAGGCCGACCGTCCGACGCTGATCCGGCGGTTGTCCCTCGATCTCACCGGTCTGCCGCCGTCCCCCGAGGACGTGGCTGCGTTCATTGCGGACCGTCGTTCGGACGCCTACGAACGGCTAGTGGATCGTCTGCTCACCTCCCCGCATTTTGGGGAGCGTTGGGCGCGGGTGTGGCTGGACCTTGCCCGGTATGCGGACTCAGCCGGCTATGGATCCGACCCGCTGCGCCCGAACATCTGGCCGTGGCGGGATTGGCTGATCGAGGCCCTCAACCGGAACCTGCCGTATGACGAATTCACCCGTGACCTTCTTGCCGGGGATCTGGTGGAGAACGCCACCGACGAGCAGCGGGCGGCCACCGCGTTCCATCGCAACACCATGACCAACACCGAAGGCGGTACCGACGACGAGGAGTGGCGCGTCGCCGCCGTGAAGGACCGGGTCGGGGTCACGGCCCAGGTCTGGATGGGGCTGACCATGAACTGCGCCCAGTGCCACACCCACAAGTTCGATCCCATCACCCATCGGGAATACTACGGGTTCTATGCGCTCTTCAATCAGACCGCGGACTTCGACCAACCCGACGAGCGTCCCACGATGCCTGTCTTTTCGGAGGCGGAGCGTCGGCGTCGCGCCGAGCTGACGGCGTCGATCGACCGCAAGGAGACCGAGCTCAAGGCGCTGAATCCCGACTTCGAGGCCGAGCTCAAGGACTGGGCCCGGGAAGCCGCCCGTCCGGTGCCCTGGACCCTGCTGGCGCCAATCCGGATCACCTCGCAGGCGACCAACGCCCCGGCGTTCGAGGTCGAGTCCGACCGGTCCATCCGGGTCGGAGGCCCCACCGCACCGCGGGATACCTACAGTCTCACGGCACCGGTGACCCTGGACCGCCTGACGGCGCTCCAGATCGAGGTCCTGCCCGATCCGTCCCTGCCGGCCCAGGGGCCGGGCCGCGCGGACGGCGGGGCTTTTGTCCTGAGCGACGTCCGACTCGATCTCGTCCCGGAGGTGGCCCGGGCCCAGGCCGGACGGTTCGTGCGTCTGGAGGCTTCCGGCAGCAATCGGATCCTCAGCCTCGCGGAGGTCCAGGTGTGGTCCAGAGGCACCAACCTCGCGCTGCGCGGGACCGCCAAGCAGTCCAGCACCGGATATCTGGGAGATGCGGTCCGGGCGATCGATGGCAACACCGACGGCCGCTATGAGCAGGGTCGATCCACCACCCACACGGAGACCGAGAAGGATCCGTGGTGGGAGGTGGACCTGGGTGTTGAGGTGCCGGTGGAGACGATCGCGGTGTGGAATCGGACCGACGGGTCCGTAGGGGATCGATTGGCCAACACCCGTGTCGTGGTGCTCGACGCGAATCGGCGTCCGGTGTGGCAGGGACTTCTCGAGAGGGCTCCCGCGCCGATGTCGACCGTGGGGCCTGCCTCCCCGACGCCGATCCGTCTGACCCGTGCGAGTGCCGATCGAAGCGCGGCGGAGTTCCCGGCGTCCAAGGCGATCGACGCCGACTCCGGGGCCAACTCGGGATGGTCGCCCGGGGATTCCGGAAACGCTCACCGATGGACCGCTGAGCTCACCGAGCCGCTCGAGTTCAAGACTCCCGTCCGGGTCCAGGTCACCCTCGCGCAGAACCAGGGGGACCGGAAGGTGCTGGGCCGGTTCCGGGTCTCGGTCACCGATCGGGTGACCCCGGTGCAGACCTGGTCCGAACAGATCTCCCGGGCGTTGGATGTGGATCCGGAGCGCTGGACTCCGGACCAGCGGCGACTCCTGGCCGATCATTTCCGACCGGAATCGAAGACCCTGGGACCGGTTGTCCGCGAACTTCAGGATCTCCGGGGACAGCTGGCCGCCCTCCGTGGAACCCCGCTGCCGGTGTTGAAGGAGCTGGAGCCGACCGGGGCCCGTGTGACCCGCGTGCTCAACAAGGGGAACTTTCTCGACCCCGGCGATCCCGTCGTCCCCGGGGTGCCTGCCGGGTTCCACCCGTGGCCCGCCGGGGCCCCGACCAACCGACTCGGTCTCGTCCAGTGGCTGATGTCCCCGGCGAACCCGCTCACCGCACGGGTTGCGGTGAATCGCACCTGGACCCAGCTCCTCGGTCGGGCATTGGTCGAGACCGAGGAGGACTTCGGCACCCAGGGCACCGCGCCGACCCATCGGGACCTGCTCGACTGGCTCGCGGTCAGCTACCAGACCCCGCGTCCGAACGGAACGAAGGTGGATCCGCTCCGGCCTGAACTGGGTTGGGATTTCAAGGCGCTGGTCAAACTGATCGTAACCTCCGCCACCTATCGGCAGAGCTCGGTGACCACGCCCGACCAACTCGAGAAGGATCCGCTGAACACCCTGTATTCGAGGGCGTCACGGCGTCGGCTGGATGCCGAGATGGTCCGGGACCAGGCCCTGGCGCTCAGCGGTCTGCTCAGCCGGAAGGTAGGCGGGCCGAGTGTCTATCCCGCCCAGCCCGACGGTCTGTGGAGGGCGGCCTTCAACGGGGAGCGGTCGTGGACCACCAGCGAGGGGGAGGATCGGTATCGGCGCGGGATCTACACCTTCTGGAGGCGGACCATTCCGTATCCCAGCATGGCGACCTTCGATGCGCCCAGCCGGGAGAACTGCACGGTGCGACGTCAGCCAACCAACACCCCGCTGCAGGCGTTCGTGACCCTGAATGACCCGGTGTTCGTGGAATGTGCCCAGGCCCTCGGTCGTCGCCTCGCCCAGGCGGATGGTTCGGTGGCGGATCGGGTGAGGCTGGGGCTGGAACGGGCGCTCTGTCGCCCCGCCTCGGAGGAGGCGGTCCAGCGGCTGGTGTCCCTCCATGACTCGGAGCGGTCGGGCTATGCGGACCGGACCGACGAGGCCCTGCGTCTGTCGACGGATCCCCTGGGGATGCTGCCGGCCGGTCTCGATCCCGCCGAGGCGGCAGCCTGGACCACGGTGGCCAATGTCCTGCTCAACCTCGACGGCGTCTTGATGAAGAACTGAGACAGTGGGTGCCTCGTCGATCAGTTGAAGACGGTCTTGTAGCAACGGGTGTCAGGACTCCTGTGGTCGTCCTCGGCCTTGCCGGTGGCCCCGTCGATCAATCCGAAGTCCCTCGCCCGAAGCGCCTTCGCCTTCCGGTACTCGGCGTGGCCGTCGACGAACAGATGGTTCCCTCCCTGGTTGTGGAGGCTCGCGTACCAGTCGACGCCGGGTTTGAGGATCACGTGCCAGAAGGTGTATTGCCCGGGGCAGACTCCGAAGTCGGCTCCGTAGGCGGGGCGAAGTGCCGTGAAGCTGACGAGTCGCGTGGTCTCCTGGCAGAAGATGAGGCCGCTGGGATCCGGGACGGAGTCGAGGGTACGCTCCATGAACACGGCATTCGGCAGGTATCCGGTGGCGCTGTTCTTGGTGGCGTCGGAGCCGTCGCCGGGCTTCTTCGCGCTGGGGCAGGCGTAGATCTTCGAGCTGCGGCCCTGGGCGGTGCCCTGGAGGTAGGGGGCGATGGCGTACAGGCAGTTGTTCTGCCAGCCCGGCGCCTTGGGATTCATGAAGTCGGGGACCTGGGAGGCCTTCGGGGGCAGGCGTTTGTGGTCGCCCTCGTAGAGGAGCAGCGCGATGCCCATCTGGCGCATGTTGTTCAGGCACTGCGTCTGACGGGCCCGTTCCTTGGCCTTGGCGAGGGCGGGCAGGAGCATCCCGGCGAGGATGGCGATCACCGCGATCACCACGAGCAGCTCGATCAGGGTGAATCCGCACCCGGCGGGCGAACCTTGTCGTCCGCCGTGGGGCAGGAGTGGGGCATCCGGTGTGGGACAGGGGGGTCGCATAGGATTTGGACGAGGATCAATCCCTTCCAGCAGCCGGGTCAAGCGCCGGTTCGACAACCGACAACCCGCGTCAAAATGGACATGAGGATTGACGTTGTGGACGTGGTTGATAGCGTTTGCGGCTCGCTCCGGCCGGGAGCCCACTGTCTACCATGAAACGCCAGTATCAGCCTTCAAAGATCCGTCGCGTCCGCCAGCATGGCTTCCGCGCCCGCATGGCCACCAAGGGTGGCCGCATGATCCTCAACCGCCGGCGCCGTCTCGGGCGCAAGCGCCTCACCCCGGTCTGATCGTCCCGAGGTGCGTCATGTCGGCGCCTTCCGTTCCCCGGTTGGGTCTGCAACGAGGGCAGCGGTTGCGTGCCGGACGTGACTTCATCCGACTCAAGGAATCCGGCCAACGCTGGGTCCAGGGTTGTCTCATCCTGAACTGGCAGCCCGCTCCCGATCGCCGGTCCGGATCCCGGGTCGGCGTCGTGACCTCCAAGACCATCGGCAACGCCGTGTGCCGCAACCGGGCCCGACGCCTCCTCAAGGAGGTCTTTCGCAGGCATCAGCATGCGATCACCCTTCCGGTGGACCTGATCCTCGTTGCCCGGAAATCGATCGTGGACAAGGGGTTCGACGCCGTGGAGGCCGATTATCTGCGCTCGCTCAAGGGCGCTCGTCTGGTTCCCGCTCCATCTCAGACCGCCTTCACCCCAGCCCGATGAACCGCCTTGCTGCAGGACTGGCCCGCCTTGTCATCCGGGCCTATCAGGTCGGGATCTCCCCGATGAAAAATGCCCTCCTGGGCGTTTCCGAGACCTGCCGGTTCCAGCCCACCTGTTCGACCTACGCGATGGAGGCGATCGATCGGCATGGGCTCGTCTGTGGGAGCGCGATGGCGGCCCGCCGACTCTGCCGCTGTCATCCTTGGGGAGGTTGTGGGACCGACCCGGTACCCGAACGCTGTTGACCTGTCGCTGAATCACTCGCATGGACCGCAAGGGAATTGGAATTCTGTTGGTGGCATTCGCACTCATGCTGGGCTGGCCCGCATTGGTGAACCGCCTGTATCCGCCATCCGAGAGGGCCAAGACCGCCACCAACGCCATTCCCAGGAGCCTTTCCTCGAACTCCGTGGCGGGAGTGCAGACCGGGTCGACCTCGTCCATCCCGGCGACCACGATCCAGTCGGTTCCGAATCCAACGGCTCCCCCGGCCCAGCTGCTGTCGGCCACGGCGGGGAAGACCCTCGTTTTGGAGAACACCCAGGTCCGCGCCACGTTCACCTCGCTGGGTGGCGGGCTGAGACGGGTCGATCTCAAGGAGTACCCCGCCGTCATCGCCCGAGGGAAGGGGCAAGGGGCGCAGGCCTCGACGGATGTGATGCTGAACGATCCGGCGTTCTCCCCTGCGTTCGTGCATGTGGGGCTTCCGGGTCTCGGAGGGGACCAGGAATTCGAGCTTATCCAGCGGGATGGTGCGGTGATCGCCCAGAAGGACCTCCCGGAGGGGCTTCGTGTTGTGAAGGAGTACCGTCTGGCGAGTAACTACGTGTTCGAGGTGACGATCCGTCACGAGAACCGTGGGAGCCGGCCGGTGGCGCTCCCGTCGGGCGAGATGGTGATGGGAACCGCGTCGACCGCCGACCGCCAGGAGACGGGGGATTGGCTGGGGGCCTATTGGTACAATGGCACCGCGGCGGAGCATGTTGACATGACGTGGTTCGCCAACCGGTTCATGGGGTGCATCCCTGGGGTCCCACGGACCGAATATGTGGCGGGTGCCTCGAATGTGGCGTGGGCTGCGGTCCACAACCGGTTCTTCACGATGATCGCGATCCCGGACCGTCCGGCGGACCGGGTGGTGGTGCGGGATTTCGCCCTGCCGAAACCGACGCCGGCGGACCGCGAGGCGGACGGACGGCTCAATCCGGATCCCCGGGCCTACCAGGCGTTGCTCGTGCTGGCCGGGGGAACAGTGGCCCCGGGCCAGTCCCTGGAGCAGCGATTCAGCTTCTACGCCGGTCCGAAGGAATACTTCACCCTGTCCCGCATGCGCCTGGGTCTCGAGGCCGTGATGGACTTCTCTGGCTTCACCGGGTTCTTTGCCAAGGCCCTGCTGCTGTCGCTCAACGGACTCCACCAGTTCATTCCATCCTATGGCTGGGCCATCGTCGTGCTGACGATCCTGATCAAGGCGCTCTTCTGGCCGCTGACCGCGATCAGCACCCGGTCGATGAAGCGGATGCAGGCCATCCAGCCGGAGCTCCAGGCGATCCGGGAGAAGTTCAAGAACGATCCGGCCAAGGTTCAGGAGAAGACGATGGAGTGCATGAAGCGGCACAAGGTGAATCCAGCCACTGGATGTCTGCCGATGCTCATCCAGTTCCCGGTCTTCATCGGCTTCTTCTTCATGCTCAGGACCGCGATCGAACTGCGCGGTGCCAGCTTCCTCTGGGTGGCCAACCTGGCCGAGCCCGACACCCTCTTCACCATTCCGAACATGGGTTGGGTTCCCTTCCTTGGCGTCGCGGGTGTCGGGCTTCCATTCAACCTGCTGCCGCTCCTGATGGGGGCGACCTCGCTGTGGATGTCCAGCCTGACGCCGCCATCGCCCCAGATGGATCCCGTGCAGCAGAAGATGATGAAGTACATGCCGGTCTTCTTCGTCGCCTTCCTCTACAACTACAGCTCGGGCCTGACCCTCTACTGGACCGTCCAGAACCTCCTGAGCGTGCTGCAGACGAAGATCACGCGCATGAACGACGAGAAGACCTCGGAAAAGGGCTCGCCACCGGGCCCGCTCGCGCGCAAAAAGGCATGAGCCAGTCCGAGGAACAGATCCACCCTGAACCCACTGCCGTGAACGACGCCCCCTCCATTGATCCCCAGGCCACGCTACGGGAGATGCTCCAGACCCTTGGTTTCGAAGTGACCCTCCGCCAGGAGCTCGTCGACGACCAGATCCTCCTCGACATCCAGACGGACGACCCAGGGCGGCTCATCGGTCGGTCGGGTCAGACCCTCAGCGAGCTCCAGTACCTGCTCAACCGCCTCGTCTTCCACCAGGACACCAAGATTCCCCGGGTCATCCTCGATGTCTGCGGATATCGGCAGCAGGCGAAGGAGCTCCTGGTGAAGCGGGCCGCCGAGACCGCCGAGAAGGTTCGCCGCTGGGGGGATGTCCTCGAGCTCGAGCCGATGAATGCCTACGACCGCTGGGTTGTTCACAACGCCCTCAAGGACGATCCGGATGTGGAGACCACGAGCGTCGAGGTCGAAGGCAGCGACAAGAAGGTCATCCTCGTACGCCCCCGGCGTCGCTGATCGACCTTGGGGTGGTGCCAAACGGAAGGCTTGGGGACATAGGGAGATCTTCCCCTTCGGTCCTCCTGGATTCCACTCCCTGTTTTCCCTTGCGGATGCCTCGGTCTAGGCGACCCGCTCGTAGGTGAATCCCTTGAGGTATTCCGTCTCCGGGATCGACGGTACCACGGGGTGATCGGGCGACTGGCTGTGGCTCGCCACCCTCCGGAGGATCACGCGGGTGTCGATCGCCGCCGCGAGGATGACGTCCTCGAACAGCACCCGGTCGACGTGGTGGGAGCAGCAGAATGTCGACAGCAGGCCACCGGGTTTCAGGAGACGGAGCGCCCGGAGGTGGATCTCCTTGTAGCCGCGCAGCGCATCGGGCACGGAGGATCGATTCCGGGTGAATGATGGAGGGTCGAGGATGATGAGGTCGTAGCGCGGGATGACCTTCTCGCTGGGCCCGACAGCGGTCCGGGCCTTGAGCCAATCGAAGACGTTGGCGGTCTCGAATTCGACCCGGTCCGCAAGCCCATTGGTCGTCGCATTGCGCTGGGCCATTGCCATGGCGTCGGCGCTCTGGTCCAGCGCATGGACCCGCCTAGCCCCAGCCCGGGCGGCGTGCAGGGCGAAGCCGCCGGCGAAGCTGAAGCAGTCGAGCACCTCATGGGCGCCCTTCGCCAGATCCCCGACCGCCGCGTAGTTGGCCTGCTGGTCGAGATACATCCCGGTCTTGTGGCCCTCCGCGAGGTTCGTCAGGAACCGGATCCCGTTGAGATTCACCTCGATCTCGCCCACGGGCTCACCCCGGATCAATCCCTGGGCCTCCGCGAGGCCGTCGAACTTCCGTGAGGCCGTGTCGCTGCGCTCGAGGATCGCCCGGGGATTCAAAAGGTCCTTCAGCACCTCCACGATCGTTGACTTCCTGAGTTCCATGCCCAGGGAGCTGATCTGGATCACCAGGACGTCGTCGTAGCGGTCCACGATCAGACCGCTGAGGAAGTCGCTCTCCGCGTTCACCAGACGGTAGGAGGTCGTGCCCGGCATCCAACGCTGGCGGTGCGCCAGCGCCGCTTCGATCCGCTGGCGGAAGAAGCTGCGGTTGGGCTCGATGCGGTCGCGGTCCAGCAGCCTGACCACGATCTTCGACCGGGAGTTGTAGAAGCCCGTCCCGAGCAGGCGCTGCCGGTGGTCCTTGACCTGCACCAGGTCGCCGTCGGTGACGGGCGCGGTCAGGCGCAGCACGGAGTTGGAGTAGATCCAGGGGTGGCCGGCGACGATGCGGTCGGCCTCACCTGGCTTGAGCAGGACAGAGACGAGGGACATGGCTTGTAGACAGGATTCCGGAAGGATCCGGGAGGGGGAAAGACTACGCGAGGACCCGGGGGGACGGGAAGGGACATTCGGGTGGTGGACGCGTCGGGCTTGGGTCGGAGGCAGGACAACGATTCCTTGTGCGATCCAACCCGGTCCAAACCTGGGCTTCCCATCGCGCACGGGGATCGATAGACAGCCGGGCCATGGAGTCCCACGAGGTGCTGCGTGAGGTGATCAAGGAGACAAGTCCGAAGAAGATCTCGGCCGACCTCAACGTCTCGATGTCCCTCGTCTACAAGTGGTGTGAGAAACCAGCCGAGGACCAGGGAGCCACGGGGGCCAATCCGCTGGATCGGGTGGACCAGCTCATGCATGCGACGGGTGATGCCCGGATCATCCACTGGCTCTGTCACCAGGCTGGGGGGTTCTTCATCCGGAACCCCGAGCGTCGGGAAGCCCATCCCGAGTACCTGATCCCGGCCACGAACCAGATCGTCCGGGAATTCGCGGACCTCCTCGCCGCCATCACCGAGACCTCCGGGGGGAACCAGGTGGGCCCCAAGGAATCCGAGGTGATTCGGCGGCGCTGGGAGGAGCTCAAGAGCGACACCGAGACCTTCGTGGCCCTCTGTGAGGCTGGGAACTTCAGTGGCGTCCACGAGGCGGCCAAGGCCGTGGGCTCCGCGCGCACGGCTCCGCCCAGTGGAGCCACGCCAGGTGTCGGCGTCCGCCCGACGCGTTCCTGAGCTTCGGGGGTGCCCGTCGTCTCACGGCCACGGGAAGCTGCCGTATTTCGACCGCAGCTGGGTCCTCAGGGTGGGATAGGTCTTCGATTTCCACTGGGGAAAATCGGTCGTGGTCCCCAGCCGCTTCTGGTCTGGCGCAAGCAGCACCAGCGAGACCGGCAACCGCCCCTCCGCGATCCGGGGGTGCTCCTTCAGCGCGAAGCAGTCGGTCACCCGGACCTGAATCTCAGGGAACGTCGGTTCATCGGCATCGGTCGAAGGATCCGGGTAGACGAGCTTCCCGCCCAGACCCGTCCCCGTGGGAAGGACCAGCGGCATCAGCTCCTCGAGGAATCCCCGCTGGGCGGCATCGAGATGCCCCTCGAACGCCGGGGTGAGGTCGATGGACTGGGCGTCCTTGACGAGCGTGACCCCATGGAAGGCCCGGGCAAGCACGGCGCGCAGGGCGGCACCGTCGAACGGTGGAATCTCCAGTTCCGGCACGATCCTCGCGAGCAGATGCACCCGGGCGATGAACTGTCGGATCCGATGGTTGAGGTTCGGGAGTTCGAATCCGCCCGAGGCGAACGCGTCCGCCAGGGCCACACCCGCCGCGGCGGGGTCGATGTCCCGGGCATGCTCGCGTCCGATCACCAGGTCGAGGAACCGACGCTCTCGGATCGCCGCCACCCGCTTGTGGATGCGGTCGACCTCGCAGCCCGCCCGCTCCGAGAGGTGCTGCGGATAGAGCTCGGTCAGCCATTCGGGTCTCACCGCCGTCGCGAGGCCCAGGAGCGTGGTCCGACCATGTCGCCCATCCACTTCCCGGATCGATCCCACCACCAGGAGCGGTGCATCGACCAGGCTCTCCCGGACCAGGGTCCCCTTGCGGCCCTCGGTCAGACGGCAGTCGAGCGTCCCCGAGTTCTCGCGCACGGCGAGCTGGTCGATGAACCCCGCCGTCAGACACAGGAGCAGCGGATCGGTCGGGTCGACAGCCTTCCGGTGCGGTGTCCCGGAAGCCGTCGTGGACGCCCCCCCGGGACCGGTGTCGGCCTGGGAATCCGCCTCCGGTTCCTGGTGGAGACCCTGCCGTGTCGTGATCGACATCAGCTGGCGGTAGGTGTCGTCGATCTGTCGGGCCGTCTGCGCATGGATGCCATGGCGTCGGCAGGCGACGACATCGAACCGCTGGTTGCGGGCGAACTGGAAGGCGCGCATCAGCGTGTGGAAGTCGCTGTGGCGGCTGGACTCGAAGAGCTCCCGGGCCTCCCGGACGGCTCCGTCCTCGCGGCCGAGCCGAACCAGGAGGTCCCGCCCGCCCGTCAGTGCCGCGCAGAGCGCTGCCGCTGGCACGCAGCCGCGTCTGGATGCCTCCACCAGCAGACGGGAATAGCGGGGATGCATCGGCAGCCGGAGCATCTGGTGTCCGATCGGTGTCAGGTCGCCACCGTTACCGGAGGGGTCCGATCCGAGCGCCCCAAGGATTCGGAGCAGGCCCTCCGCGCGGGCGACAGCCTCGGCATCGGGACGATCGAGCCAGTCGAATCCGACCGCATCCCGGATCCCGAGCGAGTGCAGGAGCAGCACCACCTCGGCGAGGTCCGCCCGCTGGATCTCCGGTGTGTTGCGGGGCGGGCGGTCCAGGTGGGCGCTCTCGGTCCAGAGCCGCCAGCAGGTGCCGGGTGCGGTCCGTCCCGCCCGTCCCGCCCGCTGGTCGGCCGAGGCCCGACTGATGGGTTCGACCGCCAACGTCTGGATGCCCCGCTCGGCATCATGACGCGCGATCCGGGCCAGACCCGCATCCACGACATGCCGGATGCCATCGATGGTCACGCTGGTCTCCGCAACGTTCGTCGACACAACGATCTTCCGCTGGCGGAACGGGGCGAAGGCACGGTCCTGATCCTCCGGTGACAGGTCGCCGTGGAGAGGCAGCAGGACACAGGGCGAGCCGAGGTGCGCCGCCCGCAATGCATTCAGGGTGGCGAGGATCTCGCCCATGCCCGGCATGAAGACCAGGATGTCCCCCTCGGCCCCGGACCGGACCAGCCGTTCCACGGCGTCCGCCGCCTGTTCGGAAGGCGGTCGTCGATCCCCATAGTCCGACCATTGGATATCGACCGGATAGGTCCGGCCCTCGGAGGCCAGGATCGGGGCGGGTTTCCCCGATTCGGAGGCCAGGTAGCGGGCGACCGGTTCGGCGTCGAGCGTGGCCGACATCACGACCAGCTTGAGGTCGGGACGACGCGTCTGCTGGAGGCGTTTGGCGAGGGCCAGGGCGACATCGCTCAGGAGGTTGCGCTCGTGGAACTCGTCGAAGACCAGGATACCGATGTCCCGGAGCTCCGGGTCGTCCTGGAACCATCGCAGGAGGATACCCTCGGTGACGAAGGCGATGCGGGTCGTGTCCCCGATGTGGTCCTCGAATCGCACCTGGTATCCGACCTCCGCGCCGAGCGGCTGGTTGCGTTCCCAGGCGACGCGGGTGGCGACACTGCGGGCGGCGACCCTTCGGGGTTGGAGGACCACGATGCGCCGATCCCCGGCGAGGCCGGCGTCCAGGAGCATCTGGGGGACCTGGGTCGTCTTTCCGGATCCCGTCGCGGCCACGAGGACCAGACGGTTGCCGGGGTTGAGGGCCGACAGGATCTCGGCGTGGAGCTGCCAGACCGGGAGGTCGCTCGGAGACATTAGGGTCGGGTGGAGGTCAGGGCTTCCGGATCAGCGCCCAGACCAGGCCGGCCGTCAGAAGGGTGAGGATGAGCAACATCCCGGACGGCATGAACTTCCGGGTGGTGGCCAGCCGCTTGGCGAACACGACCACAAGGCTGCCCAGAACGAGCGGTACCACCCAAAAGGGAAGAAGGCCCGACGCGGCGAGCGCCAGAGGGATGGCCGAAGCCACCGAGGCGATCAGGGAGGCCTTGCTCCGAGCCTTGAGAAAGCCCACGACCCCTCCGACGATCAGCAGCCCGGTGAAGGCCCACACGACTTGGTTCCAGCTCATGACCGGATCAGCCTATCGGGTGGACCCGGTCAGGGAACGTCAAAGTGGGACGAACGAGGAACGTCATCGGGGCCAGCCGATGTCCTTCACCGTATACCCCTCGATGCGGAGACGGCGCGCCCGGATGTCGGATCCCTCGCCCTCCTCGTAGTAGACGATCAGCAGGGACCCGTCGCGAAGGTTCACGATCGAGGGATAGGCACCGATGACCGGATCGATCCGGGTGGCTTCCGACCACGACCGGCCTTCGTCGCGACTCACCCGGAGTGCAGTGCCGCGGGTCTCGCCGGTGACCGGCTGCCGATAGGCCAGGACAATCTCTCCTCCTGGAGCCCGATGCAGATAGGGACAGTGTCCGACGAATCCCAGGGGTTCGGCTGGGCTCCAGTGGGTACCCCGGTCCTGGGACCGGCTGAGGTTCATCGGAGCTCCCTTGCCACCACGAAGTGCGGCGAGGAGTCCGCCATCCTTCAGCTCGATCACATCCGTCTCGGCATCGAGGAACTGCCCGCGGCTGTCGATGGGCGAGGGCGGTTCCCATGTCCTTCCTTGGTCGAGGCTCCGCAGCGTGGCGCCATGGGCCGTCTGGGCATCCTCGAAATATACCCCGAGGATCAGGGTGCCGTCGGACAACTCCCGAACCGGGGTGCTGACACCGAGGCGGGGGCCGATCAGACGAGGCCTGCTCCACGGCCCGGAAGGCCCTTGGGCCTCGGTCACCAGCGTGCCGGCCGTGGTGAAGAAGCTGCAAAGAAGCCGGCCGTCCCGGAGCTGGGTGATCGAGGGATCACGGTCATCCGCCGGCGTGTCGAGGAGGGTTTCGGGTGGCGTCCAGGTGCGTCCTTCATCGCTCGACCAGCTGGCGACGATCCTGCCGCCCAGCGGCCAGTCCGGTGAGGGCACCCCGACGTGGGTGTAGGACGCATACGAGATGCACTGAAGACGTCCGTCCCGGAGCCGGCAGACGTCGGGAAAGGCCTCGTAGCGGCCGGCTCCCCCGTCGGAGAAAACCGTCACGAACGGTTGGTGAGACCGCGTGGAGGCTGTCTCGGTCGGAGTGGATTTTTGGAACCGGAAGGAAAAAAGGTCGGCGTCCTTCAGGACGAAGCGGATCCGGACCGGCTTTCCAGCGATCTCACGCAGCCGTGCACCGGAGGTCCAGTTGACCGGTCGGGACAGCGCGTCACCGATGAGTTCCGGGCAGTCGGACAGTGCAAATCCCGGGAGTGGCCTGCCCGCGTCGTCCTGGATCTCCACCCGCACAAAACCCGCGGCGCTGGTCGAGAGGTTCAGTTCCAGGACATCCCCGGAGAAGCTGATGGGTCGCGTGAGGCATTCGCCCGGGGCGTATCCGCCGTGGAGGGAGGCGAAGCCGTCCGGTCGCAGCGTGAGTCGCTCAAGGTGGATCGACGGCTGGCCATAGTGTCGGACCACGTACAGCGACAGTTCGTCGGGTGCGGTCTGGAGGAGTCCGAGCGCGGGGTAGTTGGCCCGCGCCACCCAGTTCCTCGGATCCAGTCCGGGTCGGATGAAGCTCTCGAGGAATGTCCGATCATAGCGTCTGCCGCCCCGGCTCGTGAGCAGCACGGCGTCCGAGTCGTCCTGCCTCAGTCCCGGATAGTTCCATGGCGCCTCGAGGTCGAGGTCCCGGACCTGTCCCGGGGTCAGTGCCTGTCGGCCCGGATTGAACCGTGCGGCGATCCCCACGTAGAGGTGGGGGGCCCGGGAATAGGGCTGGGTCTGGTTGATGTAGAGATGCTCCGGCGGGGCGTCGCCGAACTCCATCGGCTCGGGCGCCGTCCAGTCCAGGAAGTTGGTCGAGGTCGATCGGGCGATCCACCGGACGTCGTTCGTCCAGGTCCGGAAATAGCAGCAGTAGCGCTGTTCCGGCTGCGACCAGAACACGACGTTCTGGGAGTCAAACTGCCCCTGGGTGATGAGCGGGGTCGGCCGTACCGGCCGCCACTGGCGTCCGTCCGCGGACGCATAGCCGAAGAGTCCGCCGGCCCCGGTGCCGCCCACCGCCTTGAACCGCTGGTCGGCCGGGACTCCCGGACGTCGGTCGATGAAGGGACAGAAGTTGTGGGTGACGGTCTTGGGCTCGACCAGGAACACATTGTTGTCCCGGGTACCCGCCACCTCGAACAGCCCAAGGTTGGGGCGGGTCCAGTGGACGCCGTCCAGGCTCTCCGCAACGCATGACACCTCGCGCGCCTCGTCGCTGGCGTCGGCATGCGATGTGGACGGGCGCCCCCGGTAGTAGAGGAGGAACCGTCCCGCGTCCTCGAGGACCGTGACATAGCCCGACACGATGCCCTCCCACGGCCGATCGAACCGGTACACGACCCCGGCGGGACGTGGGGTCTGCAGCCGGAGCTCGGTGCGGTCGAGCCGTTCGAGCAGGGCGCGATCCACGAAGAGTTCGCGTCGATCCCCGAGGGACGTGACGTCCGCCCGGGCGAACAGTTGAAGCAGGGTGAGCACGGTCAGCAGGCGGGTACAGCGGGGGGACATGGAGGAAGGAGACCAGAGTACGGATCCCTTGCGCAATGTGGGGCCTGCGGGTGTGGGGCTGAGGATCGAGGGGTGCCGGCGGGTGGCTGTCGTTCCAAACCCCCTCGCGTGGAACTCGTGCCGCAGCGGTTGGAACTCTTCCTTGCCCGAGGATGCGCCCACCTTAACCTGCCGGCCCATCGTATGGCTGAACTCACGAACGAGGAGATCCGACGCTATTCCCGACACCTGATCCTGCCCGAGGTTGGCCTCGCGGGTCAGAAGAAGATCCGCAACGCCTCCGTGCTGTGCATCGGCGCCGGCGGCCTCGGGTCGCCCATTGCCATGTATCTCGCCGCCGCGGGCGTCGGAAAGCTGGGCATCGTGGACTTTGACACGGTCGACTATTCCAACCTCCAGCGTCAGATCCTCCACACGGATGCCGACGTCGGGGTCTCGAAAGCCGAGTCGGCCAAGGTCACACTCAACGCACTCAATCCCAACACGGAGGTCGTGCTCCACAAGACCCGGATCTCGTCGGAAAACGCGCTCGATCTGATCCGCCCCTACGACATCGTCGTGGACGGCACCGACAACGTCCCGACGCGCTATCTGACCAACGATGCCTGCGTCCTTCTGACGAAGCCGAACGTGTACGGCTCGATCTTTCGATTCGAGGGGCAGGCGAGCGTATTCGCGCCGCAGATGGGCGGACCCTGCTACCGCTGCCTGTATCCCGAGCCGCCCCCGCCAGGCATGGTGCCGAGCTGTGCCGAGGGTGGTGTTCTAGGGGTGTTGCCGGGAATCATCGGCTGCATCCAGGCGACGGAGATCCTGAAGCTGATCCTCGGCAAGGGGTCCCTTCTCACGTCACGGCTGCTGCTCTTCAACGCCCTCGACATGAAGTTCCGCGAGCTGAAGCTCCGTCGGGACCCGAAGTGCCCGGTCTGTGGGGATCATCCGACGATCACGGAGCTGATCGACTACGAACAGTTCTGTGGAGTTGTGCCGGAGCCCGTGGTGGCGGGACAGAATCCCGACGAGGTGACGGTGCAGGACATGCAAAACGCCCTGAAGTCTCCGGAGAAGGGAATCCGGGTCATCGATGTCCGGGAGCCGGACGAGTACGAGATCGCCCGGGTGGCGGGGGTTCCGCTGTTTCCGCTGAGCCGCCTGAACCAGCAGTTCACGGAGCTCGATCCCAACCAGCAGATCTACATCCATTGCAAGGCGGGCAAGCGGTCGATGAAAGCCCTCGAGTTCCTGCGGCAACAGGGATTCAAGTACGTGAAGTCGGTCAAGGGCGGCATCGATGCGTGGTCCGATCAGATCGACCCAGGTGTCCCCAAGTACTGATCCCTCTGGCGCGGCATGTCCCGTCCACGGGTTGCAATGCCTGTCCTGCCCCACCATCCTACGGTAATCCCATGAATTCGAATCTCACCCGTCGTGAGGCCCTTCTCGGCCTCGGTGTCCTGGCCGGTGGTTGGCGTCTGGCAGCCGCCCCGGTGACGCTGCAATCCCTGCCCGCGGGCACCTTCCAGGCGAAGGCGGGCCCGACCAACACCCCCATGACCCTCGACAAAGCATCCTTCGGAAAACTGCCCGACGGTTCCGAGGCCGATCTCTTCACGCTGAGAAACGGCCGTGGCGTCGTCCTCAGGTTCACCAACTACGGGCTGATCGTGACCGAGCTGTGGGCACCGGACCGGACCGGCAGGACGGGCAACGTGGTGCTGGGATTCGACACCCTTGCGCGCTACCTGCAGGGGCACCCGTTCTTCGGGGCCATCGCTGGACGCGTCGCCAACCGTATCGCCAAGGGATCCTTCACCCTGGATGGCAAGACCTACACCCTGGCTGTGAACAATGGTCCGAACCATCTCCACGGCGGTGTATCCGGCTTCGACAAGAAGCTGTGGACGGTCGAGGGCTATGAGCTGACGCCGGATCGTGCAGCGGTGCATTTCCGGCGGGTGAGTCCAGACGGAGAGGAGGGCTATCCCGGCAACCTGGACTGCCGGGTCACCTACGCCCTGAACACCAGGAACGAGTTCGTGATCGAGTACGATGCGAAGACCGATCGGCCGACGCCGATCAATCTGACGAACCACAGCTACTTCAATCTGGCGGGGAAGGGGACAGTGGATGACCAGGTGCTTCAGATCTTTGGTTCACGCTTCACGGCGACCGATGAAGGGTTGATCCCCACCGGCGAGTTGAAGGCGGTTGCCGGAACGCCTTTGGATTTCACGAAGCCGCAGCCGATTGGTGCGCGGATCGGCAAGACCGGCCTCGACCCCGCGGGATATGACCACAATTTCGTCCTCGATTCCGGCGGCAGGCGCAAGGCCCTCGCGGCCCGGGTGATCGACCCGGCAAGCGGACGCGTCCTTGAGGTGGAGACCGACCAGCCTGGAGTGCAGCTCTACACGTCGAACCATTTCCCTAAGGAGGGCATCACCTGCACGGGTGGCGTGACCTTCCCGGCCCACGGTGCGTTCTGCCTCGAGACCCAGAATTTCCCGGATGCGGTCAACAAGCCATCGTTCCCGAAGTCGGTGTGGCGTCCGGGTGAGGCCTACCGGACGACGACGATCTATCGGTTCGCAACCCAGGGAGCCTGAGCGGCCGGCTGGTCCTCGGTGGATCGTTGTTCCGGCCTCGAGTGGGGGGCTTCTGGAGTATTACTGGGGCTTGCCGTTGGGGTTTCCCACCCAATTTCGGGAACAAGGAGTTCGAACGGAATTACAATGAATCCAAGCCTACCGGCTTCCGCCTGCCCTCCTCGCCCCAGGGTCTCGGTGGTGATCCCGGCCTTCAACGAGGAGCGGCTGTTGCCGGCGACCCTTGAGGCCGTCCGTGCGGCCAGCATGGGTTTTGCAGACGCCGGGTGGGACCATGAATGGATCGTCTGCGACAATAATTCGACGGATCGGACCTCCGAGATTGCGGCCGCCGCCGGGGCGCGGGTGGTCTTCGAGCCAGTGAACCAGATCGGTCGTGCTCGTAACGCGGGGGCCGGCGCGGCCACGGGCGATTGGATCCTGTTTGTCGATGCGGACTCGCGGCCGACGCGCGGACTCTTCGCGGAGGCGGTCTCGACTGCGTCGCGCCCCGACGTGCTGGCCATCGGCAGCACGATCCGCCTGGACGGAGGCGGACCGTCCGCGGCCATCGCCGCTGCCGGATGGAACCTGCTGAGCCGGATCGGGGGTCTTCTCGCGGGTTCCTTCATCATGGTCGAACGCCGCGCCTTCGAGACGATCGGTGGATTCAGTCTTGAGTTCTATGCAGGCGAGGAACTCGACCTGGTCCGACGTCTGAAGGCCCATGGGAAGCCCGACCGAAGGGGAGTCGCCATCCTGCATCGCCACCCCCTCGAGACGTCGGCTCGCAAGGTTCGACTCTATGGTCCTATGGAGACGTTTGGATTCCTGCTGCGTGCCGGACTGAGTCCCCGCAGCACGCTGCGGAACCGCGAGTCCTGCTTTCTCTGGTACGACGCTCGGCGATGAAGCCAGTTCAACATCTGGAGGGTGCCGGATCGTGGTCCAGCATAGGGTGATATTTCCTGGATTTTGAATCGACATGCGTAAGGTGTTAAATTTAAAAATTTTTGGTCGTTACAAAAGGGTTCAGGGCCAATGGGTCCTGGAGGTCAGCGGGAAAGGTCGGGCCGCCTTTTCCACAACAGGGGAAAGGTTTTGTCCGTCTTGGACGGTCCTCTCCGAACGACTGTTTTGCTGACATGCGGATCACAATAATGCGGTTTTCTGCCTCGGGCATTTCCCGGGTGGTTGTCTGCCCCGTGGCGCTTCCGAGGCGGGTTTGGGGTCGTCTTCACCAAACGTGGAGGTGCGTGTCGTGAACCGCGTCTTCTGGTTGTTCGGTCGTTCGGGTGCGGGCAAGACGACACTGGCGACGCGTCTCCGGCAGGGGTTGCGCGACCGTGGTCTTTCCGTGTTCTGCATTGATGGCGATGAGGCCCGTGGGGGGTTGAGCCTGGATCTGGGGTACCGGCCCGGGGCCCGGACAGAACATCATCGGCGTGTCGCAGAGGTGGCGAAATTGGCCTGTGGCCAGGGCATCGTCCCGATTGTGGCCACCATGGCTCCCGAGCATGCCCAGCGCGACATGGTCGGTCGGATCCTTGGCGACCGCCTGGTCTGGGTCTTTGTGGAGGCCTCTTTCGAGGAGTGTCTGAGAAGGGATCCCAAGGGGCTCTACCGTCGTGCCCGTGCTGGCGAGCTTCAGAATCTCATCGAGTACCCATTCGATCCGCCTAAGGAAGAAGAACGCCGGCTCACGATCCAGACCGGGGGTACCTCGATCGAGGTAAGCTATGAGAGTTTGTTGAAGGGCGTACTAGCCGAGCTCGCGGATCGGAACCTCTGACCTGTTGGTTTCCCGCGATGCGGAAGCCACCGCGGATGATCGACTCCTGTGCCGTCCGGATCGGCGACGATCTCCCGTGCAGCCCCTCCTGTCGCGGGCTGAACCCACAGTGACGGTAGCCCCCCAGTGGTTGCCCTACAGAAGCTGATCCAGCGTCCATCCTCCGACTCGCTGCATCGGAAGTCCCAGGTCCCCTCTGTGGGTCCGGTCACGGCTTCGGATTTCCCGGTCCGTGGATCGATGCGGTCGATCCACGTGCCACCGAGAGCGCTTTCGGGTCGGAAATCCCGGTTGAAATGATCGGTGTCCGGGCGGTCCGGTTGGAACCGCCACGGCACCTGGGATCCGGGCATCCGGCGTGGATATAAGAGCCGACCGTCCCGGGTCCAGGCGACGACGTTGGATCCCCCGCCGTGGTGGCGGACGTTCCCGTAGGTCGCCGCGAACCACATCGCCTGCCCGGTCGTAATCCCCCGGGCCTCCCGTCCATCGGGCCGCCCGACCCGGATATCACACCAGTCGTGTCCCGGGTCCTCCAAGGGAATGCAATCCGCGTGGGCGAGCCATTCGCCATCCGGGGACCACTGGGGACCGAAGTACAGGTGTCCCGGATCCCCCGCCACCCGGACCCGATCCCGGCCCCATGGATCGCTGGTCCAGATCTCGTAGCCGCGCGGGCTCGCGAGGTGGAAGGCGATCCGTCGCCCGTCCGGACTCGCGGAGAAGCCATAGGGTAGACCTTCGCCTTCGTGGGTGAACGGGCGAGCATCCGATCCGTCGAGGTCCATGTTGAAGACCTGCCCGACCTTGCCCCGGACCACCTGGACGAGGAGGCGTCCGTCCCGCAGCAGAAGCTGGGGAGTATAGAACACGGCCATCCGATCGCGGTGGGCGACCTCGATCAGTTCCCCCGACTCCAGGTCGAAGGTCCAGAGATGGGTGGGAGTCTGGGTGTAGTAGTCCTCGAAGGGGCGACCGGGTCCGTCCCTCCGTGGCTCCATGCTCAGGAGCAGGATCCGCCGTCCATCCGGAAAGAATGCCGCCGGCTGCCAGGTCGCCTGGTTGGCGACATTGAAGGTGAGCGGGCGTCGGCCCGAACCGTCTGGATGAATCAGTTCGGTCACTCCCCGGTTCACGAAGGCGAGTCGGGGACGGGTGGAGTCGTGCGTCTGGTACCGGGTGCAGGACACTCCGAGGAGCACGGGGGCGGCGGTGAGGACCCGTCGCAGGAACTGGCGTCGCGACACCGGGTCTCGGCTTCGAGGCGGCGGGATCATGGTGTCAGAGTGGCGGTGCCGTCCGCTCCAGTCCATCCGGTCCTATTTGGAATCGGACACGGACGGCTTCGAGGCATTCGTGAGGTCGGACGCAGTTGCGGCTCGGTAGTCGGCCAGCGCCCGAAGGACATCGGCCGCCGCGTCGACGTCGAGCGTTCTGGCGTCGAAGGCAGCCTGTTCCCGGATCTGGAGAGCGAGGAGATCGCTGATGCCGAGTTCAAACCGGGAGGCCTCTGCGGAAAGAAGCTCCTGGGCAAGGGTGACGTTTAGATGGGTCTGACGGATCTGGTCGGAGGCGGCCCGGTAGGCGGAGAAGGCGTCCCAGATCTCGTTGCGGATGCGATCCTGCGCGAAGCGTTGGTCGTTCGTGAGCTGCCCCAGCTGTCCAGCGAGTTCGTCGAGGCGTCCTCGGGCCTCGCGACGTTGGAGGGGAATCTTGAATTCCAGCCCAGCCTTGACCTGTGGATCGACGAGGTCGAAATAGATCTGCTTCCCAAAGTCATTTATCACCATCGCCCCGGCGTTGAGGCTGGGAAGCATCTGGTTCCGGGCAAGCCGGACGTCGACCTCGAGCTTCTGCCGATTGATCTGCAGGCGTCTCAACTCAGGCCGGAGATCCATGGCCCGGTGGGAGGCGATACCGACGGAAGCCTCGTCGAGCTCGGGGGGCGTCAGAAAGGCGGGAGGAACGCTGTCGATGGGGGCCACGATGGGGGCCCCGTTCCCATCGCGGTAGAACAGCGACAGGGTCAGGGACGCGGCCTCGAACCGTCGACGGGCCTGGACGAGAGCCAGCTCTCGGGAGACCACGAGCCGCTGGTTGTCGGTGAGCACGATCCTGGGTAGCAGACCGGCCTCGAACTGGTTGGTCAGGCCGGTGTTCCGATTGAGCGCAAGCCGGAGGAGGTTCGAGGAGATCGTCAGCTTCTGTCCGTTGGCCGCCCAGTTGAGATAGGCCATCGAGCCCGCCCGCACGAAGTCGAGCCGCTGACGGTCGATCAGCGGCTGGGCCAGCTTCTGGTCCAGGCGCGCCTTGAAGAGCGCGGCACGACGTTTGTCGATGGACCCGTCCTTCAGGATCGGGAAGTCGAGACCGAACCGGACCTCGCCATCCCCCTCGGTCCGGTTGTTGTAGTAGTAGGGCAGCGTGTCGCCACCGGTGTACCGGTAGCCGCCGAAGATCGTGCTGCCCCAGATGCCGGTGAACTGTTCGAAGCCGACGTCGGCCGTTCCATACTGGTAGTAGCCCGCCGGGGCGCCGAAGACCTTGGAGAACGCGTTGAAGTCGAAGATTCCCTGGGCGCTGCGGAGTCGTCCGTTGGCGACGTCCTGCTCGATCTGGGCGGCGAGGAGCGGCGGGTATTGGGACAGGATCGAGTCGACGACATCCTCGAGCCGCAGGGGTGTCGGGACTGGGAAGGGGGAGCTGGGGAAGGTCTGCCCGCGGGCTGGCCCCGTGAACCACCCGGTCGAGAGCAGGGTCGCGACAAGGAGGATCCGGAGGATCATTTGAGTCCTCCGATCTGGTCCTTGGTCAGCGCGGGCGGGAAGCCGTTCAACTGCCGCCAGATCTCGAACCAGAGCGGGACCTCCTGCAGCAGGACCCATCCGTTGGCCCGTATCCCCTGGCGAAGCCATTGGTTCTCGGGCCAGTCCCGGATCTCCACCGCCTTGCCACCCCGGGTCACGACGTCGGGCCTGGGTCCGACCAGGATCCGGAACTTGCCCTGACCGTTATCGGTCGGATCCACCAGGATCACCTCGCCACCGAAGGTGCCGACCGCGAGACTGGGCCAGCCGATCAGCTGGAGCGCCGGCCAGCCCTCGAACTGGAGGCGGACGGGGCTTCCGTAGGAGATCACATTGCCGCTCTCGTCGGACACCCGGGCTTGGATGAGCGGCATGTCATTGCCACTGACGTAGAGTTCCACCCGCGGCTCGGAGGTCTGGGGAATCAGGGTGCAGAGCGGCGATCCGGCCCGGAGGAAGGTGCCCTCGGTGGCCTGGAGGCGCATGATGTAGCCGTCGCGCGGGGCAAGGACCTTCTGGTTTTGGGTTTGGCTGACCTGGATTTCGAGGGAGATGGAGGCCTGGTCTGCCGAGGCGAAGTCCGCCTTGGCGCTGTCCCTTGAGGCCATGGCGGAATTCAGGCTGGCCCGGAGGTCGATCTCGGTGCGGCGGAGCTCGATCTCCGAGCGGGCGAGGTCCGCAGCGGTGCGGTCCCGATCGAGCTGGGCCAGCTCGAAGTCCCGCTGCGAGGCGAGCCCACGCTGGTCCTTGAAGAGCGACTCTATCCGATGGAACTGCTGCGAGGCCGTGGCGGCGCTCACGCGGGCGACGTCGAGGCGCGCGCGGGCGGCCTTGATCCCCAGCGGCATCGCCCGTTCGAGCTCGGACACCTGCCCGTTCAGGGCTTCGAGCCGTTCCTTAGCGGCATCCCGGCGCTGACGGGCCAGCTGGAGCTGCTGCTGCAGGTTGGCCAGAAGGTTCGGATCGTTGTCCGTCAGATCGAACAACAGGTCCCCCTGGCGTACATACTGCCCCTCCATTACGTGGGATTTCTGAACCCTTCCGGCGAGCGGGGCCTCGATGGTCGTGGTCCGCTCCAACGGATTGTAGGCGATCACACGGCCTCCGCCCTGGACGAACTGCCGCCAGGGGAGAAAGGCGACCGCGATGATGGAGAGGATGAACAGGAACGTGAGCGCCTTGCTCAGGAACCGGACGCGTCGGAGGGAACTCGGGAGATCGAGGGCATGGAAACCCGCCCGGTCCGACAGAAACGGCATCGGATCGTCCACGCGGTGATGGGGATCAAGCGCAGGGTCGCTCATGCGGAGGGAGGCGTGTTGGGGGTCGGCGTGACGCCATGGATATCCCCCAGTTTCAGTACCTGGTCGCAGCGTCGGATCAGGTCGGGATCCCGCGTCACCAAGACCAGGGTCCAGGGGTTGCCAGGCGCAAAGAGGAACGGGGCCAGCCCCTCCACGGAGGCGGTGTCGAGTCCCTCCAGGCATTCATCGAGGATCAGCAACCGGGGTCGACCCACGATTGCGCGTGCCAGGACGAGGCGGACTCTTTGGGTGCTGGTGAGGGGTTTCCCCCCGGCCACCAACGGAGTGTCGATGCCGGAGGGCCAGTTCAGGACGGCCGGGAGCAGACCCACGGCCTCGAGCGCGTTCCGGACCTCGGACGGTCCGATGTTGGCCCGCCCTAGGGAGACGTTTTCCAGGATGGTGCCGCTGATGATTTCCGTGCCGCGGACCAGTGCGACATCCTCCCGCAATGCGTCCAGAGCCCAGTGTCGGAGGTCGACCCCGTCCACCAGAAGCTCTCCCTGGTCGATGGGACGCAGCGCAAAAATCAGGTCGAGGAGCGTGCTGGATCCATAGCCGGCGGCGCTGACCATTGCCACCCTGGATCCTGCCGGGAACCGGAAGGAGAGGTCGTGGAACAGAGGGGGGGAATCCGGGTAGGTGAAACCGATGTGGCGTCCCTCCACGGCAGCAGGCCCCACCCGCTGCAACTGGGCCGTCTGTCGCTCCGGCTCGACCGGCAGATCGACGAGGTGGCCCAGCTTGTCCGACGAGGCCAGGGCGTCGTACCAGGCGGCCAGCTGTTTGCTCAGCTTCGCGATCGAATCGACGATCGCGGTCAGGATGAGCTCGCTGGCGACCAGCTGGCCGAGGGTCAGTTCCCCACGGAGGACCAGAAACGTTCCAAGGGTCAACATCGCTCCGCTGGCGACGGCCTGGAGGGTGAGCAGACCGATGATCTGTCGCAGGAGGATGCTGAAGTGGCGTTCACGCTTGAGGAGGTAGTCCTGCGAGAGCGCATCGGCCTTCCTGCAGGCGAACTCTGCCGCCCCGGTGCCCTTGAACAGGGTCGGGTAGCGCGCAAGCTGCTCCAGCCAGTCCACGACGGCGTGCTTGGCGTAGGACTTCTGGATGCTGGTCTTGACGCCGTTGTGTCCCAGAGGGCCTAGGATGGCCACCAGACATGCGATCAGGACCAGGGAGAAGGCTAGGAGATAGGGGTGGTAGAATGAAAGAACCACCAGGCCGATCACGGTCGACAGCGCCACGTTTACCCCTTCAAGGAGCAGCGTGGAACTGACCTTCTGCAGGGTGATCACCTCGAAGAATCGGTTGATCATCTCCGGTCCGAGAGCCCGCTCGAAGTCCCCGGTCCTGCAGTGGGAAATCCTGTAGGACAGGTCTGCGGCCATGCGCACGAAGAGCCGACGCTCGATCGTCTCCATGACGTAGGCCTGGGTTCCTCGCATCAGGGCGCTGACCCCAAGGAACATCCCTAGGGCTACGGCGATGATGATGAGGGCTTGGAGGTACACCTTCTGCTCGCCGCCGAAGGCGATGTTGTTGACCACGGCGTCCACGGCCATCGGCTGTGCGATGAGCAACACGCCGTTCATCAGGGAGAACAGAAGCAGCACTTCGATATCCCGGCGTTCCGGTCTGAGGATGCCGAAGAACCGCTGCCGAGGGGACGGATGGCGATGGGGGGGGATCCGGGGTGGCCGTTGGGGTTCATCCATCGATTCGTTTGAAGGCGGATCCTACGTAGTACCCGCCGTTTGGCAAAGGGCGAGGACCTGGCGAGGACCTGGCGGGATGCCGGCAAGGTCTGCCGGGGCATGAACCCGCTCAGGGTCGGGTTCCCAGAGTGGCCCTGCCAACAAGCTGTGAACAACCTGACTGGTGGTCCGATGCGTGCAGCCTAGCCTGTCGCGTTCCTATTTTATTCCTGCCCGGAGTCGATCATGTGCTGCCCTTCAAAACCACGGCCTGGATTGGCCCACCCACCGCCCCCTGTCTTCCAACGAAACCCCGAATCCCGGTGCCGCCCCGTCCGCGGCGGTCGTCGTCGGATCCGGACGCTGGAGGAGTGGATCGAGAAGGCGGCCCAGGCCCTCGCCGCCGTCGTTGATGCTGAGCTCGGTCGGCAATGACTCGTCGCGCCGGGAAACCCGTCGGCGGGGTGCCGGATCCAGGGTTGGATGCCCGTGGGAGGAGGCCTCAGGAGGAAGTGGGCTGTGGCGTTGGCATCCGCGACCACTCCAGCCAGAAGGAGAGCACGATCAGGGTCCAAAGTGCCCGTCCGTGGTCGGCACGCTTGTGAAGGTGCTCCTCGAACACCAATCGCGCGGCCTGCCGTGAGATCCCCACCGAGTCGAGGGCGCTGTCGGAAAGCCGATCCGCGGCCCAGGTCTTTAGGGGTCCCCGCAGCCAGGCCGCCAGCGGCACCGACAGCCCCCGCTTGCGGCGGTGGACGATGGAGCGGGGGAGGTATCGGAGCGCGTAGTCCTTGAGGAAGGCCTTGGTGGTCAGCCCCCTCACCCGGTCCGACGCCTTGAGGGTCGCGGCATAGTCCAGGACCCCCAGGTCGAGGAACGGGGCGCGAAGCTCGAGTGCGGAACTCATGCCGGCCCGGTCCGCCTTCGTGAGGAGGCCCTCGGCGAGGCTCGTCTCAAGATCCAGCTGCTGGACCCGGTCCAGGAGTTCCGGCCCCTCGGGAATTGGACCCGGGAGGGGCACTGGGTCGATCCCGAGACGGCGCAGAAGAGCCGGAGGGATGTTCGAGTTCCAGATCTGGTGACGCGTGATGCCGTCGAGGTCGGCACCCGCGACGAACCGCTTCAACAGGAAGGAGAGGGTGACCTTCTTGTCGCTGGGAGGCAGGGACTCGACGATCCTCCTGAACAGGGATCGGATGGATCCCGGAAGGCGATTGTAGGTCTCGGCGGCCCGGACACCCAGGTAGGTGGGATACCCACCAAACAGCTCGTCGGCTCCCTCGCCGACGAGGGTCATCCGGAAGGATTGGGCGGCGGTCCGCGACAGCAGTGCCGCAGGAAGCCAGGCAGGATCCGCCAGCGGTTCCCCGACACGCCGTATGAGGAGGGGGAGTTCCCGGGCGAAGTCCTCGGGGCCGACCCAGATGGATTCAGCCCGGACACCGAGACGTTGGGCCACCTCCAGGGCGACGTCCCCCTCGTCGAACGAGGCCTCCCCGAAGCGAACCGTGTAGCCGACCAGAGGTCTGGACGGGTGGAGGGAGCGGGTCACAGCGGTGACCAGCGAAGAATCCAGGCCGCCGCTCAGGAACACGGCGAAGTCGATGTCGACATCGGTCTGTCGACGGACCGCCTCCCGGAAGATCGCGTCGAAGCGATCGACCGATGCGGCCTGCTTCGGCTGCTGGCTCATCGACCAGCGCCAGTACCGTCGCCGTTCCACCCGGCCCTGTTCCACGACCAGGCTCTCACCGGGGCCGATTTTCTCGACCTCCGTGAAGGGGGACCTGGGTGCGGCAAAGTTGCCGAACTGGAGATAGCTTCGGATACCGGTCCCGGAAACGGTCAACGGACCGGATCCCGACGAGGCGATTGCCGCGATCTCGCTGGCGAACGTCAGACGATCGGCATCCTGGCGGAAGAAGAGGGGACGTTCACCGGTACGGTCCCGGGCGAGGAGCAGCCTGCCGCTTCGGGGGTCCCAGACGGCCAGGGCGAAAGCCCCGACCAGACGTTCGAGGAACCCGTCACCCAGCTCGAGGTACATCCCGGGCAGGACCTCGACGTCGCTTCCCGGGGGGACGGGCCGTCCCTTGGCCTCCAGCCAGGCTCGAAGCTCTCTGTGGTTGTCGATCTCGCCATTGCAGACCACGACGACGCCGGATTCGGGGTCGATCGAGGGCTGGCTGGGGTGGTCGATGCCCCGGACGGCCAGACGGGTGGCCCCCAACACCACCGGGCCTGATGCCGCCGAGCCGACGGCGTTCGGCCCCCGGTGCCGCAGTGCCTCCAGCATCGTGTCCACGCGTTCCTGGAAGCGGTCGGACTCCGCTGCGGCCTCGAAGCCGAGGATTCCACAGATCCCGCACATCTCAGAGGGTCTCCTTCGGTAGGATCAGGGCCCCGAGATATCCCTGATAGAACCCCTGGAGCGTCGCGCCACGGCGGGCAACCAGTTCCTTCAGCCAGGGCTCGTCATGGCGCTGTACGACCAGGTAGACGGGAGTCCTCACCTCGTTGAACCAGGTGGAGAACCGGTCCACATCGACGATTCCGGGCGGGCGCTCCGGCCGCTGCGCCAGGCTGTACTTCACATAGTTGCTCGCGAGTTCCCCGCCGTCCCGGGTCACCAGGGTCCCTGTCCTCCGGAGGTAGAAGGGAAGCCCGACGGGCATGCATTGGTAGAAGACGATTTCCGTGTCGTCCGGGAGTCGGGGCATGGTCATGGACATCCTTCGGGCCGACCGGCTGTCGTAGACCGCCATCAGCACGTCCGATCCCAGCGTGAGCGCCAACAGTGGGAACGCGGCGAACGCAATGGCGGACCAGGCCGGCCTCCGCATCCACCAACCCATGGTCGCAATGAATCCCACGAAGCCGGTCAGGCCAAGGAGGGGTAGCCAGACGGCCTGGATCCGTCCCGGGTCGATGTCGGGATTGGTCCGGATCGTCCGCAGGATCGGTTCCCCAAAGAAACCGATGGCAAGGGTCGCGAGGAGCGTGATCGATCCCAGAGCGAGGGTTCCCGTCCGGACAATGCGTCGTTCGGGACCTGACGGGTCGGCGATGGCCCGGTCGATGATGCGGCCGATCAGCCAGCCCCACGGTACGGCAATGCTCATGACATACCCGGGCAGCTTGGACTTCGACAATGAGAAGAATCCCACCACCACGAGGATCCAGACGATCGCGAACCGGGTCACGGGTCCCAGGGATCTCTGGCGTCGGAGCATCAGGAGGACTGCCCCGGGAAGCATCAGGCTCCAGGGGAGGAAGGTTGCGGGGACGACCCAGGCGTAGAAGTAGAAGGGCTGGGTGCGGTGGAATTTCCCCGTGGTGAACCGGTTGAAAGTCTCCTCCACCAGCCCGTAGTGGGGGAAGTCGGGCTGGGCGATCGAGACTCCCACGAACCATGGGAGGACGACCGCCACGAAGGCGACCGCATTCATCGGGTGGAGCATCCGGAGGATGGCCCGGGGGCGTCTCTCTACCAGGTGGTGAAGGATCAGCACGAGGGCCGGCACGGCAAACCCCACCGGTCCCTTGACCAGCGTTCCCAGGCCCGCGGCGATGGCCGCCACGAGGTGCCAGCCTCTGCAAGGCCCCTGGCGTGAGGCCTCTGCGAGGTGTCCGGACAAGATGGAGCCGCAGACGAACAGGGTGAGTGCGACGTCGAAGATGATCGTGCGCGCATGGATGAAGAAGAGAGGTGTCGTGGCTGTGACCAGCACCGCGATCGCCGCGGCTCTCGGGCCGAGGCGTCCTCGTGCGAAGAGCCAGGAAACACCAAGTGTTCCGAGGGCGAACAGGACCGATGGCAGACGCGCTGCGAATTCAGTGTCACCGAAAGCGGCCAGCGAGAGGGCGACGGCCTTGAAGTAGAAGGCCGGCTTGTCGAGGTACACCTGCCCGTTGTGGGTCGGCACCAGCCAGGCACCACGCTCCTTCATCTCCCGCGCAACCTCCGCGTTCCGACCCTCGTCGGGCTGGATCAGGGGCAGGCTCCCCATCTGGAACGTGATCGTCAGCAGCGCCACCACGAGGGCGAATGCAAGCCAGATCCCGTCGTTCCGCGACGGTGGCGGTGACGTCATCGTATTGATGATGTGAGACTAAATTGATGCCGCACCGTGGCAATCAAATCCCGGTCCGGAGACCTTTCCGGTGGATGGATTCCCCGCGTGCATCCCGAGCGGCATGTCGGCCCCGGCGTTCCGGTGGGGCGTGTCTGTGTCGAGACCAATTTTCGTCCACTTCCTTGTTGACCGTCATCAGGGGCAACGGAGAGAAGATTCAGTATTACATCCGTCGCCTTTCCGACATCGCATGCCTAGAGGTTCCAGAACGACCCGTCCTGCCAGCCGGCCGACCGCCGCCAGCACCAAGTATGACGCCCACCATCGCGTCCTCAACACGACCTATGGATCCTTCGCAGATCTTCGCCGGGAACTGGCGGACTCCCGGGAGAAGGTCGCCGAGCGTGAGGCGGTGCTCAAGCTGCTGGGATCCTGTGGCGACCCCCAGCGGGCCTACCTCCTGTTCGACGACTACCTCGAGAAGCTCGCGTTGCGGCGGGGTGACTTCGGTGCGACCGACTGGTGGTCGAGGATCCAGGGGGCAGAGGGCAAGAGCCGCCTCGAGGAGGTGGCGATGCTGTTCCTCCGGGCCAATCGTTCGCTGCCGACCGAACTGCTGCTCTACGCCAATTTCGAGCGCTTCCAGGAGGTCGAGCAGTCGGAGAAGGAGATGCAGTTTGTTCAGGAGCTCGAGAATTGGCTCCTGCCCGCCACCCACACCCATCTCGATGCGCCAAAGGCCACCCTGCGGGTCCTCTGCGAGACCCGCCGTGTCCGAGACGACGCCAACCAGTGGCAGCTGGTGGTCAAGTTCCTGTTGTTCCGCTCGAGATCCGGCGAGAAGGAACGCTTCCTGTCGGACCTCTGCGAGCTGCGAACCCGGGCCGCCCATGAGGCTGAACTCTTTCCGGCGGACGACTGGGCCGTAATCGACTGGCTCCACGACAACTGGTCGCATCGCGCCAAGGAGGGTGAGCCGTTGGTCCTCGAGGGCGCCGACCTCCTGACCTGGTTGGCCACCTGGGGCCATGGGACCCGCCTGGAGCTGACGGGACGTGCCACCAGCCTGGAGTTCCATGGACAGATCGCGGAGCTCAAGCCCCACCTCGACACCATCGACGGCGACCTGAGCTTCACCCACCTTCTGGCTCTCCCTGATGGCTCCTCCCGCCCCCTCGCCGGGTGCCAGTTCTTTGTCGGCCAACCCGTCCTCGTGCTGGTGGACAGCGAGGTCTACATCCTCAGGAACGCGCCGCCGGTCAGTCTCCTGGGTCCTTGGGCACAGCGCCCGGTCCTTCCCGTCAAGAAGCTCTCCCACAGGCTGCTGACCGAGCTCAGGAAGTCCCAGACCCGCCCGGCGAAGGGGGGCTCCGCGTCGCAGACCGGGTCGCCTGAGACCGGGTCGCCCGTCGGCGGTGCGACGTCACTCCATGAGGCGGACTGGAGCCAGTTGTGCATCTCCCATCCGGCACGGCCTCGGTTTGTGTTCGAACTTGCCGACGAGGTGGTCCGTCTCCGCCTGCTTTGCGTGAGCGACCGTGACCAGTCGGAATGGCAGTGGAACGGGCACGAATGGTCGCGGGTCACGGCCAGCCGGACACGGCAGGCCGACCGGCCCGAGGTGATCGACGACGCGAGGATCCAGGCCGCGATCCAGTGGCTCCAGCAGCTCGACTGGTTCACGCCGGAGCCGGGGCTCTGGGTGGGTGACGCCAACGAGGTGTTCCTCAGCGCCCTTGCCACGGCGTGGCCGGATAAGCCCAAGGATGCCGATTTCCTCGGGAATCCCTCGTTCCAGCGGCTCTTCCTGAACCGTCGACTGGTCAAGCCGAAGCTGGTCCTGAAGGGCTCGGGAATCGACTGGCTCAGCGTGAGTGCGGAGTGGGAGGCCGAGGGCATGCGCCTGAGCACCGCCGACCTGCAGCGCCTCGCGGCCGCCACGACCCGCTTCGTCAAACTGCCCGATGGCGGTTGGGTGGAACTGGATGTCGATGCCAACCGCAAGGCCAATGAGACCGCGGCGACGCTTGGTCTCGATGGCTTGAGCCCCGACGCCCAGAAGGCGTCTCTGCTGCATGCCACTCAGCTCGACGAGGGCACGCTCACCGAGCTCGGCACGGCCAAGGCCATCGCCCAGCTCCGGGAGAAGCTCGCCAATTTCAAGGGCGTACCCGACACCAAGGTTCCCGAGAACATCCACGCCGATCTTCGTCCGTATCAGCGCGACGGGTTCAACTTCCTCGCGAATATGTCCCGATTGAAGCTTGGGGGCATCCTGGCCGACGACATGGGGCTGGGGAAGACGCTCCAGACGCTGTCGTGGCTCACCTGGCTTCATGACCAGCACAAGAAGGACCGGAAGCCGACCCTCGTCCTCTGCCCGGCCTCCGTGCTCCATAACTGGCGTCGTGAGGCCGAGAAGTTCACCCCGCACTTCAAGGTGCTCGTGCTCCAGTCCGGACAGGCCCGGCACAATCTCCGCAAGCAGATCCCGCAGCACGACATCGTGGTCACCAACTACGCCATCCTCCGCAGGGATCTCGAGGAGCTGTCGAAGTTCGAGTTCCGGTCGCTGGTCCTCGACGAGGCCCAGTTTATCAAGAATCCCAATGCCCAGGTCACCTTGGCCGTGAAGGAGATCCAGGCCGGGCAGCGGCTTGCCCTCACGGGTACCCCGCTGGAGAACCGGCTGCTGGACCTCTGGTCGATCGTGGACTTCATCCAACCCGGATACCTCGGAAGCCAGGCGCATTTCCACGAGACCTACGAGCCCAAGGGAGACGGCCCCGAATGGGAGCCGAGCACTGCTCGACGGCGGCTCAGCGCCCGCCTTCGTCCGCTCATGCTCCGTCGTCTCAAGAAACAGGTCGCCAAGGACCTGCCTGACCGGATCGAGGAACGTCGGGACTGCGACCTCGACGAGGAACAGCGCAAGCTCTACCTCGCGGAGCTCCGTCGCAGCCGCGACCAGGTCATGAAGGCCCTCCAGGAGAAGGGTGTGGCCAAATCCAAGATGCATGTCCTGGCTGCCCTCACCCGTCTGCGCCAGATCTGCTGCCATCCGAAGCTCGTCGGCAACGACAGCGCCAGCGGCAAGACCGACACGCTGTTCGAGCTCCTTGAGCCCATCCTCCAGTCGGGCAACAAGATCCTGCTGTTCTCCCAGTTCGTGGAGATGCTCAAGCTGCTCGAGGGCGCCTGCAAGGAAAGGGGGATCAAGACCCACATCCTCACCGGCGAGACCAAGGCCCGTCAGGACGTCGTCAACGCCTTCCAGGCCGAGACCGAGTCCTGCGTCTTCCTCCTATCGCTCCGCGCTGCAGGCACCGGGCTCAACCTCACCACCGCCAGCTACGTCGTGCTCTACGACCCTTGGTGGAACCCAGCCGTCGATGCCCAGGCGCTCGACCGGTCGCATC
>SYEM01000087.1 GCA_005801385.1 Verrucomicrobiales bacterium | reverse complement strand
GTTCATCAGGGCGATGTTGAGGTCCCTCTGTGTGTTCTCGATGACCTTCGCCGCCTCGGCCGTACGGATGTCCGGCGCCACATGGATCCCGGCGGTGATGACCGCTCCATAGACCTGTTCGAGGAGCTGGGCCGTCCCCGGGGAATCGCCGGAGACCACCTTCCGGATCCGTTCGATGGCGTGCTCGGGATCACCCGGATTGATCCGCTCCGGCGAATACCCGGCGTGGAAATCCCGCCTCCATCGGAGCCCGCTCGCCGCCTCGATGCGGGGCAGGCATTCCTCCTCGGTGCAGCCCGGATAGACCGTCGATTCGAAGACCACGACCGTCCCGGAACGCAGATGCTGGCCGATCGTCGTGCTTGCCCGGATCAGGGGACCGAGGTCGGGACGCCGATGCGCATCAATCGGGGTCGGGACCGTGGCGATGATCAACCGGGCCTCCGAGAGGACGGCGGGATCCGTCGTGAAGCGGATCGGATGGCGGCCCAGACCCTCGGCAGACACCTCCCCCGTCCGGTCCCGTCCGTCCCGGAGCTGCGCGATCCGGTCGGGATCGATGTCGAATCCGATGACGTCGAACCGCGAGGCGAGCGCCGTGGCGAGGGGCAGTCCGACGTAGCCGAGTCCCACGACGCAGATCGGACAGCGGCGCTCGGCGAACTCGGCGAACAGAGGAGGGTTCATGGGCGGATCAGACCACGCTGGAAACCAGGTGATGCTGCGGGGATCCTGTCCTCCCGACAAGGCTCCGCGCCCGCCCCCCTCACGCCAACGCACCCATGCAGGGTTCTGCATCCCCCACCACGGCCGCAGGCCACACTCCCTGTTCTGGTCCTAGACCGCTCCCACCGGACCCATCCGCTTCCAATGGAGGACCGGTTCCCGGGCCTCCCGGGAGGCGCGGAGGTCGACCTCCAGTTCGATCACCCAGTCGTTGAAACCGTCGGGATCCACCAGGACCTGTTCGATCCGCGAGCGGGATCGGTCCTCGGACGGGATCACATGGGTGTGTCGCAGGTTGCGGGCCTCGGGATGGAAGCAGAACGTCTCGTGTTCCCGGTGATACGCCTCGAGAGCCTGAGCCCACAGCGTCTCCGGGCGGGCCGAAGGTCCCAACGCCTCCAGCATCCCGGGATCCACCCGGACCAGGCCCTCCGCCGTGGCCCAGTCGGCGTCGACCAAGGCCCGCATCAGGTTGAAGATCCGGGTCCGGATCAGTGCGAGGAAGGCCTTGCCATCCCGGGTGATGTCCTGGGCGGCCTCCTCGGCACCCGGGGGACGCATCTCCGGGACCTCCGCCCGGGTCGGGACCCGTGAGGGATCCCGGAGCTTCTCCCATTCGTCGAGGAGGCTGGAATCGACCTGGCGCAGCATGAGCCGCAGGTACTCCTCCATCTCGAGCAAGGTCTCGGACTTGGCGGCTGCGGGCACGGTCTGGGAGAGCACCTTGTAGACGCTGTTGAGATGCCGGAGCAGGACGCCCTCGGCACGCTGCAGCTCATACAGGCGGAGATAGTCGGCGAAGGTCCGGAACTCCTCGAACATCTCGCGGGCGATGCTCTTGGGACGGATGTTCTCCTGTCCGACCCACGGGTGACGGGCCGCCCAGGCGTTGAAGGTCTCGTAGATGAACTCCCGGCGCGGCTTCGGATGCTCCAGCTTCTCGAGCTCCTCCATCCGCTGGTCGTACTCCATGCCCTGCGCCTTCAGCTCGGCCACCTTCTGGGACTTCAGACGGTTCAGCTGGGCCCTCAGGATGACGTCGGGATCCTCCAGGATGGATTCGACGAGGGTGATGACGTCGAGGCTGTATTCGGGGGCCTCACGATCGAGGATCGGAAGGGTGTCGAGCAGGAACAGCGACAGGGCCTGGTTGAGGGAGAAGTCCTCCGGGAGGCTGACGTTCACCCGGAGCTTGGGACCGGCCTCGTCGGGCCGTGCGATCGTGATGATCTCGCGTTCGACCAGCGATCGGAAGAGCTGCCAGCCGCGCTTCCGATGGACCCGCTTCTGGTTGGGCGACTCGTGGGATCGCCTAATGAGATCCGCCATGGCGGCACAGCCATCGCCCGGACGCCCGAGCACCTGGAGGAGGGTCGCGTGGGTGACCTGGAAGCGAGAGGTCAGCCGTTCCGGCGGCGAGTTCTGGAGCCGCTCATAGGTCTTGAAGTCCCAGTTCACGAAGTTTTTGTCGGGCGCCTGGCGCTTCACCACCTTCTTGCCGTCCCGCCTGGCCTTCTCCTCGAGCTTCAGATTCTCGATGACGTGCTCGGGGGCCTGGGCCACGACCCAGCCCACGGAGTCGAAGCCCTTGCGGCCCGCCCGGCCGGCGATCTGGTGGAAGTCGCGCACGGTCAGGATGCCGACCTTCTGGCCATCGAACTTGCACAGTCGCGTGAACAGCACGGTGCGGATCGGGACGTTGATTCCAACCCCGAGGGTGTCGGTTCCGCAGATGACCTTGAGGAGACCCCTCTGCGCGAGCTGTTCGACGAGGATGCGGTACTTGGGCAACAGGCCCGCGTGGTGGAGTCCGATCCCCTGTCGGAGCCACTTCTTGAGCTCGGGTCCATAGGGGCTGCTGAAGCGGAACCCCTCGAGCTCCGAGGCCAGCACGGCCTTCTCCTCGCGGGTCGCCACCGGGAGGCTCGTGAAGTCCTGGGCGCTCTCGGCCGCCTCGGCCTGGGTGAAATGCACCACGTAGACGGGCGCCTTTCCGTCGGACAGAAGCGCCTCGACCGTCTGGGCCAGCGGCGTCTCGGCATAGGAGAACTCCAGGGGCACCGGCCGGGTCATGGACTTCACGATCGTCGTGACCCGTCCGTTCAGCCGGGTCAGCTCCCCGGCGAAGAAGTCCGTCTCGCCCAGAGTGGCCGACATCAGGAGGAAGCGGGTCTGTGGAAGCGTCAGCAGCGGGATCTGCCACGCCGCACCACGGTCGCGATCGGAATAGTAGTGGAACTCGTCCATGACGACGTCGTGGACCCGCGCCTCGGGACCGTCCCGGAGCGCGATGTTGGCGAGGATCTCCGCCGTGCAGCAGAGGATGGGCGCATCGTGGTTGACCGTGGCGTCGCCCGTGGCCAGGCCGACGTTCTCGGGTCCGAACTCCCGGCACAGGGCGAGCCATTTCTCGTTCACCAAAGCCTTGATCGGACAGGTGTAGACCGAGCGTCGACCCCGGGCGATCGACTGGAAGTGGAGGGCTGCGGCCACGAGGGACTTCCCCGACCCGGTCGGCGTGTTGAGGATCACATTGTGGTCCTCGAACAGCTCGAGGATCGCCTCCTCCTGGGCCGGGTACAGAGACAGTCCCCGGGACGTGGCGTGGCCCAGGAATCCCCCGAGCAGCGCATCGCTGCCGGTGGAGGACATCCGGACCAGCTGATCGTAGAGGATCACCGCCGCGATGAAGCCACAGACGGAAACGAAGAGCACGGGTTTAGAGCCGGCTTGGAACCGGTCACCGAGCGTTTCGGAGGGCTCAGGCGGGGGCGATTCCCGGGGACAACCGCGATTGTGAACATCTTCTGAAATGGACCCTTGCGTTCGTCGGGGCGGGGAGGAATCTCATCCAGCGATTCCCGTGGCCCCGCTGGGTTTCCGATCCGTTTTCCCGGGAGTTCAGTCTACCGGAGGTGGGGTGGCCGGGGACGGCCTTCGGGTCGTCCCCGGCCTTTTTCTTTGCCTGCAGGATCCCGTGTCGATCCCCCGTGCGGCAGGGTGTCCCGAAATTCGACTTTGTGATTCGGGTCCGACGTTCCTAGGTTTGCTTCCACATGAACCGCACCGTCGCCGAGTTGGGATTCCCAGGACGGTTGATCGCCGTCGAGGGACTCGACGGTTCCGGGAAATCCACCCAGGTGCACCTGCTCCAGAAGTGGCTCGAGCAGCAGGGCTGCAAGGTGTTCTTCTCCAGCTGGAACTCATCGGCCCTCGTCAAAAGCGCCACCAGCCGGGGCAAGAAGGAGAACCTCCTCACGCCGACCACCTTCAGCCTGATCCATGCGACCGACTTCGCCGACCGATACGAGCGCCAGCTGCTGCCGCTCCTGAGGGCGGGCTATATCGTCCTCTGCGACCGCTACATCTTCACGGCCTTCGCCCGGGACGTTGTCCGGGGCGTCCCACCCGACTGGGTCCGGGGCGTGTACAGCCACGCCGCCCTGCCCGACCTGACCTTCTTCTTCAAGGCCAGCCTCGAGGTCTCCCTCGCCCGCATCCTCGACAACCGACCCGTCCTCAAGTTCCACGAGGCCGGCATGGATCTGCACCTGTCCAGCGACCCCTACGAGAGCTTCCGGCTCTTCCAGGGACGGATCTTCGAGCAGTACCTGGCGATGAGCATGGAGTTCAACTTCGTGATGATCGACGCGAACGACCGGATCGAGGCGCAGCAGGACGTGGTCCGGCGGCTTGTCTCAAACCACATCCGTCTTGCCGACTACCGCACCGCCCTGGCCACCTGACTCATGCCCCGCCGCCCTGCCAAACCCTCCCGACGGACCACCACCCGGTCGTCCGCCAGCACCCGGGTGGTCGTTCCAGAGATCACGCCGAAGACGTTCTTCGGACACGGCCTTCCCGGAGTGGATCTGGAGAAGCTCACGGGAAAGCTGATCGTCATCGAGGGCGCGGATGGATCGGGCCGGTCCACCCAGATCTCCCGGCTCGTCGACTGGCTTGAGGGCACAGGCCATGCCACGCTGCAGGTCGGACTCAAGCGGTCGACGCTCGTCAGCGAACAGCTCGAGCAGGCCCAGCAGGGCAACATCCTTTCTAGAACCACCCTGTCGCTGTTCTACGCGACCGACTTCGCCGACCAGCTGGAACACGCCATCCTGCCCGCGCTCCGGGCCGGAGCCGTGGTGCTCGCCGACCGCTATATCTACACCCTCATGGCCCGCGACCTGGTCCGGGGCATGGACGAGAAGTGGCTACGGAACCTGTATGGCATCGCGCTGGTGCCCGACGCCGTGTTCTACCTCGAGGTCTCCCCGGAACAGCTCGTCCAGCGTGTGTTCGCCAAGAACCAGTCGCTCGACTTCTGGGAGAGCGGCATGGACCTCGGCCTCTCGCGCGACATGTTCGACAGCTTCCTCAAGTACCAGGCCGCGATGCGGGAGACATTCCGCCGGCTCCAGTCCACTTACCGGTTCCGGATCATCGACGGCGAACGCTCGACGGACTCGATCAACGAGGAGCTGAAAGAGCGGATCGAGGTGGTCCTAGCCTCGGGGCGCTGAACCACGGCCGTCGACCGCTCGGCGTCCGGCGAGGGTCAGGCGAGGGGTCGCTTCGTCTTGGAGACCAGTCGGATGTCCCCGATCACCATGGATCGGTCGACCGCCTTGCACATGTCGTAGAGCGTCAGGGCCGCGACGCTCACCGCCGTCAACGCCTCCATCTCCACCCCGGTGCCCGCGACGATCCCGGTGGTGGCCCGGATCACGATACGATCACGGGTCGGAGGGATCTCGAGGTCCACATCGCACCGCGTGAGGGCAAGCGGATGGCACAGCGGGATGAGATCGGCAGTCCGTTTGGCGGCCATGATCCCGGCGAGCCGGGCTGTGGCGAGAACGTTGCCCTTGGCGATGGCGTTGGATTCCACCAGACGCAGCGTCGCCTCCGACAGGCGGATCTCGCCCGAGGCGACCGCCTCGCGGGCGACGGAGGGCTTGGCCGAGACGTCGACCATCCGGGTGTCGCCGGAGTCGTCGATGTGGGACAGTGTCGACATGCCCCGACACTGCGGAGTCGGGGGGGCTTGGCAAGCCGTCGGGCCGACCGTGCGGCCAACGGATCCCCACCGGATTCCCTGCTGGCAAACCTGAGGGCCCGCCCCCACGCTTCCCCAAGAGAGTCCGTCTGGAATGTCCACCACCGCGCCATCCGTCTCCTGCGAGGTCACCGTGAAGAACAAGAACGGGGTCCACGCCCGTCCCTCGTCGCAGTTTGTGAAGCTGGCCAGCAGCTTCAACTGCGAGGTCTGGGTCGAGAAGGACGGCGAGTCGATCAACGGCAAGAGCATCATGGGCCTCCTCCTCCTGGCCGCGGGTCCGGGCAGCGTCCTCCGGATCACCTGCTCCGGGGTCGACGCCCAGAGAGCCCTCCAGCAGCTCGAAGCCCTCGTCCAGGGCGGCTTCGGCGAGGACTAGACCGACCCCTGCACAACCGCCACGATGTCCGACTTCAACATCCAGTACGTCTCCCGTCTCGCCCGGATCGAGCTGACGCCCGAGGAACAGCAGCGGCTCGGCGACCAGCTCGGCAACATCCTCGGCTACATCGCCAAACTCAAGGAGGTCGACGTCGAGGGCATCGAGCCCACCGCCCACGCCTTCCCGCTCACGAACGTCACGCGTCCCGACGAGGCCCGTCCGCCGATGGATCACGAGGACGCGCTGCGCAACGCCCCGGCCAAGGCCGGCGGGCTGTTCGTGGTTCCGAAGATTGTGGAATAGAGCCTCCCCTGCCGGCGGCCCCCACGGCAGGACCGAGTGCCCCTCTCGGATCCAGAGTTCAGAATCGGGGATTCGAGGTACCGCACCCGCGACAATTGCCTCAGGAGGCTACCAACGGAGCAAGGTTCTCGTTCCTCTGGACCATCTCCCGGAGGCCCGGCTCCAGACGGAGGCATTCGAGGACGAGCCGGCGCGCCTCCTCTTTGTTCCCGAGGATCGACTCGTAGCAGGCCAGGTGGAAGTTCCACAGGCCACAGGTGCGCGCCTCGTCCGGGGCTGAGAGCAGCGCCAGTCGGCACTCGGGGATCCGCCCCATCTCATAAAGGCAGCACCCCCAGGCGATGAACCGGTCGACCGGAGCGCCGTCCCGTCCACAGAGCACGGTGTAGGACCGCGCCGCCTCGTCCCAGCGATCCATCTGTTGGAGGATGACCGCGCGGAGCTCGAGGGTCTCGGTGCGGTTGCGTTCCCCGACCGGGAGACGGTCGAGCTCGCCCAGCGCCTCGGTGTAGGAGCCCAGCTCGAACCAGCCGATCGCGGCACGCAACACATGGTTCAGATGGGACTCCGGCACAGGCGCCAACGTGGCACCATTCCCCCACCCCACAACTGGACAACCCCAACCCGCGCCTCAGGGCCGACGGGGTTTCAGGGCGGCGACGACCGCAGGGGGCACGAACGGAGCCACATCCCCTCCTAGACGCGAGATCTCCTTCACCATCCGGGAGCTCAGGAACGTGTAGGTATCCTTCGGGGTCATGAACAGGGTCTCCACCTGCTCGTTCAGCCGCCGGTTCATCAGGGCAAGCTGGAACTCGAATTCGAAGTCGCTGACCGCCCGGAGACCCCGAAGCACCGCGCAGGCCTGGCGTCGGACCACATAGTCCACCAGCAGCCCCTCGAAGGCATCCGCCTCCACGTTCGGGATCCCCTGGATCGACTCCCGCACCAGTCGGGTCCGCTCGTCGACCGAGAACAGCGGCTGCTTCGACTCATTCCGTGCCACCGCCACCACCACGCGGTCGAAGATGCGGGAGGCGCGATGCACGACATCGAGATGCCCGTTGTGGAACGGGTCAAAGCTCCCCGGATAGATCACCGTGCGCATGCCTGGACGCTAGCGCCGCCTCCCGCCGGGGAAAGGGCAAAGGCCGGGGGCCCGACGGCCACGGCGCTTCGGCCGGCCTGGGAGGAAGCTGTCCCGCGTGGATGTCAGGACCCACGCCCCACCTGCTTCGTCGTATCGCCCCATCCGAATCGGCATGCCGGGGAACCTGGCCGGGATGGGGACGTTCCCGGATTCTCCCTGACGCAGCCTGCATCCCCATCCCTCGTGCCGCCTGCTGTCCCGCCTGCAAGGTTGTCGACCCCTCCATCCTCTTCCTAGTCTCCCATCCATGGCCTTCCGGTTCCTCGCACCCCTTCCTCTCCTGCCCCTGATCGTCCTCCTGGCCTCGGACCTCCCCACCCGTGGGGAGATCCCGAAGACTCCTAGAACCCGCAACGTCTTCCTCATCACGGCCGATGGACTCCGTCGCGAGGAGGTCTTCGAGGGAGCCGATCCCGTGCTGATCTCCAAGGAATACGGCAACGTCGGAAACACCAACCTCGTCCGGAAGGAGTTCCACAGCGAGGACCCCGCCGAGCGGCGCGCAAAACTGTTCCCCTTCCTCTGGGGCACCGTCGCGAAACAGGGACAGCTCCTGGGGAATCCCAGACTCGGGTCGGAGGTCCGGGTCTCGAACGGACGCAACTTCTCATACCCGGGCTACAACGAGTTCCTCACCGGCATCGCCGACCCCCGGATCACCAGCAACGACAAGAACCTCAACGCCAACACCAACGTCTTCGAATGGCTGCACCAGCGGCCCGGCTTCAAGGGCAAGGTCGCCGCGGCCGTCAACTGGGACGTGATACCCTGGATCCTCAACTGCCCGCGGTCCCGGATCCCGGTCTGGAGCGGGTTCGATGTCCCCGAGGGCACACCGCGGCTGTCCGTTCCGGACGCCCTCACCACGATGGTCGACCACGGGAAGACCATCTGGTCGGGCGTGCTGCTCGACACCTTCGTGGGCTTCGCGGCGACCCACACTGTCCGCACGATGAAGCCCCGCGCGATGTACATCGCCTTCGGGGAGACCGATGACTGGGCACACGAGGGAAACTATGAGCGGTACCTGCGCTCGGCCCAGGGGTTTGACCGGTTCATCGGCGAGCTCTGGACCCTGGTGCAGTCGATGCCGCAGTACCGGGACCGGACCACCTTCGTGATCACGGTGGACCACGGACGGGGTCCCGCCCCGATGGCCTGGAAGAACCATGGCCGGGAGATCGTGGACTCCGCCGGCATGTGGCTGGCGATCCTCGGCCCGGACACCCCACCGCTGGGCGAGCGGCGCAACGTGCCCGCCGTGAAACAGGCCCAGACCGCCGCGACCGTTGCCGCGCTGCTCGGCGAGGAGTTCCAGAAGGCCAGCCCCCAGGCGGCACCCCCGATCGAGTTCGTATTCTGAGAGCCCTGTCCCCCACCGTCTCCTTTCCCAAAAACCATGCCCCATCCTCGCGTGCTGCCCCGAGTCCTGCAGCTTCTGATCGGACTCCACGGCAGCCTCGCCCTCGGGGCCGATGTCTTCCGGATGCCCGAAGGACTCCGGAGCCTCGATCTCGTTGAGGTTGGAAACCCCGGCAACGCGGCCGACACCACTGGCTTCGGGGCCGTCGGCTACACCTTTCGCATCGGGCGCCACGAGGTCACCACCGCCCAGTACGTCGAATTCCTGAACGCGAAGGCGCAGGCCGATCCCGACGGGGGACTCTGGAACAACGACATGGACAAGACGCGGTCGGGTGAAGGAGCCCGCTGCGAGATCCGGCGCTCCGGTGAACCGGGTCGGTTCGTCCACTCCGTGGCATCCGACTATGCCAACCGGCCCGTCTCGCATGTCAGCTTCCTGGACGCCTGCCGCTTCTGCAACTGGCTCCACAACGGCCGGGGGCAAGGTGACACCGAGACCGGTGCCTACACCCTCAAAGGCTACTCCGGGACGGACGGGCGCCGCATCCGACGGAATCCCGAGGCGCGGTTCTTCGTCCCCACCGAGGACGAGTGGTACAAGGCGGCGTACTTCGATCCCACCAAGCCCGGGGGACCGGGCTATTGGCGCTACCCGACCCGCAGCGACTCGAAGCCCGGACGCGATCCGGCCAGCCCGAACGCGGCGAACTGGTTCTCCGGAAACCTCCTCGATCCGGTCCGCTTCTACAGCGAGGTGGGTTCCTTCCCCAACGCCGTCGGGCCATGGGGCACCCTCGACCAGGCGGGCAATGTCGCCGAGTGGACCGATGGCCTGACCCCACCCTTCCTGAGAACCCTCCGGGGCGGGGCATTCGACAGCGACGACGCGGGCGTCCATCTGGCCACGCCAAACCCCGTGTTCTCGTCGATCTCCGACGCCCCCGACATCGGCTTCCGCATCGCAGCCGCACCCGTGGGCGGCAGGGTCCCGGCCCCACCCGCGGCATCCGATGCAACGGTACCCGTCGGGGTCGACTTCCCACGCCGGCCCTGGAGGGACGCCGAGACCGGCTGGCCCTTCTTCCCGCTGGCGTGGTTCAGCTACCAGAGCGATGAGGCCGACCTCGATGAACTGGCCGCCCAGGGGGCGAACCTCGTCCTGTTCGTGAACGCGCCGGCCGATGTCGACACCGATGCGCAGACGACCGACAACATCGCCCTGATGCTCCGCTACCTGGACCACGCACGGTCGCGGGGCATGAAGGTGCTGGTCCAGACCGGTGGCTGGTATGGCGGCCATGCCCGCAACGACGCCGCGGAGATCGCGCGGCAGCGGCGCTGGGTCGAGGCGGTCCGGGACCACCCGGCCCTGTTCGGCTACCAGCTCTACGACGAGCCGGAGTACGCCGCCGGCTACAGCCTGGGCGTGGAGGCACGCAACCGGCTCCGCGAGTTCTCCACCGCACTGACCCGGACCCGGGAGTCGCTCCGGGCCTGGGATCCGAAGCCGCATCGGATGATCTCGGTGGTGTTCAACCTTGTCCCACTGTCGACCTGGACCGAGTACCTGCCTGCGGTCGACTCCTTCCAGGTCGACCGCTACCCGCTCGACAAGGACCAGGCCTACTTCGGCCATCGCGGCGACTGGGGTCCGCTGATGATGGCGTGGTCGATGGCCCATGGCGCCTCCGCCCTCCATCGGCATCCCCACCTGCTGAACCCCTCCCCCTGCATGCAGGGGGTCGGCTCCGAACACACGGAGTCGGGCCTGCTGGGCGTCTGGCGGAACCCGCTCTATGACGAGACCCGGTACATGGCCTACTCGTCGTTCACCGTGGGGGCGTGGGGGGTGTTCCACTGGATCCGTCGGTTCGGGCGCCCCGAGTCGCCGTACATCACGGACAATGTCAGCCGGCTGTACCGGGAGCTCCGAACCCTCATCCCGGCGTTCGAGCGGAGCTACACGAACCCCCCGTTCGCCATCCGCCACAACCACGAGGGAATCACGAGGGGATTCCTGACCGACTCGGTCCCGGACCTCACCACCCTCGCCCTCGAGGATGCCGACCACTACTACCTCGTGGTCTGCAACAACTCGGGAACGTTCGGAGACGTGACCCTCCGGCTGAAGGGACTCAGCCTCGGGGACCAGCAAGCCCGGGCGGCGGAGGTCCTGAACGAGGATTGGAGCCGGAGCCTCGGATACTCGGAGGACTCGGGAGAATGGATCCTGGCTCCCCACACGATGTGCTTTGGCGATGTGAACGTGTGGCGGATCCCGAAGAAGCCACCGGAGCCATAGACCGCGAGCCTGCCGGTGAGGGACACCCCACCAGGAGGCTGCGTCGTCGAGTGGGTCAGGCGACGGGACAACCCAGGTGTCCTCCTGAAGATCCACGGTGGCTTCTCCATGGGACGGTATGTGGCTCCAAAGCCCATCGTGTCGGGACGTTGCCACCCCCGGCCTTCTCACCCAAGAATCCGAATGGAGGCCCTGTGTTGGCCCTGCAGCTGCCGACCCGGACCCAAGAAAACCGAGGTATTTCCGCCCCATGCCCCACCCGTTCCGACTGGCTTCCCTCCTCGCCGCACTGCTCCTCACAGTGTCCTCCAGCGCATCTCCCTGTGTCCCGGTGCCACCCGGTCTCGTCGGATGGTGGCGGGGGGATTCCGCCCGGAACGCCGTGGCCCCCGGAGGCGGTGAGTTCCGCGGGAAGGCACGGCCGGGCCCAGGCTTCAGCGGGAATGGATTCCTGTTCGATGGGGTGTCCGACGCTGTGGTGATTCCGGTCCCCTTCCGGATCCCCTCCCAGGACTTCACGATCGAGGCCTGGATCCGTCGGGCGGACACCAACCTCACGACCCGCAACGGGATGGCGGGCAAATTCCTCGCGAGCGGCACCAACGGTCCGGCCTTTGGACTCACCCACGCCGGACAACTCTACCTGCGGCAGATCGGGTCCGATCCCATCCTCAGCACCACGGCCCTCCGGGATCTCGCCTGGCACCACGTTGCCTGCGTCCGGGAACGCGACCAGGTCCGGTTCTACCTCGACGACCTCCTCGCCACCACGGCCGCCTGCACGATCCAGTTCCATCTCGAAGGCCCCTATGGCATCGGCGGGCTGGGCACTCCGCTGGCCCTCGACTCCGCGACGCCGAAGTCGTTCGGATTCCTCGGCGGCATCGACGAGCTGGCCGTCTATTCGGGCGCCCTGGATGGGGCGACGATCGCCGGGATCCACTCGGCGGGCGCGGCGGGAAAATGTCCGACCGGCCTCGGCAACCGGATGGTGAACGGAGACTTTGAGTCACCCCGGTTCCGCGCGGAGGACGGGGTCGGCCCCGAGACCCGATCAGTCCGGGTCCGGCAGCTGCCGGGATGGGAAGGGGTCGGCGGGGATGCGTCCGTCGACCTGGAGCTCCAGGGCTTCGGTGGAGCGCAGGCCGCCGGCGGGGTGCAGTACCTCGACCTCGAAGGGATCGCGGGACCCGATGGGTTCGTCTGGCAGCAGCGGATCTCCACCCTTCCGGGACAGACCTACCGACTCCGCTTCGCCTATGCCAAGCACCCCGAGGCCACCGCCTCCAAGGTCCGGGTCGAGATCTCGGACAGCGATCTTGCGCCGCTGGAGTTCAACCAGAACACCCCTAATTCCCGGACGCAGCCGGGTTGGACCTGGACCACCTGGGACTTCACGGCGAAGGGAGCGTCGACCCGGGTGCGTTTCGTGGGGCTCTCGCCTACGCCGGGATTGGGCATGCTGCTCGACGAGATTTCGGTCGAGGAGGTTCTCTTTGTCCCAATTCCCGTCCAGAACCCCGGCTTCGAGGATCTTGTCGGCACCGATCCGACGCATTTCGGGACGGACGGCCGCCTGCTGCCGCTCCACTACAGCACGTTTCCCAGCAACCCGCTGGATGCACTGAGCTTCCATTCAGCCGAGGCGATCCCGGGATGGAGGAGCCTCAACGCCGGCGGAACCTTCCGTCCCTCCACCCAGCAGGTCCCCCGTCCGTCCCCGGATGGCCACAACGTCGCCTGGATCAATGGATCCGGGGCGATCCTCCAGACCCTCTCTCAGGCGGTTCGCGAAGGCGCCGTCTACCGCCTGAGAGCGGATCTGTCCGACGCCGTGGAAGTCCCGTTCGCCGGATCCCTCATCGCGCTGTTTGGCGGCGAGACCCTGCTGGGCGAGTCGCGGAACGGGAAGACCCCGGAGGATGGGGGCTCCGTCACGGACCTGCTGCAGGTCGAGGTGCCCGCGGATTCACCCGCGATCGGGAAGCCCCTCGAGATCCGGATCGCGACCACGTCCGCCTCGGGATTCAGCCACTCCGAATTCGACGGCGTCCGCCTCGAGGAGAGCCAGGCGGAGGGGAGGTCGGCGTGTTTCCCCCTGCCCCCCACTCTCGTGGCCTGGCACGGGGCCGATGCCTCGGCCGACGACGCCACCGGACGGCACTCCGGGCGGTTTGACTCTCCCAGATATGGCGCCGGGATGGAGGGCTCCGCGTTCGAGTTCGACGGCAGCAACTTCGTGGTCATCCCGGACAGCCCGGATTTCGCGCTGAACGCCGTCACGATGACGGCCTGGGTCTATCCGACAGCGGTCGATGGCGACGTCGACATTGTCCTGAACAAGGAGGTGTATGGTGCCGACAGCATCTCGTTCGAGTTCGGGATCAAGGGGCCGCTCTCGGTGATGCCCAACTCCATTCCCACGGGCCACCTTGCATTCCACCTGGGCGGGATCCAGGGCCTGCCCGACCACTACGGAGGCTGGACGGACGGGGGCGCCCCGTTGCCACTGCAGACCTGGAGCCATGTCGCGGTCACCTACGGCAACGGGGTGGCGCAGACCTTCGTCAACGGCCGCCTGGTGCGCCGGTTCATCGCGCTCAGCGGGACACTCCGGTCAACGACCGGTCCCCTGGTGATTGGCTCGCGTTCCGAGTGGGTGGCCGGCGGAAACCCAGGGGTCCGGTTCAATGGGCGCGTGGATCAGGTCGGTCTCTTCGCAAGCGCCCTGTCCTCGGCCGACGTGGCCGCCCTCCATGCCGCCGGACCGGTCCCGAAGTGCCTCGACACGGGATGCCTGCGTCCCCCGGCGGGATTGGCCGCCTGGTTCCGCGGCGAGGGAGACGTGCTCGACGCCATGCGGGGTCGCATCGCCCAGTTTGTCTCCCCCCGATACGGACCGGGCAAGGCCGGCAGAGCCTTCGAGTTCGACGGCAGCAACGAGGTCGTGATCCCCGATGCACCGGAGTTCAACGGCGACCGCTTCACCCTGGAGGCATGGATCCGTCCGACCGCGGTCGACGGCATCGTCGACATCAATACCAACAAGGAGGCTGGTGCGGGACCCGGTCTCTTCCAGTTCCAGATCGGGCTCCGTGGACCCGGTGGCGACCCGACACCGCTGCCCGAGCGGCAGGTTCTGTTCTACCTGGATGGCGTCACGGGCCTGCCCAACGAGCACATGGGCTGGACGGACGGAGGAACCTCGGTGCCGCTGGGGGAGTGGAGCCACGTCGCGCTGAGGGTCGAACCCACCTCGGTCTCGGT
>SYEM01000086.1 GCA_005801385.1 Verrucomicrobiales bacterium | reverse complement strand
TCCCGGTGCGGCCCATGCCCGATTGCACCTCGTCATCGATGAACAGTGCACCGTACTTCCGGCAAAGGCGCTGGGCCGCCAGGAGGTATCCTGGGGAACCGATGTAGACCCCCTTGCCCTGGATGGGCTCCACGACGAATGCGGCCACATCGCCCTTGCGGAGCTCGGACTCGAGAGCCTCGAGGTTGTTGAACTCGATCATCCGGCATCCGGGAAGATACGGCTCGAATCCAGAACGGAAGCTGTCGTCCCCGTTCACGGAGAGCGCTCCATAGGTCAGGCCATGATAGGCCTTCTTGCAGTGGATGATGCCCGCCTTGCCGGTCGCGCATTTCGCGTACTTGATGGCCGCCTCGACCCCCTCGGCGCCGGAGTTGGCGAAGAAGACCATGTCGAGGTCGTTGGGCATCCGCTTCTTCAGCTCCTCGGCCAGGATTCCCGACAGCAGCGGGGCCTCCATCTTCACGAGGCTCGGGTACTCGGCATCGAGGAACTCCTTCAGCACCCGCCGCACATCCGGATGGTTCCGCCCCAGTCCAAACACCCCATACCCCGACAGCATGTCGAGGTACCGGGTGCCCTCGACATCCCACAGATACGGGCCCTCAGCCCGGACATAGCAGTGGTCGAACCCGATGGTCTTGAGCGTCTTGACGTTCGCCGGGTTCACATGGGCCGCGTGGAGGTCGTAGTTGCGCCCCTGGTGCTCCTTGAGGAGCGCCACGATGTCCAAGCCCCCGGGGGGCGCCGTCTTTCCTTCGGGATCCATGACCATGACGGATATATCATCGCGACCGGCTCTCCCGGCAAGTCAAGCATGGCCCAGATCGACCTCCGATGGATCTTGCAGGCCCGGAGACGCCGGGTGTCTCCGCCCTGTCCGCTGGGCGCCCATCCCCAAAGGCATGTTGTGCTGCTGCCGGGATGTCCCGAGTGGACCAGCAAATCCTGTCGGTTTTTGGCCAAAAACCCCGCTCAGCACCCCCCACAGGCCCACTTCGCGTCTTGGCATCCGTCATGCGCATCACCTCCCGTGGAACGAGCACGAGCCCATGCCCTGCAGAAGCCCGTGCTACCTGCCGCCCTGGCATTCACGCCTGGGGCACCCTTCCTGCCTTCCACCCCGAACGCGGTCGGCGAACAGGCCGACCGTGACTTCCACTGACACCACTGGCCCGGCGGCCCTGCTTCCACAGGCCGCCGGGTTTTCTTCCAAACAAGACCGGATCCTCCGCTCGGATCCATCTGGACTTTGACGGGACAGGGAGGGGTGTTCAGGGTGGATCCATGATTCCCCGTCGGTCACTGCGTCTCCTCGTTCCGTGCTGGTGGATCACCCTCCTGCTCCAGGCGGCGGATCCGATCCCGATCAACCAGGAGGAGTCCAAGGTTCCCGCCTACACACTCCCCGACCCCCTTCGCAGCACCTCCGGTGAACCCGTCCGCACTGCGGCCGCCTGGTCCGGCATGCGTCGCCCCGAGGTGCTGGAGCTCTTCAGGAACCATGTCTATGGAAGGACGCCCGAGTCCCTGGACCGCAGTGGCTCGATCCTCGTCTCGGATCACCCGCAGGCCCGCGGCGGACGCGCCACGCGTCAACGGATCCGGGTGCCGCTGACCCGTGGATCGGATGGACCGGCGATCGACCTGCTCGTGTATCTTCCGAACGCCCGGTCCGGCAAGGTGCCGGTGTTCCTTGGACTGAATTTCGATGGCAATCACACGGTGACGCTGGAGCCGGACATCCCCCTCACCCCGGGCTGGGTCCCCAATCGCCCCCAGTGGGGCATCACCAACCATGCCGCCACCGAGGCCTCCCGGGGATCGGCCGCAGGACGCTGGCCAATCGACCGGCTGCTGGAGCGGGGCTACGGGCTCGCCACGGTGTATTGTGGCGAGATTGAACCCGACCATCCCGAGGGTTGGCGCACGGGACTCCGGGGGGCGGTGATTTCTCCGGAACTTCAGGCTCCGGCAGCGGACGCCTGGGGTGCGATCGGTGCCTGGGCCTGGGGATTGACCCGAGCCTTGGATGCACTCGAAACCCACCCTCGGGTGGATGGGAGGCGCGTGGCTGTGATCGGACATTCCCGGCTCGGCAAGACAGCCCTCTGGGCGGGAGCCCAGGACTCCCGGTTCGCACTCGTGATCTCCAACGAGTCGGGCGAGGGCGGAGCCGCGCTGGCCCGACGCGACTTCGGGGAGACCCTGCTGCGGATCAACACCAGCTTTCCTCATTGGTTCTGCAGTCGGTTCAAGGCCTACAACCACGACATCGCGGCCCTGCCCGTGGACCAGCACGAGCTCATCGCCCTGATCGCACCCCGACCCGTCTACGTTGCGAGCGCCACCGAAGACCTCTGGGCTGATCCAAAGGGTGAATTCCTCGGCGCCCTCGGAGCCGAACCCGTCTACGCCCTGTTCGGGAAGAAGGGATTGGGCACCTCGACACCTCCCCCCTCAGATCGTCCCATCGGCGATTCGATCGGCTACCACAACCGGTCCGGGAAGCACGACATCACGACCTATGACTGGGAGCGGTACATGGACTTCGCCGATCGGCACCTGGGAACCCGAGGGGCGGACACCCACTGAGACCCGTCCAGCGGACTCGACCGTGCCGCGCGCACGCCGAGGACTCCAAAACAAAGTGCTCGTCGGAAGGGGCCGCCCTGATCTATAACCCTTCCGGGAAGCGTCCGGGACATCGGGTCCCGCTATCGCTGTAGATGGTTTCACCCCGTGATGTCGAACCCGGTTCCCGGGCGGAAGCACGCGGTGGTGGCGAATCCCCGAAACAGACGCGAGCGAGGTGCCCTCCTGCGTTGCCCCGGAGTACGGGGGCAGGCAGCGCCCAGGCTCCGTCACCCTGGAGACATCACATGAGCATGGCCACATTCGCCGAGCTGGAGATCCCGGCCGACCTGCAGAAGAGCCTCGACCGTCTTGGTGTCGAGGAACCGTCCCCAGTACAGACGGCTGTCCTCCTCGCCCTCAACGCCCGTCGAAGCGCCGTGATCGCGGCACCGGCCCGTTCCGGTCGCGCCACCGGCCTGGCCATCGCGGCGGCCCGCCACGCGAAAGCCTCCTCGTCGGACGGGGTCCGTGCCGTCGTGCTCGCCGGCACCCGGACTCGTGCCCTGCACCTGGCATCGCTGGCGGCATCGCTCGGGAGCGGTAAGAAGAGTCCGACCGTGGTCTGCCTGGTCGCCGGACAGAACCCTGCCCGCCGGGAGGAATCCCTCCAGAAATCCCCGTCGATCCTGGTGGCCACCCCAGGAGCCCTGCGTGGGGAGCTCGTGTCGGGACGGGTCACCCTTGCCCCAGATGGCATCCTTCTGATTGACCGGGCCGACGAGCAGCTCGACATCGGACTGGAGGAGGACGTGGAGGCCATCGTGGCCTCGTCGTCCACCGGCAGGACCATTGTGGCACTCGCCACCCAGATCACCCGGGACCTCGAGACGCTCACCGCCCGCAGGATGCCCGAGGCTGACCGGCTCGTCTCGGAACCGGTGCCTCCTCCCGGAAACCTCACCTGGTTCGGGGTCGAGCCGGCCGAAAAGGCCGAGGCCGTCTCCCTGATCCTCGACCGGCAGCCGCTGTCGAGGGCCATGGTCGTCGTCGGAACCCCGATCGAGGCCGAGACCGTCGCCAACGCCCTGGCGATCGCAGGCTATTCGGCCGAGGCAGTCACCAGCGACACCACTGCCGCCGCCCGGGAACGGATCTCCAAGCGATTCCGCCAAGGGACCCTCACTGTGGTCGTCGGCACCCTCAGGTCCCTCGTCGGCGCGGAGCTCGAGCCCGGGGACGCTCTGATCCACTGGGGCTGGCCCCTGGACGACAACGCGTTCGCCCAGGCCGAGTCCCTCTGTCGTCCGGGCGGACCCATCTTCGCGCTCGCCGCGGGTCGGGAACAGGTCCGGGCCCGATCCGTCTCCCGACGCGGATCCCCCGTCCGCTTCGGTCGGATCCCCCTCCTGGGTGAGCCCTCCGAGCTGCGACACCAGGCCAACGTGGGCCGGATCCGCGAGGCCCTTGCGGGTCGCAATCCAGCCGCCTGCCGGTCGGTCGTCGACCAGCTCGTCTCCGAGGGATTCGATCCCATGGTCATCGCCGGTGCCGCCGTCCGTCTGCTGGGCGTGCCAGAACTGCCCACCTTCCCCCCGCCCCCTCCTCCGACGCTGCCCACTCAGCCCGCCCCTGTGGCGCCGCCTGCACCCAGCCGCGCGGCGGAACCCGTCGAGGCGCCGGCGGCCGACTCCGACGTCCAGGAATCCACCGCCTCCTCGGAACCTGATGCTGATCCGTCGGATTGGTCCCCGGGCGTCGGAGTGCCGACCATGGACGAGTCCGGGACCTATTCGGACGGGAGCGAGGGCGGCTATGGCTATTCCGATAATGCTGCGGAGGACGGCGTGGTGTATCCCCCCGAAGCCAATTTCAATGATGACGACTCCGGCGGAGGTGGATCCGGTGACCACCGGTCCGGACGCCGCCCCCGCGGCGGGGGACGGACCCGTGGGGGTGGACGGGGCGGCGAAGGCGGTCCTGCCAGTGCGGGCATGAAGCGCCTCTGGCTGAACATCGGCCGGATGGACCGCATCCAGCCCCGTGACATCGTGGGGTGCATCCTCGGCGAGACCGGACTGCCCGCCGCAACGATCGGACGCGTCCAGCTGTTCGAGCGCCACAGCCTGGTCGACATCTCGGCCACCTTCGAGAGCCAGATCCTCGAGTCCCTCAATCAGGCAGCCGTCAAGGGACGCAAGCTCAAGGCGAAGATCGCGGCCTACTGAGGCTTGGGTTGGCCCTTGCGGACGGTCTGGATCATCCTCGACACGTCCACCGGGCGACAGATCGCCTCGTCGACTCCCCATCCTTTCTGCCATCGGGATGGAGTGGACGACAGACGCTCCAAACCTGGCGTCAGTCCGGCACTCCACATTCTGGAGAGGGGTGCCAGTACCAGGCCGGTTCAGGGCGCCTTCGATACCCGATAGAACAGCGCCTTCTCGGTGGTCATCACCACATGCGGGCCCAGATTTGTTGAGAGGAGCGACCAGACCCTGGGATTGGCAAGGGTTGAGGACTCCAGGCGGTATCCGACGTAGTTGGTCGCATACGACAGCTCCAGCCCGGAATCGCTCGAGGTGATCGACAGGATCGGCGGCACTCTGACCACCACCAACCGCAGCGCCTGCAGCCCATCCGGCCGCGTCATCACACCCCACCGAAAGAATCGCCCGTCAGCCCAGACCGGCCCCCGGACGGTCAGCCCGGTGATGTGGATGCTGCGCGCAACCACCACGTCGAAGCTCGAGCCCACGGCCGGCTCGAAGCGACCCGTGGTGGCAGACTGGTCCTCCGGATTGAAGAAGCCGAAGAGGATCCGCCCACCGAGGAAGTTCGCCCGACCGCCCGCCACCAGCTGATCATACTGCTGGAGTCCGTCGGGGACCGACCGGATACCAGCGATACCGACCATCAAGGCAGCACCCGGCGCCTGGGTGTAGTCGCCGGTCACGCGAATCGCGCCGGTGAACGAGGGCTGGATCGTCGAGGGTTCTGCAGGGGCTCCCCGAGCTACAAGACTCCCACCGTCCACATCGAGCATGTTTCCTCCGTCCACACCGATCAGGTTGCCCCCTTCCACACCGATCAGGCCTCCACTGCTACTGCTGACCACGGAACTGCCCGTGTTGCTGATCACCGGGGAATCACTGCGCTGGAGGAGACTGGCGGTGGCCATCTTCTCGGCAGTGGAGGCGTCGCGCCCGACAAGGCTGGATCCCGGAACCCCGGTCAGGGTGCCGCCGTCCGGACCGACCAGCGGATTCACGACGAGGCTGCTAGTGTAGTGTCTCAATTAAGTCTTTCCTAACAACCATTACTCGTGCCATCGTTCGGACATGGCCCGTCCAAAGTTTCCATTCGAACTTTCCACTGAGCAGCGGGCGGAACTTCAGCGCCTTATCCAAGCGCCGAATA
>SYEM01000085.1 GCA_005801385.1 Verrucomicrobiales bacterium | reverse complement strand
GTTCGAGAACGCCATGACCCTCGTCATCGCCCTCGGTGGTTCGACCAACGCCGTGATGCACCTCATCGCCATGGCGCACTGCGCCGGGGTCAAGCTGACGCTCGACGACTGGACCCGCATCGGAAAGCGGGTGCCCGTGCTCGCGGACCTGAAGCCTTCCGGCAAATACGTCATGGCCCGGTTGGTGGAGATCGGCGGCACCGTTCCGCTGATGAAAATGCTCCTCGACGAAGGACTCTTCCACGGCGACGTCCTCACCGTCACCGGCAAGACCATGCGGGAGAACCTGAGGAAGGCTCCGCGATATCCGAAGGGCCAGGACATCGTCCGGGGCTTTGACAATCCCATCAAGCCGACGAGCCATCTGGTGGTCTTCCGAGGCAACCTCTGCCCGGGCGGCGCTGTCGGGAAGATCTCCGGCAAGGAAGGCCTCACCTTCTCGGGTCGGGCGATCGTCTTCGAACGCGAGGAGGACGCCCTGCAGGGCATCCTGGGCGGCAAGGTCAAGGCCGGCCACGTGATCATCGTCCGCGGCGAAGGACCCAAGGGCGGACCCGGCATGCGGGAGATGCTCTCACCCACCAGCGCCATCATGGGCAAGGGCCTCGGCAAGGAAGTCGCCTTGATCACCGATGGACGGTTCAGCGGCGGTTCCCACGGCTTCGTGATCGGCCACGTCACCCCCGAGGCCTTCGACGGCGGCCCGATCGCCGTGGTCCGCAACGGTGACCCGATCGTGATCGACGCCGAGAAGCAGGCCATCGATCTCAAGATCCCCGCCAAGGAGCTCGCCGATCGCCTGAAGCGCTGGAAGCAACCCAAGCCGAACTACCGTCGGGGCATCCTCGCCAAGTACGCGGCCCAGGTCAGCTCCGCCAGCGAGGGCGCTGTCACCGACAGCCAGTTCTAGGAGGCGGACGCCCTCTTCAATAGGCATGAAAGAGGCCGGGGCGCTGACCCCAGCCTCTTTTCTTTCAACCCTTGGTGCCCTGCGTCTTCGTCTTCGCCGCCGGCTCCGTAATTCGCTGGGCCGCTGGAAGGCCGTAGCGACGGATCACCCTCTGGGTCGCCTGATCCATCGAAGCGGCATCCAGGAGCAGGGACTGAAGGGTATCGCCCTTCATGAAATCAACCCGATGGACACCCTCCTTCGGGTCCTTCAACGCCTCGACCACATCCGCCAACGTCGAGATCCTTTGACCATTGATGCGATCGACCACGAGGAACCGGGCCTCCTGGTAGCCAACGTTGACGGGATCAGGCAGCACGTTGCTGAGGAGCACGAGCGACGGACGCTCTGCTGTGGGACTTCCATTCTGATAGTGCTGGAGTCGGAACGGCGCCCGACGCCGCCAATCCTCGCCCCAACCCCTCAGGAACGGCTGGTCGAGGGCCTGGAACACCAGTCCGCCCGCAACCACATATTCCGGCGGGTGGTCGAACAATTCCCGTGGGACAAGGTCGTCATGGTACTCGGCCCTAGGCAGGACGTAGCTGATATTAGTCTCCGCTCCCTCACGCCAGACCTTCATTGGAACGGTGTCGCCTGCGAGGTGACCGCGGCTTGAAAGGTTCTCGAGGAGGAGATATCCGTACTGCGGGTCGAGGTAATCCCCGGCTGCATCGATGGGGAACCCGTCGACCTCCAACAGAATGTCCTTGGGCTTGAGGACCGCCTCCACTCCGGGGCGTTTGGGGACACGAATGACGATCGCTCCGCGGCCAAGTCCCTTGAGTCCGAGATGTTCCAACGTCGTCGGGTTCTCACCGGGCTCCCAGACGAAGTCGAAATACCCCATGCCGTGATACCGACCCTTGGCGCGGGCCTCGAGGATCTGTCGGATGAAGGGGGCCGGAACCACATTGCAGGTGTTGCCACCCTTGGAGGTCGTCAGACCTGCCACCGTGCCATTGAGCGTCACCGGCTCCGCCCAGCCCAATCCTCCGAGATCCGTGTTCAGCTCCAGAGTCAGTCGCGGGGCGAAACTCAAAGACCCATCCTTCACGGTGAATTTGCTGAACTCGACTCGGCGACTCTCGAGATTGCCATCCTTCCAGCGGATCAGATTGAAATCCTGCGCCTGGGGAATGGCCTTCGCCAGCCGCGCGGGGCGTAGTCCCACCCAGAATTCCGGATCCTCCGACGTGATCACCGCGAGATCGGCATGCGGATCGAACCAGACCACCTTGGCTGGATACCACTTGCCCCGTCCGCCCTTCTGCAGCCGGACCAGGGTCTCTGTGGGCAGATACTGGGCCGTGGTGACGATTTCACGATCCCCGACGTACAGACCATGCTTGCGGACCGAACGGGTCGGGGTGTTCCACGGCTGGAAGAAGTCGTAGTCCTTGAAGGTGACCTCGACGGTGACGACCGACTTGTCCCAGGCGGATTCAGCTGCGGCGGTCGGTGTGAGGCCGACGATGAGGAGAAGGAAGAGAAGGAGTGGACGGGTCATAGGCGGCGGTCGGAGGAGATTCCGTAGGTTTCGAGGACCTGGGGCGTGGCCTGGGCCGAGGCCTCGCGCTCGAGGCACTCGAAGCCGTCCTGGCCTGCGAATTCAATCACGTGGGCCCCCTCGCCCTTCTTTCCAAGGGCCTGCGCAACATCCTCGAGGCGGTCGATCCGCACCCCGTTGATCCGGTTCACCAGCACCTTGCCGCGGACGCGGAGGTTTGCATTGGCCGGATGCGCCAGAACCGTCGCGAGGACAACCGGTTCGGACCGTGCGCCACCCGGATCCTCGGAACGCCGATAATACAGCTCATAGAACAGGGCGGAGCTGGAGGCGTCGGGACGGTCCCGACCCACTGTGCGCAGGTAGTCGGCGCTGAGTGGCGTGAACACCAGTCCCCCGTGGATCAGGTAGCGTGGAGGGACATCGTACTGGTTCCCCGCCAACCGATCTCCCTGGTAGACGGCCACCGGGACTTCGACCTCGATCGGCTTGCGATCCCGCCAGACCTTCAGTTTCACCGTCTCCCCGTCCTGCACCGTCTGGAACAGGATCGCCCCGGAGACCCGGTTGTCCCGATACAACACCGTACCGTCGCTCCCGACCGGATAGCCGGCGATTTCCAGGACCACATCGTCCTTCTTCAGGAGTTTCTCGGCGGGCCCACCGGGACGGAGACTGTCGACACGCGCCCCGACCCCGTCCTCCGGCAGTCCGAGGAACCGGCGATAGGCCGGGTTCTGGAGCGGCACCAGGTTGATGCCCGCCTCGGGAAAGCCGGTGTATTTGCCGTCCTCGATGTCCTTGAGGAAGTGCCGGATGACCTCGGGGGGAATGAAGAACCCCGCATTCTCGAGCCCCGGAACCCCCTGGAAGGCCACGCCAACCACCTTGTCGTCCTGAAGCACCGGGCCACCGCTGTTGCCCGGGTTGATGGCGGCATCGGTCTGGACCGCGAGGAGGAACCGGTTGCCGGGGTGCGCGTAGTTCTGGACCTCAATCCGGGAGACAACGCCCCGGGTGAATGAGATCTGCTCGCCGCCCGCCGGATAGCCGCAGGTGACCACGGCGGACCGAACCGCGGGGAGATCCCCAAACTCGAGGGGCTCCAGACCGTCGAAGAACGACGGATCCTCCACCTCCAGTATGGCCAGATCGCAGTCATTGCCCGCATAGGCCACGCGGGCCTGGAAGGGTCGGGGATCCTGATAGCGTCGGACTAGGATTTGCTTGGCCCAGGCGATCACATGGGCATTCGTCATGATCTTCTTCCCCTTGATCACGAACCCGGATCCCCCGGAGCGCCGGACGTTGTCGGAACGCCACGGGGAATCGAACTGGGGTTGCTGACTGAAGGTGAGGATCTGGATGACCGAGCGTTCGGGGGATCCTGCCTGGAGCCCCAGCACGGTCAGACAGAGGACGGCGACGACCAGTGTCTTGGAAAGCACGGCTCAAAGTGCGGAGGAGTGTCGGACGGGTCAAGGCACATGGAGCAACGATACCTCCGCCAATACGCAAGCCGAGTCGCCATTCTCTCCTCCCCAATGGTTGCTCTGTAGATCAAACCTTCTCTCCCATCCCTTCTTTTTTTGCGTCTTCGCGTCAGTCCCCATCCCCCAGCATCCCGGGATCGCCACCGCCCCGCCAGGGCTCGGATTGCAGGTTGAGCGATTAACGGAGTCGTTCCACGTTGTCGGTCTTGAAGGGGAACCGTCCTCCCGCGTCAGGTCCCGACATCCTTGACGCCGTCCGCTCCGTTCCGGGTTGGAAGCCCCTGGTCCTACGCCTCGGGACCGGGGACGTCGCGTCGTGGTCCGGCATCACACCCGCCTCGACCCCCTGTCTGGTCGCCGCCCTGTGCCGCCAGTTTTCCGACCGGTCCATCCTTGTCGTGGTCGATTCTCTCAAGACTCAGGAACAGGTCCACGCCGACCTCAACACCTGGCTGGCCGTCGGGGCCGGAAAGGAACGGTCCGACAAATCCCAGACCCTCCTGGGCGCCCGGTTCTTCCCGGCCTGGGACGTCCTGCCGACCGAGAAGAAGCTGCCGCACGTCGACATCGTGAGCGAGCGCCTTGAATCCCTCGTGGCGCTGTCCGATCCCCAGCAGCGGCAACGTCCGATCGTCGCCACGGTGACCGCTCTCCAGCAGCTGACGTTCGGTCGCGAGGCCCTGGCCAAACGGGTTCGTGAGGTTGCCCGGGGCGATACCTGCAACCCTCTGGATCTCATCGAATGGCTCGAGGAACAGGGCTACGAGCCCGAGACCCAGGTGACCGGGAAGGGCGAACTCTCCTGGCGCGGCGGAATCGTCGATCTCTGGCCCATGAGCTCACCATGGCCGGTGCGCCTTGAGTTCTTCGGCGACGAGCTCGAGTCGCTCCGGGAATTTGATCCGCAGACCCAGGTCTCCCGGGAGCAGATCGACGCCCTCCGAATCCCACCGGCCGGCGAGCTCGGCCTGCTGCAGATCCGGCCCAAGTCCTGGGACTCCCCGGAATCCCCATCGAGACCCTCCAGCACCGAGACCCTGTCGAGCCTGGTGGAGCACCTCCCTGAGAAGTCGCTCGTCGTGCTCCTCGAACCCGATGCGTTGATGGACCAGGCCCTGCGCCATTCCCAGCAGGCGGAGCCCGATAGCCCCTTCCACCACTCCTGGGTGGACTTCCACCAGCTCCTCCAACGTCGAGGCCTCACGGTGCTCGAGATCTCCGGGGAAACCGAAACAGAGACCGAAACGGAGGCGGAGTCCTGCCGATGGCCCTCGACGGTCTCCCTCGACGCGTTTCGTCCCATCGGCTCCGTCCTGCCCGAGGCGGCCGTGGCCGAGGCGCAGCGCAGGGAGTTCTTCCGTCAGATCCATCGGTGGCTGCGTCAGGGCACGACTGTCCATGCCTTCTGCGGCACTGAGGGTGAACGCCAGCGGTTCCTCGAGCTCTGGACGGAGTACGGCCTGGCCTCAGCCGAGGACACAGCCGTCGCGGCACACCCGGTGGTCCATCTCGGTGCCATCTCCCGGGGGTTCCTGATGCCGGAGGCCTCCCTTGCGGTGGTGACCGACGCGGAGATCTACGGTCGGTACAAGGTCTCACGACCTCGACGCCTCAAGTCCCCACACGCCCGGGCCCTGCGATCGGCCCTCGAGGTCGACTTCACGGAATTCGAGGACGGGGACTTCGTCGTCCACCTGCAGCACGGCATCGGTCGGTTCCGTGGACTCAAACTGTTGCCACCACCGAAGACACGGGAGTCCAGACCTTCACCGGAGGCCTCCCAGGGTCAGGAATGTCTCGTCATCGAATACGCGGCCCGGGAACCCGGAGGTGAGTCGCCCCGCCTCTACGTGCCCGTCAGTGAGGCCCACCTGGTCAGCCGCTACGTCGGCGCCGGCAAGGCCCGGCCCATCCTGAGCACGCTCGGGGGGACGCGCTGGACAAAGTCGAAGCAGGAGGCCGAGAAGGCGGTCAAGGATCTCGCCGGGGACCTCCTGAGGATCCAGGCGGCCCGGTCGACATTGCCCGGACACGCCTTCGCCCCCGACACGAACTGGCAGCGGGAGTTCGAGGCCTCGTTCGAGTTCGAGGAGACGCCCGACCAGTTGCGGGCCATCGAGGCCACCAAGCGGGATCTTGAATCGACGCGGCCCATGGACCGGTTGATCTGTGGTGATGTTGGCTTCGGAAAGACCGAGGTCGCCATCCGTGCCGCGTTCAAGGCGGTGATGGCCGGCAAACAGGTCGCCATCCTCGTCCCAACCACTGTCCTCGCCCAGCAGCACTACAACAACTTCCGCGAGCGGATGGCCGAGTTCC
>SYEM01000084.1 GCA_005801385.1 Verrucomicrobiales bacterium | reverse complement strand
CGGGCACTCGTGCACGAACCGCAGCTCATCCTGTGCGACGAACCGACGAGCGCCCTCGACTCGCGCACCGGGCACGACATCATGGAGCTTCTGGCGGGGGGTGCCCGGACCGGCGGACGGTGCGTCATCCTGGTCACCCATGATCCACGGACCTATGGGTTCGCCGATCGCATCACCCGGATGGAGGATGGCCGTGTCGAGGAAGTCCTCTCGGGTTCCGCCGTGAAGCGGTTCGCCGCCCAGCCCCACTAGTCCCGTCATGATTTTCAGAAGCCTCAGTTTCTATTCGGCACTCATCGGCATCGTGCTCGCCGTGGTTCTGGTCCGTCGGGTCGCCAACAAGCCGTCCGCCCCCGGACCGGTGTCGCCTCCCGCCCGGTCGCCCTACGCCCAAAGCCTGGCCGCCTCCGGATTGATCGAGGCCCGGGGCGAGAATGTCCGGATCGCCTCCCAGAAAGCCGGTGTTGTCGCAAAGGTGTTCGTCAAGGTTGGCGACATCGTCTCCGCAGGAGCCCCCCTGTTCCAACTCAATGACCGGGAGTCCCGCGCCCTCCTGGCCACGGAGGAGGCCGAGCTGGAGTCCCTGAAGGCCACCGTCCTCACCCGGCAGGTCCTTCTCCGGGACACCGAGGATCAGCTGCGACGGGGCAGAAAACTGCGTGAGGAGGGGGTCATCACCGAGGAGGAGATGAACCGGCGTCTGTTCGCCACCGAGCGGGCCAAGGCTGAACTCGTGTCGTCCGAGCGTGACGTGGAGGCGGCTACGGCCCAGCGGGATCTCGTTCGGACCACCGTTGAACTCCTGACAGTCCGGGCACCCAGCGATGGCCATGTCCTGCAGGTCAATGTCCGCCCGGGCGAGTTCGCCTCGGCCAGCCTGACCGCCGAACCGCTTCTGCTGCTCAACACGGGTGGGAATGAACGCCTTCAGGTCCGGGCCGACATCGACGAACAGACCGCCATCGACTTCACCCCTGGAACCCCCGCGGTGGGTGCGATCAAGGGGCGTTCCGACTGGACGGTCCCTCTCCGGTTTGTCCGGGTTGAACCCTACGTCGTCCCCAAGCGCAGCCTCACGGGGGACAGCTTTGAACGTGTGGATACCCGCGTCCTGCAGGTCATCTACGAGTTCGATCGCCCGACCTTTCCGATCTATGTCGGCCAGCAGGTGGACGTGTTCATTGAGCGGGCCAAGAAGGAGGGAACGACATCGGCCCCGGCAGGCAAGGCGCTTCGTTGAGGCGGTCGGAAACCGGGCATCGGAGCCGTCCCGAGTTCCGTCCCCCCGGACGGGCCCTTCGCGTTCCATCGCATCGCGGACTTTCCCGGTCCATGGCTTTGCCATAGCGTGCCCGGACGATGACTCCGATGTTGGTCTCCGGTGGACGCGTGGTGGATCCGGCCTCCGGGTTGGATGCGGTCACCGACGTGCTTCTGATCGAGGGCAAGGTGGCCGCGGTGGGGCCCGATCTGCGATCCCAGTGCCCGCCCGGGACCGAGATCCTCGATGCCCGGGGACTGGTGGTGGCCCCTGGCCTCATCGACATCCACGTCCATTTCCGCGAGCCGGGTCAGACCAAGAAGGAAGACGTGCAGAGCGGGTCGCGATGCGCCGTCCGAGGCGGGTTTTCGACCGTCGTCTGCATGCCCAACACCTCGCCTGCGATCGACAACGCCGGCACGGTGGCCCTGATCCAGGACAGCGCAGCGAAGGCCCAGTGCCGGGTCGAGATCACCGGCGCCCTCACCAAGGGCATCGCCGGGGAGGAGCTCGCCCCCATCGGATCCCTCCACAAGGCCGGTGTCGTTGCCCTGACCGATGACGGACACTGCATCCAGAACAACGACCTGATGCGCCGGGCCTGCGAGTATGCCCGGATGTTCGACCTCCCGATCATGGACCACTGCCAGGACTACGGCCTGGTCACCAAGGGGGTCATGCACGAGGGGAAGTACTCGACCATTCTTGGACTCGCCGGGTGGCCTGCCGCGGGCGAGGAGCTGATTGTCGCCCGGAACATCCTCCTGGCGGAGCAGACCGGCACCGTCATCCACTGCCAGCACCTCAGTTCCGCCGGGAGCGTTCGTCTGCTGCGGGAGGCGCGCGGACGTGGGGTGCCGATCTCCGGGGAGGCCTGTCCGCATCATTTCACCCTCACCGATGCCTGCATCGCGGGCAGTGAGGAGTTCTGGCGGGAGGATGGCGTCGACCAGGCCGCGCGGTTCTTCGAGGACACCCCGTTGCCCGAGTGGCCGAACTACCACACGGACTTCAAGATGAACCCTCCGTTGCGATCCACCCGGGACCGTGAGGCCATCCTCGAGGGGTTGGTTGATGGCACCCTGACGATCATCAGCAGTGACCACGCGCCCCACTCCCAATCTGAAAAGGATGTGGAGTTCGACTATGCGCCTTTCGGCATCGTGGGGCTTGAGACCGAGCTGTCGCTGTCGCTGATGGCTCTGGTGCACACGGGCCGGCTCTCCTTGATCGGAACACTCGCCAAGCTCACCTCGGAGCCCGCGAAGCTCCTGCGCCTCCAGGATGGCCGCGGAGAGATCCGGGTCGGCGGGGTTGCAGACCTGACCCTGTTCGATCCGGATGAGGAGTGGACCTCGTCGCGTGACGACACGGCCAGCAAGTCGTCGAACAACCCCTTCCACGGTTGGCGTCTGCGCGGACGGGTCCTGCATACCATCGTCGGGGGGCGACGCGTCTGGTCGCTGCGGTCGGCTCCGTGATGGCATCGGGACAAGGCCCCGGCCTCTGCGGTGTCGCATTGGATCCGGAGGATGCCGCCACATGGGGTGGCTTTGGGTTGGCCTACCACAAGCCGGAGGAGTGGTTGCAGGTCTACAAGGCGCTGACACGGGCTGTGGAGTTGGATCCGAAGAACCGGGTGGCTCGACTGGGGAAAACAAAGATCGAGCGTGAATTCGGGCTGTCCGGGGGCAGCTGACCCGTGAGCTCATCGGTACGGGGTATCCCCAACGTGATGGAACCAAAGATGGGCCGACGTGAGCTGTTGTTGTCGCTGAAGTCGGCGACGATCGAGGCGTGCTTCAGCGTCCCCATGCTGAACCTCACGATGCCGAGCTTCCCGTTCGTCATCGCCTTCGCGGTTACGGCGTTGGGATGGGGTCCTGGGGCGGTCGGGTTGATGGCGGCGCTGCCGCACGTGTGCAATCTCATCCAGCCCATCCTGGCCACGGCACTGAGGCGCCGCATGTCGCTCCTGCGGATCATGGCGATCGGCTTTCTGGTGAATGCTGCGCCCTGGGGACTGATCAGCCTGCTCCCGTTCTTCCAGCCGTCGCAACGGGGTGTCGTCTTTGCCGCGCTCCTGACCGTTGCGACCCTCGCCAACAGCATCACTGCTGTCGCCTGGTCGGCTGCCATCGCCCAGCTGGTGCCTCCGCGGCTCAGTGGGAGCTATTTCGGTCGACGCAATCTCATCTTCGGCTTCTGGACCCTCGTCGTCGTCCTCATGGCCGGTGCCGTTGCCGAGAAGGGGGCGAATTCACTCACCACCTTCGGCTGGATCTTCGCGGTTGCGGGATTGGGGCGGTTGGTGGGGTATTACTTCCTTAGGCGCATGACGTTTCCGGCGTCGGTCTCTTGTAGGGAGACGGTGCCGCCCGACTGGCGGGAGATCGCCGAACCCCTGCGGGATACCAACTACCTGAAGCTGGTGGCGTTCGTGGGTTGCTGGGGTTTCCTGCTGAACCTCGGCCAGCCGTTCTATACGGTGTTCCTCCTCGAGGGACTCCACCGGTCGATGGGGGAGGTGGGGTTGCTGACGGCACTGGCGGGTGTCGGCGGGATCCTGACCCTGCGTGGATGGGGCTTCCTGTGCGACCGTTTCGGCAGCAAGCCGGTGCTCTATGTGGCATCGATTGTCTGGGCGCTCTCGGGACTCGTGTTCTGGAGCCTCGCTGGGGAGCGGTTCTTTTGGCACCTCGCCGTGGCCTATCTCGTCGTGGGGGCTATGACGGCGGGATTCCAGCTCTGTCAGTTCAATCTCATGCTCAAGTTGGCCCCGGCCAACAAGGCCCCCTACGTGGCTGCCTTCCTCGCCCTCACGAGCCTGATGACCACCCTTGGCCCTGTACTGGGTGGATTCCTTCTCCGGGTGCTTCCGGATCGACTTGGGGTGTTTCTGGGCCAGCCCCTCTGGGACTACCACCTCGTCATCGCGATCTCGATGGTGGGCTGCCTCTTGTGTGTGCACCTACTGGACTTTGTTGTGGAGGAAGAGGCGCACCCGACCGAGGCCGTCTGGCGGACAATGCGTCGGATGAGTCCATTCAATCCGATGCTGACCCTCACCAGCACGGCCCAGATGGTCCTGACTCCCGGGGGACTCATCGGTCTGACCCGCCACTCGTGGCGGCAGATTCGGCGTCAGGCCCGTCGCCTGGGTGACGTGGGGGAGGAGCTGGCAGAGGGCGGCAGGGAGGTGCTGGCTTTGCCCTTTGCCCGCGAGGGACCCGGAGAAAACAAAAAGGGCGATCACCCGAGGTGAACCGCCCTGTCCTTCCGGTTGGAACCGGGGTTGGCTGATGGCTCAGGCCTTGGCGGCCTTGGTCTTCAAACCGCCTTGGGCCAGTTCGACGAGCTTGGCGAAGGCCGGGCTGTCAGTGGCGGCGAGGTCGGCGATGACCTTGCGATCCAGCCCACACTGGGCGGCTTTGAGGCCCTCCATGAATCGGCTGTAGGTAATGCCTGCAGCGCGCGCGGCGGCATTGATGCGGATCTGCCAGAGATTGCGGTAGGTCCGCTTCTTGGTCTTGCGGTCGCGGTAGGCGTACTGCAGACCGTGGTCGACGGCATCGGAGGCGTAACGATACAGCTTGCTGCGCTTCAGGCGGTAGCCCTTGGCGAGCTGCAGCATCCGTTTACGACGTTTGCGGGAGGCGGGAGCGTTGGTGACGCGCATTGTCGGAAATCAGTAGGAGGTTCGCGGATGACGGATCAGTGCGAGAACGGGAGACAGGCCTTTATCTTGTAGACGTCGGAGGGGTGAACCTCCTTGTCCTCGCCCAGGCGGCGACGGCGTTTGGCGCTCTTGCCGGACAGCAAGTGACGCATACCGGAATGGCGGGCGAATACCTTGCCCTTGGCGCTGATCTTAAAGCGCTTGGCAACGGACTTCTTGGTCTTAATCCCCTTCGGACGACGCATAACAGGTCTGAGTTTCTCCTCGTTAAAGAACGCGGAGCTTAGAAAAGGTGTCCTTGGGTGCAAGGTTAAAAACCATTTCATTTCGGTTCCACCGGCCATCCACGAGGAAAATGAGGCCTCCAAGATCGTTTCCTGGTCAAGCCGGTCTGTGCTGCCCACGGGGAGGCGAAGGTGGGTACACCGCAGCGCTGGCGCTGCGGTTGTGTGGGCACAGCGACTGGGCCCAAGGAGGCGGTGCACCGCATCCTCCACCCCTGAATGTTGAGAGCCTACAGACTGCCAAAGGCGAAACGCCCCGCCCGGAAGGGGCGGAGCGCCTGCACTGAGGGTCCTCGGACCCGCTCCAGACTGCAGGGGCCACTCCCCTACAGGCACAGGTGCGCCGTGGCGAACGGACTGGGACCGCCGCAGTCCTTCAGAGTGTCGCCCGCCAAGAAACGGCACAGCGTTACCGAGCCGTAGGTCGCGTCGCCGCACGAGGAGATGTTGAGGGTGAGGGCGGCGGTCTGGCTCGCGAGCCCACCGCCGGTGCCCATGGTGGTGGGGTTCACCTCGGAGCTGGTGAAGAATCCTGAGGTTCCACCTCCTCCTAGTGCCGCGCGAAGGGCGAGCAGACCAGTGTCAACCCAGCGGAACTTCGGGCTCTTGTCGATGTCGACATAGCTCTGGGTCAGCATCCACGTGTAGGTGAACGTTCCCCCGCCCATGGTGATCAGCGGGCCGCCCGATGCGGTCACCGGCTTGGTGCCGGTCCCACCATCCCCCCCGAAGCAGGCCAGCTCGGCCTCGAGGCTTGCGGCGCCCGACGAGAAATAGCCCTGGCTCTTCGTGCACGGGTCGCCCGGAGGTTTCAGTTCACAGCAGATGTGGGTCGCACCGAACTCGCTCTTGCCGCCGCACTCGTGGTCGTCGATTCCGTCCCCATCCCAGTCCTTGCCGTCGAACGCGAGGTTGAGTTCATCGATGAGCTCGTTGAGGGCGGCAGCCGATACCAGTCCGTAGGGGACCGTCCCGCCGCTGCCGAGGTAGGCATTGGCCGCGGCGAGGACCTCGGCGACCGTCTGGCCATTGAGCGCAGCCGCAGTTTCCGCGGAGATTGGAATGCCTCCCACCTTGAGGGTCTGTCCGGCGACGAAGCTGCAGAGGAATGCATTGCCGTAGGCGGCGTCCCCGCAAGCGGAGAGATTGATGGTCAGGGCCGCCAACTGGCTCGCGAGAGTGCCACCGGTCCCCATCGACGTTGGATTGACCACACTCATCGAGAACGAGCCCGAGGGACCATTCCCCCCCAGCGCCGTCCGGAACGCCATGAGTCCACTGTCGACCCACTGGAATTTGAGCGGGTTCGGATCAATGTCGACATAGGTCTGGGTGAGTAACCAGGTGTAGGTGTAGGTGCCACCACCTAGGGTGACGATGGGACCGGAGTTCGCGACGACCGCCGTTGGGCCTGTTCCACCATCGCCCCCGAAGCACGTCAGCAGTGCGGCCAGACTGGAGGCGCCATTCGAGAAGAAGCCCTGACTCCGGGTGCAGAACTGGCAGACCCCCGGAATATCGCAGGGAACCGTGGTTGTCGTTCTCGTCGAACTGAACTCGCTCCGGTTGTTGTTGCAGTCCGCGATGGCATTGACGCGGAACACGTAGGCCGTCCCGCACTTTAGGGGTGACTCGAGGCCGGCCTGTTGTGAGGGGAGTGGGGTGACGGTCCCGCCTATGGTCAGCGTGATGCAGGCACCGGCCGCCAGGCTCCACTCCGGATTCGCGCCCGGAAACATCCCGTGCTGCGACCGGGGATCTGTAATATCAAACCACTTTCCGTCGTCTGCCGTCCCGGCGATGCCGTCCGGCCCAAGGTCCAGCTGCTCGGCGGTCTGCCCCTGCAGCAAAAACCCCGCCGGTGCGCCGCTGGCTCCGGCGCAGACGGTGACGACAATGGAGTCGTCGTCCGCCGGTCCAGGGAACTGGAGGGAAGGGGGATTCAGTTTGGGTTTGGTGAAGGCCCTCGGCTTGAAGGGAAGAGGCTTCGCCAGGAGGGTCGAGGTGGCCACCGCAACGAGCAGGATGAGATGCAAATGGGTTCTAAGATTCATGTGATGGGAACTGGTTGAGCGTGTCCGCACCCCATCCGCTCCGTGAACCGGGGTGACCGCGGAACGGAGGGGCCGGGTCGGGCCGGATTGGAGAACGCCCGAATGCGTGTCGCTTCGCGTCACGCACACCCGGGGATCGGTCGGAGTCCATTGAAACTTACAGGTGCAAACCAGCACCCTGGATGACGGGATCCCCGACCGGGTCCGTCGCTGTCACCCAGGCCTCCGAGGAATTTGATGTCGCTGCCTGAGGGGTCACTCCATCCTCATCTGCAGTGAAGGCCTCAGGGCGACGATTCATTGGATTGATGATCAGCCTGATCCGCCCTTCCGGCGGAGACTCGTTCTGGGAGATCCTCTGCTGGTGGGAGTTGAGACGGATCCCCAACAACCTGGTCGTGGGTGGAGTCGGTGTCGTTTCCTGCGGCGTGATCCTCGCCGTGGCGGCCATCGCCTCGGAACTCTTCGACGAACCTCTGGGTCTGCCGGATCCCCCGATACTAGCGGTTGTTGGGGTCCTCGCCTACGGAGTCGCCGCCAATGTCTGCTACTCTGGCGGGTGGATCGCCGAGTGGCTTGTCCGGAAGGTCTGGCGCGAACGGGCCGGCGCGTTCGGTGAGATCAGTTTCGTTCTGGGGGTCCTCTTCTCAATCCTGCTGACACTGGTGCCTGCGGGATTCTGCCTGCTGGCTTTGGGCATCCACCTGCTCCATGCCTAGTGGATCCGTGGCTGAGGGAGGTGGTGCACCGGGCAGGACTCGGGCGGCGCAAAATCTTTTCTGTAAAATTGGCGGCGCTTAAACCGAGGGCTGGGTTTGGCTGTCCATGCTGAGGTAGATTCTTCCGGTTTCCCATTCCTCGCTGAACTCGACGAGGAGTGCGCTGACCAGGCGCAGGAGG
>SYEM01000083.1 GCA_005801385.1 Verrucomicrobiales bacterium | reverse complement strand
GCTCACGCATCGGCCGGAGTGGTCCGCCTCGGCCGTGGTCGGGAAGACGCTGGTGAGCAGCGCGCTGATCGACCGCGTTGTGGCGCGACTGGGACGTCGTGTGCGCGAGGTGCCGGTCGGGTTCAAGTGGTTCACACCGGGTCTGTTCGATGGCTCGCTGTGCTTTGGTGGCGAGGAGAGCGCCGGGGCGAGCTTTCTGCGTCGAAACGGATCGGTGTGGTCGACCGACAAGGACGGACTGATCCTGTGCCTGCTGGCCGCGGAGATCACGGCGGTGACGGGTACTGATCCGGGTCGGCATCACCAGCGACTGGTCGAGGCCTGTGGGGCGTCGTGGTACACGAGGATCGACGCCCCGGCCTCACCGGCCCAGAAGGCGACGTTGTCGAAGCTGTCGCCGGAGGCGGTGACGGCGGAGTCCCTCGCTGGCGAGCCCATCACGGCACGGTTGACCCGGGCTCCGGGCAACGATGCGCCGATCGGGGGACTGAAGGTGACGACGGCCAACGGCTGGTTCGCTGCCCGGCCCTCCGGTACGGAGAACCTCTACAAGATCTACGCCGAGAGCTTTGTGGGTGAGGCCCACCTGGAGCGGCTGGTCGGCGAGGCGAAGCAACTGGTGGGTCAGGCACTGGGGCAGGGGGCCTGAGTCGTCGATCCGACGGGGAGTCGGCATGCCTGGAGGGGGTTGTGCGGTGGGATGGGTCGGGCCTGCAGCCCAGTTGCGGAATCGCCCGCGATCCCCGTCAATCCGCGGGTCCATGACGCCCACGCATCCGCTCGAGACCCTCGTTGCCGCAACCCATACGCCTTTTGACGATCACGGGTCCCTCCGCCTGTCCATCGTCGAGCACCAGGCGGAGCATCTCCTGCGCACCGGGATCGACACGGTGTTCATCGGGGGCACCACGGGCGAGTTCTCGTCGCTGTCCACCGACGAACGCCTCGCGCTGTCCACCCGATGGGGTGAGGTGGCGACCGGGACCCCCATTCGGGTGGTGGTCCATGTGGGCTCGACCCGGGTCGAGGAATCCCAGGCTCTGGCGCGTCGTGCAGCGTCCCATGGGGCGGTCGCCGTCTCCGCCCTCGCACCGTTCTATGTGAGGCCCCGTTCGGTGGACGATCTGATCACGGTCTGCTCCGCGATCGCCTCGGCCGTTCCGGATCTGCCGTTCTATTTCTACGACATCCCGGCCCTGACGGGGGTCCATCTGCCGATGCCCGAGTTCCTCTCGAGGGCCCGCGAACGCATCCCGAACCTCGTGGGGCTCAAGTTCACGAATCCCGATCTCATCGCCTACCAGTCCTGCCAGCGTGCCGGCGGAGGTTCCTGGGATCTGCCGTGGGGGATCGATGAATGTCTTCTCGCCGCCCTTGCGGTCGGGGCCCGGGGTGCGGCGGGCAGCGGCTACAACTTCGCGGGTCCGCCGTACCGCCGTCTTCTGGACGCCTTCCAGCGTGGAGATCTGACGGCCGCGCGGGAGGAACAGTATCGCGGGGTGCAGGCGGTCGAGACCCTTGCCCGACGCGGCTACCTTGCCGGTGCCAAGGCCGTGATGCGCCGGCTCGGGGTGGATGTCGGTCCCGTCCGGGCCCCGCTGGCCCGATTGGATTCCGAGCAGGAGACGGCGCTTCTGTCGGATCTGGACCGGATGGGCTTCTGGGACTGGGTGGCCGTCGGGCCGCGCTGAAGGGCCAACACCAGTCCCCGCCGGCTCGAGCGGGTTTCTCGAGGGGTGGGTGGATTCGGATGGGTGGGGCCGGGATTGGCCGTGTCTGTCCCCGGTTCAGCCCGGATACCGCATGTCGTCGACCTCCGGGACGAGGCCTCGAGGGACGAGGTCGAGGATCCGCGGGTGTGTCTCGCAGATCCGGGCGAGATCGAGCCGATCCTTCTGGCGTTTGGTCGCGCGCCTCTTCGGATCGGAAGCGGCCCAGATCTTGCCCTGGACGAGGTCCTCGAGGCGCGCAATCGGAAGTCGGACACCGAAGATCTCTCCAGGTTCGGCCCGGGACGGAAAGGATCCGTAGCGGTTGTTGATGGTGATCTGGATCCGGAGACGGCTGCCCGGTAGGACGGCGTTGATCGAATGCGGGTGTTCCTCCACGACGAATCCGGCAGCCTCCAGTGCTGCCGCGACACCCGTCGCTGCAGTGATGGCGAAATCGGCGTCCAACGTCACAACCGGGTCGACGTATTGATTCACCGCGAGTCCCCCGATGAGGCAGAACGGGACCCCGGAACCCGAGAGGGCCTGGACCACACGGCTCAGGTCGTCGCTGCGCCCGGTGATGCCGGCGAAGAACTCGGATTCAGACATCATACCCTGAAAGGAGCTTGGCCGGTTCAATCCCCGCCGGACAGGTCCAGTTTCCAGCCGCGTTCGCGGAGGAGGTCGAGGAGGACGGCGCCGAGAATGACCAGGCCGAGCACGACCTTCTGGGTGTAGCTCTCGACGTTCATGAGGTTCATCCCGTTCTGGATGACGGCGATCACGAAGGCGCCCACGAGTGTGCCGAACATCAGGCCGGTCCCGCCGTTGAGACTCGCCCCGCCGACCACCACGGCGGCGATCACATAGAGCTCATACATGTTCCCGAACGTCGGGGATCCGCTCTTCAGCTGGGAGGCGAGCACCACACCTCCGAGACCGGAGAGGAGTCCGCTCACGACGTAGGCGGTGAGGATGACGCGTCGGACCGGCACGCCGGAGTAGCGCGAGGCGACTCGGTTGCCACCGACGGCATAGAGGTGGCGTCCGAGCACCGTGCCCGACATGATGAGGTGAGCCGCCGCGTAGAGGAGGAGCATCAGCAGGACGGCGATCGGGAGTCCGAACGGACCGGTGCCCCGTCCGAGCCAGACGAAGGAGTCAGGCACCTGGTAGACCGACTGGCCGTGGGTGAGCAGGTAGGCCCCACCGCTGGCCACCAGCATCATCGAGAGGGTCACGATGAAGGGAGGAAGCCGGAACACGGTGATCAGAGTCCCCGTGACGCCTCCGGCCATGCCGGTGGCGAGGATGGCGACCAGGCAGCAGCCCGTCATTCCCCAGGCGGTGGCCTGCTGGGCTCCGGCGATGTCGCGGATCCCGAGCGTCGCGAGCACGGCGGCGAGGGCGATGAGGCTGCCCACCGAGAGGTCGATGCCACCGGTGATGATGACCAGGGTCATGCCGATCGCGACGATGGCGATCACGGCGATCTGGTTGGCGATGTTCAGCAGGTTGTCCCGCTTGAGAAAATTGGGCCACCGGTAGGCGGTCGGCTGTTCGATCCGGGGTCGACCCAGAGCCGGGAAGTCCGTCGGCACGTCGGCGAAGACCATCCAGGAGGCGCTGGTGGCGTCACAGGCAATGGCGTCGAGCGGCCCCTCCGCGGCGGCCGCCTGGAGGGCCGCGCGTGCGGACCTGGGATCTCCCGTGGCGAGGCGCACCCGCGCGCCGCCTCGGGTGAGGTCGGCCTGGAGGGCCTCGGCGAAGGCGATGGCGTCGGCCTGGTCCGGGACGGCGACGAGGATGCGCGCACCGTTGGGATGGCGCTTGAGAAGATCCGAAGCGAGGGTCCGTCCGGCGTCGGCTCCGGTCGGGCGCTGGTCACTCTGGGTGGCGACGCTGAAGAAGGCACCTAGGAGCGCCAGGACCAGCACCATGCCGTAGTCCGCGAGCAGGCGGGACAGAAGGCTCGGGGAGGAGCGCATTCAGAGCGTCCCGGTCTTCAGGAACTCGTGTCGGACCGGGGCCGTGACGCGCAGTCCGCCCGGGGAGATGAAGGTGACGGTGCCGGTGCCGAACTCGACCGTCTTCACTTCGTCGAACCCGGGGGGCACGCGGACCACGCCCTGGATGTAGTTCACCGCGGTCGGCCGGTCGGCCGAGAGGTCGATGGCGGTCCGGATGCCCTCGCGGGTGAGGACGTTGGGCGTGGTCGACGCGGCAAGGCCGTCGGCCCAGTGGCCGGTGATGTCCTCGATGCCGACGCAGTTGTTCCGTCCCAGCCAGGGCATCCCATGGCGTCCATGGTTCTCGAGCCAGAACAGCGTCCCGGTCAGCACGGTTGGATCCTTGAGGGCGAACCACATCCAGCCCTGGTCGCGTCGGGTGGCGGTCACCCACGCCCGCTCGCCCGGGGCGTTGAGCAGCAGGACGAGGTCGGCAAAGCCCTTTCGGGCGGGCAGCGAGGCAAGGTCTGCATCGGCCGCGCCCTTCCAGGCGGCGGGCACTGTGTGGAGATCCGTGAACCGGGCGCCGATCTGGAGCGCCTGGTACTCCGCCTTGGTGGGGTCGCTGAAGAGTCCAGGGGCCACCATGCCGAACCGGAACGGACTGGTGGAGATCCGGAAGGCCCCGTCGGTCTCGGGCATCGCCAGCGTGGCGTGGTGTCCGAGCGGGGTGGGGCCGGCGAAGCCCTCGATCCGATGCCGCGAGTAGACGACGTTCTCGCCGTCCACGAGCGACAGTTCCTTGGTCACCCGACCCGGACGGATCTTCGTCTCAAGCATTGTGGTGAGCGTCAGGACGTCGCCCTGCCTCTTTGATCCGACGAACGTCCACGGGGATCCGGCGGTCTCGCCATGGGGCGGATGCTTCTCTCCATTCACGGCGGTGTCGTTGCCGCCGAAGGGCAGGCAGAAGAAGTCGCCGCGGAGGGGTGCGAGCACGGGCACGGGGTAGTCGTGCTTTTCTCCCTGCCACGGCGTGATGTGGTAGGGCTGCACCGGATGGTCGGTGTCGCGGTAGAAGGTCACAGGCGCCATGTGACCGCCCAGCCGGGTCAGGGCGAGTTCGACCTGGGGTGTGGCGAGGATCCAGCTGGGTTGGGACGCGATCGTGCGCAGTTTCTCGGCGCCCGGGACGGTGGGGATCATGGCGAGGGAAAGCAGGGTGCCGAGGGCAAGGGAGGAGACTGGAAGAGGCTTCATGGAGGGCAGGGGACCTGTGCTGGAGAGGTGTTCAGGCGGGTCGCAAACCCATGGCCACCTCGAGGGCGTGGCGCATCACGGAGGGTTCGGGATCGATGCCGGTCCAATACCGTACCCCGATCACCCCTTGGTTCACCAGCATCCCCAGGCCGTCGATCGTCCGGCATCCCCGGGCCGTGGCGTCGCGGAGCAGTCGCGTCTGGGGCGGGCTGAAGACGACGTCGGCCACGACCATGCCGGGACCGAGGGTGGTGACATCGAGCGGCAGGCGGGTCTCGGGTTCGTAGAGGCCGATCGAAGTGCCGTTGATGACGATGTCGGTGTCGGCCGGAAGGCGGAACTCCCCATTCCAGGGGACGAATTCGGCGTTCAGGTGGGCCCGGTTGCGGAGGGTGTCGACGAGATCGCGCCCCCGGGCCTCGTCGCGGTTCACGACCGTGATGTGGTCGACCCCTGCGAGGCCGACCTCGACCGCGACGGCGCGGGCGGCACCGCCGGCACCGAACAGCACGACGTGACGTCCCCTGGGATCCTGGACGGCCTTGAGTGACTCGAGGAACCCCTTGCCGTCGGTGTTTTCACCGATGAGCTGATGGCCGCGGCGCACGACGCAGTTCACGGCGCCGATCAACGAGGCGGACTCACCGAGTCCATCCAGGTGGGGGATGACGGTGACCTTGTGGGGCATGGAGAGGTTGAACCCGCGATACCCCATGGCACGGGCGCCTCGGACGGTATCGGCGAGGTCGGCGGGCGTGACCTCCATGTTCACGTAGCGCCAGTCGAGGCCATGGTGTTGGAACGCGGCCTCCACCATGGAGACGGTGGGGTTGCCGGCGGCGCCCTGGGAGAGGCAGCCGACGAGTTCGCTGAGGAAGCGGGCAGAGGACATGGGATTGGGTGAGGGTTGGTTATTTGAGGGAGGGGTCCTTTTCGGCGTCGGCCTTGCGGTAGAGGCTCGTCGGGATGAGCAGTTCCTTCGGGACATCCTCCCCCTTGGAATGCTTCACGATCGCCCGGACGATCTCGACGCCCATGCGATCGGGGAACTGGATTGGGTCGGCATGGATCTTCCCGTCCTTGATCGCCTGTTTGCCCTCGGGTTGACCGTCGAACCCGATGATCGTGACCTGTCCGATCCTGTTGGCCTTCTCGAGCGCGGCCCGGGCGCCGAGTGCGGAGGGGTCGTTGATGGCAAAGATGCCGCGGAGATCGGGTGTTGCCTGGAGTGCATCCTCGGCGGCCTTGTAGCCGAGGTCCTTGGCCCCGCCACCGTCCAGTTCCATGACCATGTCGATCCTTGGACCGCCCTTGGCGTTGTGGGCGTCGATGACCTCGCGGAAGCCCTTCACGCGGAGCCGGCAGGACTCGGCCTGCTTGAAGTGGAGGATGGCCACCTTCCCACCGGCGGACCCGAGGACCTCGATCATCGCCTGGCCGGCTTCCTTGCCGCCGCCGAAGTTGTCGGTCGCGACCTGGGTCAGCAGCTTCACCCCGGGCTCGTTGCAGGGGATGTCGACGGTCAGCACCGGGATCCCGGCGGCATTGGCTTCCTGGATGACGGGGACGATCGAGCGGGACTCGCAGGGGCTGAGGACGATGGCGGCACATTTCCGGACGACGAAGTCCTTCACGTGGTTGGCCTGACGGGCGACATCGGTGTCGGCGCTGAGGACGATCGTGTCGTAGCCCAGCTTCGCGGCCTCGGTCGTGATGGTGTCGCCGATGACCTTGAAGAAGGGGTTCTGGAGCGTGAGCAGAGTGACCCCGATGGTGCCCTTGGTGGGTTTTGCCGGGGTGGTGCCGGAGGTGCCTCCTGAGGTGCCAGAAGTCTCCTGGGACCGGTTGCAACCGAGGACGAGGAGCAGCAGGAAGAGGGAAAGGGTGAGCCGTCTTGGGTTCATGGCAGGAGGTCGGGTCGAGAGGAACGGGTTCTGTGGCGGGAAAGGATGCCCTGAGGGGAACCGATTCCCGAGCGGTTTGTCCATCTTCCGGCAGTAGGTGTGTCCGGCAGTAGGTATTGCGACCTCGGGGAGGCGAATCCAGAGCGGGATGGCCTTCTGATGAGCGTGGCGGCGGGATGCTGGGCTTGGGTGTCGACCCCGCGATTCTGGAAAATCCAGGTCCCTCGGCTTGACACGGCAGTCGGGGATCGAAGGCTGTCCATCACCCCACGATCCTGCATCATGAAAGCCAGCCTCCATTCCACGGACCCATCGCCGGCTTGCGAGTCCGGTCAGTCGGCTGGCATGCCGCCTCGCCCTGGTGGGCGCATCCAATCCCGAGTCGTAAAGGGTACTCCGGAACACACCCGGTTGGGTTCTTCGGACTCACGATGGGTACCGATCCCTCCGATGCCGGGGCGGTGCGGGTTCACCCTGATCGAACTCCTGGTGGTCATCGCGATCATCGCCATCCTGGCGGGCATGCTTCTGCCGGCCCTGGCGAAGGCGAAGACCAAGGGGCAAGGAATCATGTGCATGAACAACACCCGGCAGCTCATGCTGGCGTGGCGTCTGTATGTGGAGGACAACGGCGGGCGCATCCCGCCGGCCTATTCGGACAACCCGGCGAACAACTCGTGGACGTATGGGATCCTCGACTGGAACTCGAGCAACCGGGACAACTGGGATGTCACCAACACCCTCATGAAGGGCACGATCTGGGGCTACACCGGCAAGACCCAGAAGATCTACAAGTGTCCGGCCGACCAGTTCATGACCAAGGGCGGGACGCCACGCGCCCGGCTCCGGAGCAATTCGATCAACTCCTGGGTGGGTATGCACGACGGGAAGCCGACGTGGTTCGGCAACAGCCCGCCGTGGCGGATGTTCCTGAAGGAGACGGACTTCGTGGAGGCCGCCAACACGTGGGTCTTCGTGGATGAGCATCCCGACAGCATCAACGACGGGTTCTTCTGCACCGACATGAAGCCGGCCCCCAATCTGGCCGGCGCGGTCCTGCCGGATTGTCCGGCCAGCTACCACAACGGGGCCTGTGGATTCGCCTTCGCGGACGGCCACTCGGAGATCAAGCGCTGGGTGGATCGTCGGACGAAGGTCCCGGTGAAGCGGGGCGACTACCAGCCGGGCAACCAGGCGAACAACAAGGACATCGAATGGCTGTGGAGCAAGACCACCCAACGGCTGAATTGATCCCCCACCGGCACGGCTCGACCGTTGAATGTGGTGCCATGGACCGGTAGAAATCGAAATCCTTCATGAAGCTTCCGATCCGAATCGGTCTGTATCTGGTCCTGGTGATGCTGATGGGCTATTCCCTGATGCAGTTCCGGAAGGCCTATTCGTCCCAGGGGGGTGTTCGACACGATTCGGCACTGGGGACCGAGGAGGCCGGCGAGACCGCACCGAGCCCGTCGGCGCCTGTGGAGCCCCAGGCGACCGGCACCCACAGCGCATCCGGCGTGCCCGGGGTTGTGACCAACGCCCCGTCCACCAATTCAGCCCCCGTTGTCGTGGCCTCCACCAACGCCCCGGGCCCGGCTCCCCAAACCGCCGTGAAGTCCAAGTCCTCGGGATCGGTCCCTAGCCTGGGTCTCTTTGTGGTCTCCCTGCTGGGACTGGGCGGGCTGGTCGCCTGGGATGTGGCCCGCTACGTCGGGGATCGATCCTCCAAGGGCATGTTGGCCGAGGACTGGGTTGAACGTAAGGATCCCGAGTACGAGAAGGCCGAGGAGGTCTGGGCCAATGGGCAACATCTCGATGCCATTGCCCTCATGCGAGAATACCTCGCCAAGAATCCTCGGGAACAGCATGTGGCCATCCGGATCGCCGAGATTTACGAGAAGGACCTTGGGAACTCCCTCGCGGCGGCGCTCGAGCTGGAGGAGGTCCTCCAGAAGAAGCTGCCCCGGGAGAAATGGGGTTGGACGGCCGTGCGCTTGTCCAACCTCTACTCGGGTCGACTCAACCAGTCCGACAAGGCCCTCCAGCTGCTGGAGCGCATCGTGAACGACTATCCCGAGACCGGTGCCGCGAAGAAGGCCCGGCAGCGTCTGGGCCTTCCCGAACCCGAGGTGGCCGTTGAATCCGTGGAGCAGCAGGCGGACGACGGGGGATCCGATGATTCCCCGCCGCCCCCGCCCGAACCACCCTCGGGCCTGCCCAAGGGATTCCGTCCGAGGGGCTGACGGACCGGTTGGGAGTGGGCGATGCCGTTAGCCCCGCGGAACAGAGCCGCGCTCACCGGGGATCCTGGACCAGGATCTCCAGAGGGTCGTCGTTGGGAAACGGCGTCCACGGTTGGATCTCCAGCAGCTGGGTACGCCCATCCGGAAGGACTCCGCCGTCGATGAGCAGACGGGCGGACACCTGCGGGTTGAAGCTGCTGAAGCCGGCGTTGTGAAAGTATTTGGGGTGTCCCGGAACCGGCGGTACGTATCGCTCCGAGTCCCGGGCCAACCTCCGGTTCTTGTGACGGACCGATCTTCGATGACCTCCATCCTCGTCGCTTTCCACCTGATGGCCTCCAGTCTGGCGCTCCTCGCCGGAGGTCTGGCACTGGTGTCGTCGGGACGAGGTGTCCGGGCTGTCCTGGGGTGGATCGGAATGATTTATGTGGGCTCGGTCGGCGTCATGAGTTTCACCGCACTGGGGTTGTTCCGCGAGACCGGTGGAGTCCATGCGCTTCATGGTGTCGCGATCGTCTGCTTGATGCTCGTCGTGCCGGCGGGAGGCACGATGATCCGGTATCCGGGTGCTGCAGCGATCGTCCTCCGGCATCGGGGAACACTTTCGGGTACGTATCTGATCCTTCTGGTATCCGCGGTGCTGGAGACAGCCCGGCGTCTGGTCGCCCCGCTCCTCGCGGCCCGCGGATTCGAGGCCTGGGAGGCTTATTGGGGCGTGGTCGGTCTGCTGGCCGCCGCCATGGCCGTCCTGGGCCTTCGTCTGACGCGGAAGCCCGGAGACTGGAACAGTGGGAACTCCCACGGAGGCACCGAGACGCCGAGGTGATGAGGAGAACCGAGGTGTTGAGAAACGGAGACCCGGTTCCAACCGAATCCGTCATCGAACTCCGCGGCCTCGACGCACTAGACTCCATCCCATCAGAGCATGATCACCTACAATCCCAAGGACTGGTGGAAGCTGATCTTTGCGTTCCACCGCAGCGATTCGTTCCGGATGCTGCTGCCGGGCATGGTGGCCGTCGGGGTCTACACCGCCGGGGTCGCGTACCTGGAGACCCAGCTGTTCCACGTCACGTTCCGGAACACGACACTCGTGCACTCCCTGATCGGGTTTGTCCTGTCGATGCTCCTGATCTTCCGGACCAACACGGCCTATGACCGATGGTGGGAGGGGCGGCGGCTGTGGGGTGGACTCGTGAACAACTCCCGGAATCTCGCCCTCAAGCTCCAGGCCCTGCTTGGACCCGGGGCGACTGCCGAGCGGGCGATGTTCCGATCGCTGATCCTCAATTTCGTGGTCGCCGCCAAGGAACACCTCCGGCAGGGCGTCCGGGCCGAGTCCCTGCAGGCTGCGGGTTCCCATGCGGTCGAGGACTTCCTCGGGGCGCGACATGTCCCCAACCGCATCCTGGCCCTCCTGTTCTCCGAGGTGATCCGTCTCCAGCAGTCCGGCCGTCTCACCGGGGAACAGCTCCTGTTCCTCAACAGCGAACTCCAGTCCTTCGCCGATACCCTCGGTGCCTGCGAACGCATCCGGAAGACACCGATCCCCTACGCCTACAGCCTGTTCCTGAAGAAGATCATCTTCCTGTACGTGTTCACGATGCCGATCGGATTCGTCCTCGACTACGGCTACTGGGCGGTACCCGTGGTGGCGTTCGTGTTCTACGCCTTTGCGAGCATCGAGGTCATTGCCGAGGAGATCGAGGACCCGTTCGGCACGGATGCCAACGATCTGCCGCTTGACTCGATCAGCGACACCATCCGGGCGAATCTCGAGGAAATCCTCTGAGAAGGGTTGGGGGGCTCAGCCTGGCGTCGACAGACGGGCCATCGCCTCGCGGACGGCCGCCACCAATGCCTGCACGCGGACCCCGAGAGGCCAGTCACTCGGAGCCTCGAGCGTGTAACCGAGCGGACACTTGTGGACCCCCAGCCAAAGCGCCTCGGGCCACTCCGGGCGGACCTCGGGATCGAAGTCCGGACGAATGATTCCGGGTTCGCTCACATTGCGGCCATCGATCAGGGGGGACTCGTCGATGGGACAGACCCGGCGGACGGCTCCCACGATTTGTCGTGCCAACGAGGGCTGCCCCGCGCCGTTCAGCTCGTAGGCATAGAACCCGTGGCTCTCCCAGTCCTCGTGCAGGAGGAGGGTCAGGTCAAGGTGGGGCAGGGACCGGAGCCATTCGACATGGCCTGCGGTCTCGGGGGAACGGGGATCCCGGTAGTCCCGGTTGAGGTCGATGCCCGAGGGGTGGGATCGATGGTTCCTCCGGATGCCCTCGGGATTCAGGCAGGGGATCAGCCAGAGATCGGCATCCGGGAGGGACGCCGAGGATTCGAGGAGGGCGAGGGCGGCGACAGGGCCGGCCGGTTCATCGCCGTGGATACCCGCGGAGATGTAGATGCGGGGCGCGCCTGTCCGCCGTGCCGGCCTGTGGAACACCGGGCGATGGGGTTCTGCCGGTGGCAACCGCTGGCACCCCCAACCGTTCGCCACAGCGGCGGCCCCACAGCGGTCGAGCAGGCCATCGATCCCGATGGATTCCCCGCGATATCCGTCCCGGTTGAGTCCAAGCCGCTGCACACCGCCAGCATGCGGAACTCCGCCGGGGCTGCAACCGTGCCCAGGAACTGGTAGAGACAATCCGCAGATCTCTGCGGATCTCCTTCGCGGATTTACAAGTGGGCGAGCGATCGACATCCTCTGTCTCCGATGACGACGCCCCTCCGGCACGATTGGTCCCTCGACGAGATCCGCCAGCTGCACGACTCCCCGTTGCTTGATCTCGTGTTCCGTGCGGCGGCGGTCCACCGGGAGCATCACGACCCCCGGGAGATGCAGGTGTGCAAGCTGATCTCGGTCAAGACCGGTGCCTGTCCCGAGGACTGTGCCTACTGCGCCCAGTCATCCCGCTATTCCACCGGCGTCGATGCGGAGCGGATGCTGGACAAGCCGACCGTCGTTGAGATCGCCTCCCGGGCCAAGGCCGCTGGCGTCTCCCGGGTCTGCCTGGGTGCTGCGTGGCGCGAGGTGAAGGACAATGGGCAGTTCGACCGGGTCGTCGACATGGTCAAGGGCGTCACCGATCTCGGACTCGAGGTCTGCTGCACGCTGGGGATGCTGTCCGAACCGCAGGCCCGGAGGCTCGAGGAGGCCGGACTCTACGCCTACAACCACAACGTCGATTCCAGCGCCGAATTCTACGAGACGATCATCACGACCCGGACCTATGCCGACCGTCTCAACACGATCGAGAACGTCCGCAAGACCAAGGTGACGGTCTGTTCCGGGGGCATCATCGGACTGGGTGAGCGGGTCGACGACCGGCTCCGCATGCTGCAGACCCTCCAGTCGGTGCGCCCCCATCCCGAGTCGGTTCCGATCAACATCCTGAGCAAGGTGGCAGGCACCCCGATGGCGGGTCAGCCGGATGTCCCCGTCTGGGATGTGATCCGGATGATCGCGACCGCCCGGATCCTGATGCCGGCGTCGGATGTCCGCCTCACCGCGGGCCGGGTACGACTCTCGCCCACCGAGCAGGCGCTGTGCTTCCTCGCGGGGGCCAATTCCATCTTCTCGAGCGAGACGGAATACATGCTCACCGCCGCGGTGCCGTCGCCGAGCTACGATGCCGACGCCGAACTCCTCCGGGTGCTGGGGCTGATTCCGCGGGCCCCGTTCGACAACCCGAATGCGCCCAGGGCGGCGGAGCTCGCCTCGCTCCGATCGGCTGTCGAACCCGCGACGGCGGCTGCCTGAGATCCTCAGTCTTCACCCCATGGCTGGCATCCTTGATCTGGTCGCGGATCTGCCCCGAAGGGAGTTTCCTGCGGGAGAGGTGATCCTGGAGCAGGGGGAGGCCGCGCCCTCGATGTACATCATGGTGTCCGGCGAGGTGGAGGTGCTGCACGACAAGATCCGGGTGGCGCGGACGGGTGAGCCCGGGGCCGTCTTCGGGGAGATGTCGATCCTGTTGCGACGCACCTGCACCGCCAGCGTCCGGACCCTCAAGCCCAGTGTCTTCGTGGTGGTGGCGCAGCCCGAGCAGTTCCTGAGAGAGTCCTCGGCGGCCAGCCTTCACGTGGCCGTCCTTCTCGCCCGGCGCCTCGAGGCGCTCAACCGCTACCTGGTTGATGTGAAGACCCAGTACGAAGGCCACGACCATCTTGGGATGGTGGACGACGTGCTGAACACCCTCATGCACCAGCAGCCGCGGAATCCGTCGCGCTGAGGTGTCGGACCACTTCGCCCTCGAGCGACATCCACCGGGCCTCAAGGGTCTCCAGATCGAACTCGATGTGGGTTGGAACCGGGCCGATCTGTTTTCCCGGATTGAATACCCAGGTGTCCCCGACCCGGTCGATCCACGATCCCTCCGCGTAGAAGGGTGCATTGTGAATATGCCCGCAGAGCACGAGGTCCGGCCTGTGGTGTTGGATCCAGCCCAACAGATGGGGGTCCCCGACGGACTTGCGGCCGGACCAGCTGGTCCGCGACTCCAGCGGCGGGGCGTGATGGATCCAGACCCAGCGTTCCTTGGGACGTCGGGCATCCGTCTCCAGCTGCATCTCGAGGGTGGCCCGCGATTCGGCCCCGTCCCACCAGGGGCAGACCGTGAACAGGGTCCCATCCCGTTCGAAGCTTTCCCCATCCACCCGAACCCGGTCCGAGCGGGCCGACTGGAGCCATCGCGCCATGGCCTCGTCGGCTGCAGATCGCTCCGTCCCGTCGTGGTTCCCGGAACTCACGAGGAGCTGGCTCTGTTCGCTGATGCGGGAGAGGTATTTCTCAACCACGACCACCTGGACCTCCCGGTCGAGTGCCGAGCTGAGATCCAGCAGGTCCCCGCCGATCGCCACGAGATCGTAGTCCCGGGCGTGATTCACAACCCAGTCGAACTGCTTCAGTGAGTAGTGGAGATCGGCGACAAACAGGAGCCGCATGTCCTGGAACCGTGCGGATGTGGGTGGGGGACGTCGAACCAATTGTCCCGAGGGTCGGGTCGGTTGACGCGTGCCCGGTGGATCGACTCCGGGGTGGAACTCCTCATCCGATTCGGGGATCTTCCAGCATGCGGTCGATGCTGTGGCGATGTTTGGGACCAGTCCTCGGGGTTCTCGTCCTCTCTGGTGGGATCCGGGGAGTCGGGGCGACGCCCGAGACGAAGGTTTCGTACACGGCGGCGTATGGAGGCACGGGCACGCAGCCGGAACTGGACCCGGCCAACGACCTGCCGCGGGTACCCCCCACTGCCCCTTCGGCGGCGTCAGCGACCTTTGTGGTGAAACGAGGGTTCCGACTCGAGCTGGCCGCCGCGGAGCCGGAGGTGGTCAGCCCTGTCACCCTCGCCTTCGACGAGTTCGGGCGGATGTTCGTGGTGGAGATGATCGACTACTCGGAGCGACGGGATGAGACCCCCCATTCGGGCCGGATCCGTCGATTGGAGGACACGGATGGCGATGGGAGGTATGACCGCTCGGTGGTGTTTGCCGACAATCTGCCCTGGCCAACCGCCCTGATCTGCTCGAAGGGCGGGGTGTTCGTCGGGGCGACCCCGGACATCGTGTGGTTGAAGGATCTGGATGGGGACGGTCGTGCCGATGAGCGGAAGGTGGTGTTCACCGGTTTCGCGAGTGGATCCGCCCGGCTCAACGTCCAGGCCCTCCTCAATTCATTCAACTGGGGCCTCGACAACCGCATCCACGGGGCGACGGGCCCGATCGGCGCGGCGGAGGTCCTGCGGGCCGACGGATCCGCGGGGAAGCCGCTGGAGCTGCGGAGCAGGGATTTCAGTTTCGACCCGCGGACCTTCGACATCCGCCCCGAGGCCGGCGGCGGACAGTACGGGCTCTCGTTCGACACCGACGGCAGGAAGTTCGTCTGCAGCAACAGCGACCATCTCCAGATGATCCTGTATTCCCAGCGCTATGCGGACCGGAACCCGGCGGTGTCGATGCCGGGACCACGACTCAGCATTGCGGTGGACGGCCCTGCGGCCGAGGTGTTCCGGATCAGTCCTGACGAGCCGTGGCGGATCGTGCGGACCCGATGGAGGATCAGCGGGGTGGTGCCCGGCGCGGTCGAGGGTGGGGGACGGGTCTCCGGCTATTTCACCGGTGCCACGGGGGCGACGATCTATCGGGGGGACGCCTATGGGCCGGAGTTCGTCGACAACGCCTTCATCGGCGATGCGGGTGGCAACCTCATCCACCGGAAGATCCTCAAGCCCGCTGGTGTCGCGCTCCAGGCGGAACGCCCCTCCGACGAACGATCCGTCGAGTTTGTCGCCTCGCGGGACACCTGGTTCCGGCCCGTGCACTTCCAGAATGGTCCGGATGGCTGCCTGTACGTGGCGGACATGTATCGGGAAGTGATCGAGCACCCCTGGTCGATTCCGGAGTCGATCAAGAAGCACCTCGATCTGAACAGCGGCAACGACCGTGGGCGCATCTGGCGCATCGTTCCGGAAGGATTCCGGCGTCCGAGCCGCCCGCTTCCTGGGACGCTCGATGTGGCGGGTCGGGTGGCCGCCCTGGAGAGCGACAACGGGTGGACCCGTGAGACAGCGGCCCGACTGCTCTTTGAGGCGCAGGATCCCCGGGCGGTACCCGGACTGGAGCGCCTGCTCCTCAAGTCGTCGCGTCCACTCGCCCGGCTGCATGCCTTGTATGGGCTCGAAGGTCTGTCGGTCCTGTCGGCCAAGCGCCATCTGGTTCCGGTGCTGGACGACCCGGATGAACGGGTCAGGGAGCACGCCATCGCCCTCGCCGAACGTCGTCTCCAGAATTCCATTGAAGGCCCCATCCTCGTCCGTGCCCTAGCCCGGCGGGTGGAGGATCCGGCGATCCGGGTCCGGTTCCAGCTGGCATTCACCCTGGGAGAGATGCCGTTGCAGGATCGGATCCCATCGATCGTGGGCCTGGCGCGTCGGGACGCCGGGGATCCCTGGATCACGTGGGCGCTCCTGAGTTCCCTGTCCGAGGGGGCTGCGGAGGTGTTCGTCGCCTCGGTGCGGGATCGGGACTTCCTGGGAAGCCCGGCCGGCCTCGATTGGATCCGCCGGCTCACGACGCTGATTGGGGCACAGGGGCGCACCTCCGAAATCCGGGAGGTTCTGGACTGGGTGATGGCGGACGGGAACGAGGCCGTGGCGTTCCAGATTGCGACGGCGGTCCTGGACGGGGCCCGTCGGAGTCCGGGTCCCCCGGGATCGCCGGTGGGACGGCAGCGCCTGGAACGACTCGCTGCGCTGGCCCGGTCGGCTTCGGTCGATGCGGCCCTGCCCGAGGCGCGTCGGATCGAGGCCATCCGGCTTCTCGCCCATCTGCCGGACGAACGGACCCGGGTCGTCCTGGAACCGGTATTGGCGGGCGGACCGGAGCCGTTGCGCCGCGAGGCGATCCGGACCCTCGCCCGGGCCACCGATGATACCGCCCCCAAGGCTCTGCTGCAGGGATGGTCCGGCTACCCGAATTCCCTCAGAAACGAGGTCCTCAATGTCCTTGTCTCCCGGCGTCACGGCCTTGTCGCACTCCTCGAGGCCGTGGAGTCGGGGGCGTTGCCGAGATCGGACCTTCCCGCCGCCGTGATCCAGTCGCTCCGGGCGACCCAGGATGTGAATCTTGCCGCGCGGGTCGGGCGGCTCTTTCCCCCGGCTCCCGATGCTGCGGCGCGGGCGGCATCCTTTGCCCCAGCTCTGTCACTGGAGGGTGATGCACAGCGGGGAAGGATGGTCTACCGCGAGCGATGCGCCTCCTGCCATCGGTCGGGTGCCGATGGAGTCCGACTCGGTCCCGATCTGGTCACGGTGAGGTCGGCCGGTCGGGATCGCCTGCTCGCGAGCATCCTCAATCCCCACACCGAGGTGGCGCCCCAATATGTGGCCTTCCAGGTCGAAACCCGGGATGGGGAACAGCATGTCGCCGTCATCGAACGCGAGACCCCGTCGGCTGTGACGCTCCGGATGGGTGGGGGACAGGAGATCACGCTCCCGCGGTCCCAGGTCCGGAGCATGACCAGTTCGGGGCAGTCCCTGATGCCCGAGGGCCTCGCGGATGGGCTGCCCGTGCAGTCGATGGCGGATCTCCTCGAGTTCATCGCCAACGCCGAACCCCCGGCGTCCGGCCGATGACACGGGGCCCGTGGGAGAGGACCGGGATCATCGGAACGGTCCACCGCGACCTAGAGGGACGCGCTCCTGATTTGATCCAAGCGAGTTCTTGCCAAAGCGGTCTTCGTTTCTAGGCTTAAGCTTCCTTTGCAGCTCATCATGGGTATTACTTCCTTTTCCTACCTTCTGTCGTTGGCACCGCCGGCTCCGGGTGCATCCCCTGAGGATGCGAAGCGGGCGATGCTGATGCAGGTCGGCATGATCGTCTTCATGCTGGTGATCTTCTGGGTGCTCCTGATCCGGCCCCAGCAGAAGAAGGCCAAGGAGCAGGCGGACCTGCTGAAGGCCCTCAAGGTGGGCGACAAGGTCGTCACCAGCGCCGGGATCCTTGGCATTGTGACGAGCGTGCGTGACGACGTGGTCACCGTCCGTTCGGCGGACAGCAAGCTGGACGTCCAGAAGTCGAGCATCGTCCAGATCCTCGAGCGCGCCGCCTGAGCCCACCCGCAGTTCCAACATTCTCCGTTCCATGAATCGTTCCCATCTCATGAAGGCCCTCTTTTTGGCCTTCGTCATCGTTTGGTCCTTCTCGGAAATCCTCCCGCCGGGCCCCAAGAATCTGGTCCAGGAATTCGACCGTCTGGCCATCACGGGCGACACGAATTTCAATGCCATTGTCACCAAGGCCCAGGAGCTCGAGAAGACGTTCCCCGACCGGGGTGGCTACAAGAACCTGATCGAGGCGATCGGCACGAACGACATCCGCCGGTATTTCCCAACCAACTACCAGTCGGGTGCCGAGTTCAACCCGACCCGCTCGATCCTGAACCGGGTGCAGCGTGAGGCGGCCGGCGAGTTCAAGCTGGGGCTCGACCTCAGCGGTGGCACGTCGTTCCTCCTGGAAATGGACCTGTCTCGCCGTGCCACCAATGGCCAGGCCTCGCTCGCTGGGAACACGTTCCTCGCCGAGCAGGCGGTCGAGGTCCTGCGGAAGCGCGTCGATGCCTTCGGTGTGGCCGAGCCGATCCTCCAGCCTGTGGGTGAGAGGAGCATCCTGGTCCAGCTGCCCGGGGTGGATGAGTCGACGAAGGAATCCGCCCGCGAACAGCTCAAGAAGGCCGCCTTCCTCGAGTTCCGCATGGTCGACCCCGAGAACGATGCCCATCTCAACTCCAACCTGATCCCGCCCGGCTACATCCGCCTCCCGATGAAGATGCGGTCGCGCAACGGGCAGGAGGCGGTGATTCCGATCCTGGTGAACCGGCAGGCCGAGCCGCTCACGGGACGGTCGATCTCGAGTGCCCGCGTCGCCCGGAATCCGGTCACCGGCCAGCCGGAGATCGACTTCACCCTCAATTCCGACGGTGCCACGATCTTCGGCGAGATCACCCGCAAGAATGTCGGCCAGATGCTGGCCATCGTCCTCGACGGTGTGGTCATCTCCGCCCCGCGGATCAATGGACCCATCCTTGGGGGGGCGGGCCAGATCACCGGTTCCTTCACCGAGAAGGAGGCCTTTGAGCTGGCGACCGCCCTCGAGAATCCCCTCGAGGCTCCGCTGCAGATCATTGAGGAGCGCGGCGTGAGTCCGCGTCTCGGCGCCGAGCAGGTCCAGAGTGGCATCCGCGCCTGCCTCATCGCCGTTGGCCTGGTCGCGGCCTTCATGCTGGTCTACTACATGCTGGCGGGGCTCGTCGCCAATGTGGCACTGGTCCTGAATGTGCTGATCCTGCTGGCGGTGATGTGCTCGCTGGACGTCACCTTTACTCTGCCGGGCATCGCGGGCATCGTGCTCACGATCGGCATGGCGGTGGACGCCAACGTGCTCATCTTCG
>SYEM01000082.1 GCA_005801385.1 Verrucomicrobiales bacterium | reverse complement strand
GCCGCCTGTGATCGTTGCAATCTTGTTTCTACCCAAACCTTCGGCGATCGCGACGGCGGCCTTGTAGTATGGATCATCGGCCTTGGTCCGCGCGCTGCCGAAGATCGTCACTGCCGGACCCAGTCGTGAGAGGGTGTCGAAGGATTCGACGAACTCCGACATGATCTTGAAGACGCGCCACGGATCCTCGGCGCGGCGTGTGGCGTGGTCATCGAGCATGACTGGAAGCTACCGCGGGTCCTGGAAATTGGCGAGAGCCGTGGGGGTTCGTGTCGTGGGCAGGGGTGAGGTACACCGTGGTCGGGCGACGGGTCCCGTCGGGGCCCGCTCATGCCGCGGGTACGGCTGCCTTGGGCAGCAGTCGAACGATCCGTCGGTGGGCTGCCGTGAACGCCAGGACCTCGAGCTCCCGGTGGTCGACCCAGCGTCCGGCGGATCCGAGGACATCGGGACGACCGATCCCCGTCGTGTGGAAGCTCTCCAACCGGATCCGATACCGGGTGATGGCATGACGGATCGGGGCCAGGGGGGCCAGGCGGTCTTCCGGGACGCTCAGCCACCGGGCGACGTGTTGTCGGACGCTGTCGAACGTGTCGGGGATCTCGAGGCCCGGGAACTCCCAGAACCCCGCGTTTACAACTCCCGCGGGGCGTTGCCGGACCCACATGCGTCCGGCGTGCTCAACCACCACGGCGGCGTGGACCTTCTGGATCGGGGCCGGGCGGGGTGTGGTCTCCGGATACCGCTCCTGGGTTCCCTCGGCCCGGGCTCGGCATCGGGTCTGCAACGGACAGATCTCGCAACGCGCTCCCTTGGGAAGACAGACCGTGGCCCCGAGCTCCATCAGGGACTGATTCAACGCCGAGCAGTCCCCAAGGCGTTCCCCCCAGGGCATTCGGACGTCGCCTCGGCCTTCTGAGGCGGTCACCAGATCCTGGGCCCGCGCCCAGAGGATCTCCTGAAGCAACCGGGTCCGCGGATCCCCCCGCAGCGCGAGCAGACGGGTCAGGACCCGGATGACGTTTCCGTCGAGGATCGGGGCCGGTCGGTTGAAGGCGATGCTGGCGATGGCCCCCGCGGTGTAGCGTCCGATCCCGGGCATTTCGAGCAGTGACTCCACGGTGTCCGGAAACCGTCCCGCCTCGGAACCGACGATCCGGGCCGCCGCCCGTTGGAGGTTCCGCGCCCGCGAGTAGTAGCCAAGGCCCTCCCACTGCTTCAGCACCCGCTCCTCCGACGCTGTGGCCAGCGCGTGGACATCCGGAAAGGCCTCCATCCAACGGTTCCAGTAGGGGATGACCGTTTGGACCTGCGTTTGCTGGAGCATGATCTCTGAGACCCAGATCCCGTAGGGGTTGCGGGTCCGTCGCCACGGGAGATCCCGAGCCTCGGTCGAGAACCACTGCAGCAGGGACTGGGCGAGGTCCCCGGGTGTCCCCGGACCGTCCCAGCCTGTCGGGGCGATCGCTGTCCGGGAGGCCCTCACGCCGGGTTCAGCGCAGCACGGTCAGACCGAGGACGATCACGATCCCGCCCCAGACCAGTCCAGCCACCGCGGCCAGGCGGACCAGTGCGGCCGATCCGGTGACCCACTGGACGGCGTCGCGCATCCGCCAGGGCGACATCGACCACCAGAGCCCGAGCAGGACCCACACGTAGGCCCATGCGGTCAGGGCGTTGCGCCAGGGACTGGTATGCCAGCGTGTGAGCTCGCAGAGGTACCACGCCGACATGAGCATCACCACGCACAGGCCGCGCACCGCGAGGTAGTCGCGGACGAAGAGGCACGAGCCCACCCCCACCACCGCGAAGCCGATCTGCATCAGGTTCTTCCACGGCGCGATGTCGGCGAGGGTCTCCAGATGGAGGTTCCACTCGAACCAGGCCGTTCCGACGAGCATCAGGACCACGCCGATCGGGACATTCCGGGGGAACTGCCGGAGCCACGCTCCGATGCGGTCGGGCTGGGCCAGGGCGATCCCGTGGGAGACGATCATCGCCAGACCGAGGGCGAGACTGAGCTGGGAGAGGGTCATGAAAGGGAGGGTGCAGCGTTCAATTCGGACTCCTCGGCGTCGGAAACACCCATCAGCTCCGGAATGCCGTAGAGGGTGAAGGCGCTGGCGGTCTCGATCTGGACCCGGAGCAGGTGTCCCCGGTGCCGTTCGTCACCCTCGAAGATCACGATCCGGTTGTCCCGGGTCCGCCCCTCGAAGCGTGCCGGGTTCCGTCGGCTCGGACCTTCCACGAGGATCTCGAGAGTCCGCCCGACGCGTTCGGCGTACTTCTTCGAGGCGATCTCGTTGACCAGGCTGAGCAGCCGGGCATGGCGTTCCTCGATGGCGGCCTCGGAGAGCTGGTCCGGCATCGTGGCAGCCGGCGTGTCACGCCGCTGGGAATATTTGAACACGTAGGCCTGGTCGAATGCCGCCTCACGGCACAGCGACGCTGTCTGTTGGAAGTCCTCCTCCGTCTCACCCGGGACCCCCACGATGATGTCGGTGGTGACCGCCATGTCCGGATGCCGTGTCCGGAGACGCTCCACGATCCCGAGGAACCGATCCCGGGTGTAGCCCCGGTGCATCTGGCGCAGGATGCGGTCGGACCCGCTCTGCAGGGGCAGGTGGGCATGCTCGACCAGCCTCGGTAGGCGGCCAAAGGCGTCGATCAGGTCGTCCCCATAGCCCTTAGGATGCGGCGAGGTGAACCGGATGCGTTCGAGGCCGTCGACCTCGTGGACCGCCTCCAGCAGCTGCACGAACGCCGAGCGGCCGTCGCGGACCGGATAGTCCCGGCGGCCGTAGCTGGTGACGATCTGGCCGAGCAGCGTGATTTCCCGGACCCCGCGTCCGACGAGGTCACGGACCTCGTCGACGATCTCCGGGATCGGACGGCTGCGCTCGGCACCCCGGGTGGACGGGACGATGCAGAAGGTGCAGTGCTGGTTGCAGCCCTGCATGATGCTGACGAAGGCGGTCACCGCCCGGGGTCCTGCCGGGTCGATGAGATGCTCGCGGATCGTGGACTGGGACCCGGCTTCCTCGGCGGTGTCGACGATGTGCGACTCCCGGCCTTGCAGCAGGGCGTCGAGGTGGTCCCCGATCCGGTGGAACTTCTGGGTGCCGACGACGAGCCGGACGCTGCCCTGGGCCAGTTCCTGTCCCCGGCTCTGGGCCATGCATCCGAGGAATCCGAGCACCGGCTGGCGTCCCTGTTTCCGGGCCACACCGGCCACGGCCGACATCTTTCCCAGCGCCTTCTGCTCTGCGAGGTCGCGGACCGAGCAGGTGTTCAGCAGCACGACATCCGCGGTGGACTCATCGGCGACGAGCGTGTGGCCGCGCGCCACGAGCTTGGCGGCGACAGCCTCGCTGTCGCGCTCGTTCATCTGGCACCCATACGTCTTGATGAAGACCTGTGGCATTCGGATCGAGGCCCGACACCGTAGGAAATGCGGACAGGGGGAGCCAACAGAGAATGCGGTCCAGGCCACATGCCCATCCGTCGGGTCGAAGGCTCAGGCCAGCAGCGTGACGAGGGCCACGATCACCACGAACCCCACGACGTCGAGGAGGATGCCGTGGCGCATCATCTGTCGGAGGGGCACACAGCCGGAGCCATAGACAATGGCGTTGGGTCCGGTCGAGACGGGCAGCAGGAACCCCATCGAGGATCCGATGCAGGCGGCGAGGGCGGGCTTGAGCGGGGGCACACCGGCCGCCTGTGCCACGGCGATGGCGACGGGCACGACCATGGTGGCCGAAGCGGTGTTGGACGTCGCCTCGCTGACGAGGATGGCCACCGCGGTGAAGAGGATCGTGAACCCCAGCTCGGTCCGGGCCGGGAAAATCCCCACGAGCCCGTCGCCGATCCAGCGCGCGACCCCCGTCGTGAACATCTGCTCGCCGAGGGCCATGCCGCCGGCGAAGAGAAAGATCGTCCCCCAGTCGATCCGGACCGCCTCGCGCCAGCCGAGGATGAACTCGCCCCGACGCCAGTCGACCGGCCACGCGAACAGCGCACAGGCCGCAACGATCGCCACCACGCTCTCGGGCAGGCGTGCCGCGAGCCAGGTTGCCAGCGGGCCCCTGGAATCCCCCCAGAGCCCCACGATCCCGGGCAGGACCCACAGCGCCACGGCGATGCCGAAGACGATGAGGATGTTCCGCTGGGGCCGGTTCCAGGGTCCCAGCCGCTCCTGCTCGGCGGCGAGCCACGCGCCGCTGCCGCGCAGGAGTTCCGGGGAGACCGGACAGCGGCGCTGGAACTGCACGACCAGGAACGCCGTGAGCACGCAGGCGATCGGAACGCCGACCCGCATCCAGTCGAAGAACCCGATCCGGATCCCGAGGGTGCGTTCAATCATGCCGATCCCGATCAGGTTGGGCGGTGTGCCGATCGGGGTCGCCATGCCGCCCATCGAGGCGCCGAACGCGGTGAGCAGCATCAGCCCGGTGGCGAAGGGCAGGGTGGTGAAGTGGATCTCACGCCCCTGGAGCACGGAGGCGCGACGCGCGATCTCCGACGCGATGGCGATCCCGATCGGCAACATCATCGCCGTCGTCGCGGCGTTCGATACCCACATCGAGCAGGCCATCACGATCACACCGAACGCCGCGTAGAGACGGAATGAACTCTGTCCCACTCCGGGCAGGTTCAGAATGAGGAATGCCAGCCGACGGTTCAGTCCATGCTGCATCATGGCCTCGACGAGCATGAAGCTGCCGATGAAGAGGAAGATGATCGGATCCGCAAAGGGCCGGTACATGTCCTTCGCGGAAGCCACGCCGAGGATCACACCCAGCGTGGGGCCCAGCAGCGCCGTCGCCGCCATGGGCAGGGCTTCGGTCAGCCACAGGACGACCACCGCACCGAGGATCGCAACGAGCGAATGCCCTTGGGGGGTGAGTCCCGTCAGGGGCGACCAGGCCAGGAGGAGGCCCACCGCCGGTGCCGCGACGAGTCCGACCCGACGTCGCCACCGCTCGAACGCCTCCTCCGCCGGGGAGAGACGCGCCAGCGTTTCGGGATCGACGCCGGCAGACATCAGTCAAGTCTAGCCCAGACCCCGGGCCTCCTCCAAGCTCATTTCCGGAGGACGCGCGAGACCGCCCAGGGCGGATTCATCTGGTTTTGGGGAGGGGAAGTAAGCCCGAGGGGTTCGGGGTTGAAAATCCCGTGCGGGACGGCGGCGTGCCGGAGGGTGCCATTGAGGATCCAAACCGGCGTCAGACCCGCCTCGCAGGGCGTG
>SYEM01000009.1 GCA_005801385.1 Verrucomicrobiales bacterium | reverse complement strand
CGATGCCGATCTCGCCGAACTCGTTTTCGATGACCGCGATGCGACGTCCGTGCTGGGCGGTGAGAATGTGGTTCAGGAGGGTGGTCTTGCCGGATCCGAGGAAGCCGGTGAGGACTGTTACGGGTATTCTGTTATCTTTGGACATGATGAGGGGGATTGAGGGGTGAAAGGGGGGCGAACAGCCGATGGTGCAGGGTTTCCGAAACGACGGAGCAAACGGGTTGAGGCCAGCACGACGAGGAGGGCGGCAAACGCGCACAGGACGATGGAAGGACCGGGGGGGATGTCGGATCGGTTCGACACCGCGATCCCTGTGATGGCGGCCCCTACGGAGACACCCGTCGACACCACGACCAGGGTCCAGAGTCGTCCGGCGAGGAGACAGCCGATGCTTCCGGGGAGCACGAGCAGCGCCGCCACGAGAAGCACACCGACAATCCGGGTGGCGACGATGACGGTCGCCGCGATGAGCATCAGGAGACCGATCCGAAGACGATGGATCGACACCCCCTCGGCCCGTGCGAGTTCCTCATCGAAGGTCCATGCCCCGAGACCGTCCCAGTCGAGGAGGAGGCAGAGCGCGACCAATCCTGTCAGGATGCCGAGCAGCAGGATCTCCAGAGGACGGGTGGTGAGGAGGCTTCCGAAGAGCACGTGCTCGAGATGTCCGAGGCCCCGGTTACGGGACGACAGGATCGCAACCCCAAGGGCGAAGGCCGAGACGTAGCAGACACCGATGGCGGCATCCGACTGCAGATGTCGGGTCAGGTGGGCGATCCCGAGGGCGACCAGGCAGGTGAAGACGTACGCGACGAGGTAGCTGGTGGGCGACGGAGACGCACCGGGTTGGACGAGGACGAGTCCCACAGCCAAGCCGCCGATGCTGGCGTGGGCGAGCCCATCGGCCGCGAACGAGAGACGACGCAACACGACCCAGGGCGAAAGCAGTCCGCAGACGATGGCGAGGAGGATGCCCGCGATCAGGGCACGGGTAAGGAACCCGTATTCCATGAACCCCTCGAAGGTCATTGGCATCTCTCCCGAAACGGGGCGTCCGAGCGGGTAATCTCGTACCGTGTCAGCTCGCGGGCATAGGCATGGCGGACCTTGCTGGGATCCAGATCCTTGGCACGGCCATCCCAATGCAGGGTCCGGTTCAGGCAGGCAATCCGGTCGGCGCGTCCCGTGATCAGGGGGAGGTCATGGCTGACGAGAATCACCGTGATCCCCTCTGCTCCCAGTTCCTGGAGCAGGGTGCAGAACTGTTCCTGTCCCTCCATGTCGACCCCGGTGGTCGGTTCGTCGAGCAGCAGCGCATCGGGCGCCCTCAGGAGCGCCCGGGCGAGGAGGAGGCGACGCTGCTGTCCTCCCGAGAGGTGGACGAACGGCTCCGCCGCCTGGCGTTCGAGTCCCACCCGCTTCAGCAGGTCCTCGGCCCGATCCTTCGCTGCAAGTCGTCCTTCGGCGGGCCCTTTGTTATGGCAGGTGGCGCCCTGCAGGAGGACCGCCCGGGCGGAGAGCGGATAGGTCGGGTCGGTCTGGGTCCGTTGGGGCACATATCCGATCCGAGGGGGCCGGCATTCGCCGGGGCTCCAGGCGATGCATCCGGGCGCCGCTGGAACAAGTCCCAGCAGGGTCCGCAGCAGGGTGGTCTTCCCGCCTCCGTTCGGCCCGATGAGGCCGAGGAACTCTCCGGACCGGACCGTCAGGTCGATGTCGGAGAGGATCTCCCGGCCTCCGAGGTGGACGGTGAGATCGGTGACCTTCAGGACGATGCAGTCGGGCTGGTGCATGTCACGGGGTGCGGAGGACGCGGATCAGGGTCGCGAGGTTCCGCCGCTGACGTTGCTGATAGGTCGCTGTGGGATCCTCGGGCAGAATCGTCTCGCACGGGTCGAGCCGTTCGACCCGTCCGTCGATCTCCGAGGCAATCACCTGAGCGGCGCGATCCGGGAGCTGTGGCTCGGCAAAGATGACCTTCAGTCCGAGCCGGCGCATAAGATCGACAAGCTTCCGGAGGTAGGCCGCACTGGGCTCATCGCCGGGGAAGGGCTCCACCACGCCCGCGGTCTCGAGCCGATACCGCGCGAACAGGTAGCCGTAGGCGCCATGAAAGGTCACCACCTGTCGGCGGGGGAGATCCGCGAGTCCCGCGCGGAACTCCCCGTCGAGACAGTTCAGATCCAGCAGGAGTCCCTCGGTGCGTGCCTCGATGGCCTTGCGGTGGGAGGGAAGGCGTTCTGCCAGGGAATGGGATAAGGATGCCACCATGCGGGACGCCAGCACCGGATCCAGCCAGAGGTGGGGATCGATCTCGGTAGGGTCCGGCGCCGCATCGCTGAACTCGGCTAGGGCACCGGTCCCAACCCGGCGGTCCGCGAGGCCGAAGTTCGCCACCAGGACCTTTCCTGAGGCGTCACCCCCTGTGAGCTTGGCCAGCCAGCCATCCATGCCGAGGCCCAGCGTCACTACGATCCGGGCCTGGTCCACGATCCGGGCCATATCGGGCGTGGGTTCGATCCCGTGAGGATCTCCTCCGGGCGGCACCAGACACCGCACCTCGCAGTCGTCGGGAACGATCTGTCGGACGAGATCGAACAGCGGAAAGAAGCTGGTGACGATCAGAGGGGAGCCGCTGTGAGAGGGGGTGTCGCGACACCCGACGAGGGCGGCGAGGCCCAGCAACAGGAGCGCGACGAGAGGGGGGCGGCGAGGCATCATCCTTTTGCGTTCCAGTAGGTGAGGCTGCGGTTGAGTTGGTGGGAGATGATGAGGAGCGTAACAGCCACGAGGGTCAGGAGGATCTCCCCCACCTCACCCAGCTCCTGGGCGCCACCCATGCGGGCGAGGATCAGGAAGGTCCATGCGCCCCCGGCCCATCCCACGACCCGGCCTTCGTGGTGCTTCATCCAGCCCCGGACCACTGCAAAGCCGCTCAGGCTGGCGGCGGCAAGGGCCAGAACCAGATGCGCCGACTCCCCAGTAAGGCCAGGAAGACGGTCCGAGAGGAGTGGTGCCATCAGGCAGTGCAGCGCCACCACGGCCGCCACCACCACGACGAGGCGGTCGAGGACATTGGAATCATCGGGTCCGGTGAGCATGGCTCAGAGAGGCGTCGAGGATGCGGAGGCAGCCGTAGCACCCGGAGCGGGACACAGCAGCAGGGCAACATCCGTTTCCATCACTTCGGCAAGAGGTTTCAGGATGCGCAGGCGCAGTGGTGGCCGTCGGGGACGGAACACGGAGATGAGGGTCTCGTGGCTGGGGCATCCAGGACGGGTGCATCTCAGTTCGGTCACGGTCACCGTGCAGTCCTCCGCGAGGGCCATCCGTGCCTCGACAAACCTGCGGAGTCGCAGCGAGCAATCGGCGTTCAGCCGCTTTCTGCGGTACGATCGCCGTGGGGGTGCAGATGGGGCTGGGATGGCAGCATTCATCGTGGAAGGCATTCCGTCAGGGAGTCATGTCGGCTGTTTCTACTCACATGCGAACTGTTTGCAGGTCAGGTGGACGAGGTTGTTGGGTCGATGGCTAAGGACTTACCGCAGCCGCGCCCTGAAGAACCGAGCGGTTGCATCACCGGACGGCGGCAGGGTCACCTCGGTAGGGGTGGTCCCCAACGTCACATCCAGAACGTCTTCCCAGATCGAAAGACGAGTCGACTGCTGGACTTGGCAGGTAGCGCCGGAGGGGCCATGCACCTCGAGACGGATCGCCCCGGAAGAATCCACCCCGGAGAGCGAAAGCCTTGGGGCGACCCAGGGGATCGAGGGCAGCGGTTCCACGGCAAACAGGATGGGAGTGGGTGGACTCCAGGCATTGGTGCCACCCACGGACGCCTGGACCTGCATCCAGGCGGTCACGAATCCATTGCTGCTGAATCCCCAGTTAAAGTGGGCATGGCCTCCGACCGACAGGGACAGCTGATCGATCTCCGAGATTCCGTCCCGGGTACTCATCCTAACCAGAATCCCCTCGAGGGCGTCGCTCTGCCACGCCATGAAGTGGCTTGGGCCCTCGATCCGCAGAAGTTGGATCGAGGGTCCCTGTTCGAGGACCCCTGCGGGCAATCCTTCGCCACTGGCTCCGAGGTACAGATTTTGTGGGTCCTGCGATTGAGGCAGGATCCAGAGGTCAGAACCCGCCGGTCCCAGGACATCAAAGCCTTCGGGAATCGTGTTGCGGGCGGATTCCCGAACCATCAGGACGGCTCGGGTTGCGGGATGATTGGTCCGGCGATCCGAATCGCGGACCGCCAACTGGAACAGGTTGGTCCCCTCCGGTGCCCAGACGACCCGGAGGTCGGCGTGCTCCGTGACCAGTCGAACCCGACCCTCCAACGGATCCCCCTCCACCCACCCAGTCAGCAGGCACAGCAGAAGCCCTGCAGCGAGAAGGCGCATGGCGATTCAGGGACGCCGTGGGAGACGAGCCACGAGCAGCGCCACCAGTCCAAGCCCCAGCAGCGCATACGTCCCCGGCTCGGGCACGACGGTGAACGTGTAGCTCGCTGGGTCGCTGGTGATGAGTCCGCCGGTCACGCTGTTGCCGGACGCCTTGAAGCCAATGCTGTAGGTGCCCGGGGCGGTGAAGGTGAGGTTGTAGTGGCTGTGGCTCCCAGTTTGGAGTTCCAGCGCGTCGCCTGCGCTGATGCCATCCGCACTGTTCATGCGCACCTGGATGTTGCCGAAGGTGCCGACGTCGTAGATGCCGAAGTGCCCCGGGCCGCTCACCGAGGTCAGGGTCAGGGAGATGTTGCCGATCCAGTCCGATGCCGTGAGCTCCTCGGTGCCAAACCCGAGGAAGAGGAGGTCCGGGTGCTGGGTCTTCGGCAGCACCCAGAGGCTGCTGCCGACCGGAGCGAATACCGACAACGCGGCCGGTGTTGTCGTGAACGCAGCAGCACCGACGCCCAGGATGACATCGGCGGGGGAGAATTCAGTGTCGGTGACGTCGTCATGGACATGAAGGTCGAATGCCCCGTCCTCGAAACCGATGCCGATGTCGGCATGGCCGGAATTGAGGGTCGGGGTCTGGGCTGTGGCGGAGGTGCCGAGGACGGCGATCAAAGCGACGGGAAGCAGGACGAACGTTTTGGTAGTCATGGTACTCAGCAGGAATGGGGTGATGATTTGGAACGGGTTCAGGAACAGAACTGTCTTGGAAAGGACGATAGCCCGAGGGGTGGCCATCGTCTTGGAATGCCGGGGTGCCTGTGGATCCGGCGGGTATTGGGATGCGGTGCCCGCATCGCGTGCGGTATTGGGAAACCCCAGGCTTTGAAACACGTTGGACTGACCGGGAGCATCGAGCCACCCAGGTCCGCACCTCCGATCCAGGCGAAGGCCGGGGATCGGTGCAGAGCTGGAGGTCAGACCCCGATGGGAGGTCCGCGACTTCCCGGCTCGCGTCGGAGCGCGGCGAGGATCGGTCCGGAGGGCGGGAGGAACCCAGGAAGTACCGAGACGTGGAGGACAGCGACCACCACTGCGGTATCGACGACGCCTCCGACCTGCTGATGGAGATAGGCACAAACGGCGCAGGAATCGCCGGGATGAGACCTGTTGTGATCCTCGGGGAGGCACCGGCAGCGCGGTGTCCTGGGTTCCGGAATCGGCTTCGTGGATCTCCTCATGGAGCGCCTCATGCCAGGCCGGATTCGACGCAAAGCCCCCCATCAGAATCACAAGCAGGGAGCACACGACAGCGCCAAGACTGGCACCCCAACCCGCTAGGTTACGTGTCCCACGTGCATGCAAAGCATTCGCATTAAAGGAATCCGATGTCGGGGGCTCAATCAGAATCTTCAAAAAGACCTAAAAAGTTTCTGGAACCGACCGTGTCGATGCCTGCCGCCCATCAAGGGAAGGGAAGTGTCCTCGTGTCTGAAGCCGAATTCAGGGGTGTCCGACTGAGGCGGTCCGATCGGCATGATGAGTTGCCGGGTGCCCACGTCCGTCCGGTCGTCACGAACCGATGCGGCCGGACATCGCATCCCGCCCACCGGAATTGGCGCTTCCAGATTCCTCCCTTGCCTTGCAGGCGCGGCTGACCTGATTTTGGGCCATGGCAAATCCGGTCGATGCGGCGGAACTTGATGGAGCCTTCTACCAGGCCGCCGACACCTTCTTCCACACCCACCGCGGCGAGGCGTTGACCTACGACGACGTCACTCTGGCGACCCTCTATTCCGACGTCCTCCCGCGCGAGACCCAGCTCGACACCCGGCTCGCCGAAGGCCTGGAGCTGCATGTGCCGATCGTGTCGGCCGACATGGACACCGTAACGGAGTCGCGCATGGCGATCGCGATGGCGCTCCATGGCGGACTCGGGCTGATCCACTACAACATGACCGAGAAGGATCAGCTCTCCGAGGTCAGCCGCGTGAAGAATCACGTGCACGGCCTCATCCAGGATCCAATCCGGGTGAGTCCCGACCAGGAGATCGGAGAGATCCTGGCATTGATCGAGAAGAAGAAGTTCTCGTTCGCCACGTTCCCGGTGGTGGATGCCGACAACCGTCTGCTGGGCCTGCTGCCGGGCCACGTCGTGAAACCCCGATACGCGAAGCGCCGCGTGAGGGAGGCCCTGACCCCGCGCAACGAGGTGCGGACCATCCAGGAGAAGGAGCTCGCTCCCGATCCCATCGGTCGAGCCGACCGCTTCTTCACCGAACACCCGGGCATCCACAAGCTGCTGGTCGTCGATGAGCGGGACGGTCTCAAGGGACTGTTCACGATGAGCGACATCGAGCGCATCACCCAGGAGCGCAGCGCGCAGCTGAAGCCCGCACGGGACAGCCAGTTCCGCCTCGTCTGCGGCGCCGCTATCGCCCCGATGCGACGTCCGGACAAGTCGCTCGACCGCGACCGGATCCTTGGGCACGTCGGGGCGCTCGTGGAACGGGGCGTCGATGTTGTCGCGGTGTCGACCGCCCACGGCCACAGCCGCGGCGTCGGCGAGGTCGTGCAGCTGATCCGCTCGGCGTTCCCGACCCTGCCGATCATCGCGGGTAATGTGACCAGCGCGGCGGGGGTCGAGTTCCTGGCCGATGCCGGGGCGAATGTGATCAAGGTGGGTCAGGGTCCCGGTTCGATCTGCACCACGCGCATCGTTGCGGGTGTGGGCATTCCGCAATTCACTGCCCTCTACGTCGCCTCGCGTGCCGCCCAGAAGCGCGGGGTCACGATCCTCGCCGATGGTGGCATCACGAAGTCAGGCGACATCGTGAAGGCGTTGACGCTGGCCCACGGCGTCATCTGCGGCGGACTGCTCGCCGGATGCCCGGAGGCGCCCGGACAGATCATCGAGATCAACGGGAAGCTCTACAAACAGTACCGCGGCATGGGCAGTCTGGCCGCGATGAAGGCCGGGTCGGCCACCCGCTATGGACACAGCAGCTCCGACACCAGCCGCAAGATCGCGGCCGAGGGCATCGAGGCGCTCAAGGAGGCCTCGGCGGGATTGGACCAGGTGTTGTCCCAGCTCGTGGGCGGATTGCAGTCGGGACTCGGCTATCTTGGTGCGCAGACGCTGCCACTGCTCCGGGAGAAGGCCCGGTTCACCCGGGTGACCGTGGCCGGAATGCGGGAGGCGGCGCCGCACGACGTGGTGGAGGTCAAGACGACGGCGTCGCGGGATCCGGTCTGAGCCGGGGAGCCAAGTAGGACACCCACACGGGGACGCGGCGACGCAGAGCGGGTAGAGTCCAAGGATTGAAGGAGTCCCTATCGGGACGGCGGCTGGTCGCCCGCCGCGGTGGCTTCGTCGGTCGGACGAACGGCGGGTGCCGACCACGGCCGATCCCACCCCATGAAGATGTCGATGAACTCACGGACGACCTCGGGGTGCTGTTCTGCCACGTTCTTCGACTCGCTGGGATCGGTGTCGAGATCGAACACCTGGACCGTCGCATCTGGCCCGGCACGGAATCCCTTCCAACGACCGAGGCGCGCCGCCATGGCCCGCGGTTCCTCGACCTGCTCCCACTGAAGAGCAACCCGGTTCGTCGGAGTTTCGGTCTCCGAAACGACCACCCACGGGAGGAGGGACCGTCCGGTGACCCGGGATGGTCGTTGGCCCTGCAGGACATCCAGGATCGTGGGAGCCACCTCCCAGAGTCCCACAGGAAGATTGGTCTGACCGGGACGGATGACTCCCGGACGCCAGAAGACGAGGGGGACCCGCAGGCTGGCATCATCCAGGCCCCGTGCCCGCGGGGAGCGGCTGGACGTCTCGGAGGAGCGGGTTGCAGAGGAGGTGCCATCGACCGCGGGCACCCCGGTGAGGATGAGCAGGGTATCGCCCTCGAGCTGGCGCTGTCGCAGGCCATCGGTCATCAGCCCGATCTGGGCGTCGAGATGGGCAAGCCGTGACGCACGGAGGGCAGGCGGCTGGTTCGTGCCACCGGGGAGTCCTGGCGAAAGGACCATCAGAAAGGCGGTCTCCTCGTGGCCATGGAGGTAGTTGGTGGCGGCACGGAGCAGCCAGGCCGAGGGTAGATCCCCAGACACACCGGCCAGCGGGGGCAGCTTGAAGGGGACCTCGTTGCGCCAGAGGAATGGGCTCCGGGCATTGGTTCCATGGCGCAGGTCGAACATGCCGAGGAAGTCGGCGAATCCCTGCTGGGTCGGCATGCCCGCGGTGCCCTCGCGTCCGAGGCCCCAGACCCCAAGGTAGGCGCAGGAGTGTCCGACACTCCGGGCCATCTCGCCGAGCGTCACCTCCTCAGACACCAAGGGCTCCTGGATCGCGCTTCGGATCCGGGCCTGTTCCGGCGGGATGCCGGTCAGGAGCGAGGCGCGCGCGGCGGCCGGCGCCGGGGATGCGGAATAGGCGTCGGTGAACCGGAATCCTTCCCGCAGGACGGCCGACAGATTGGTGAGTCCGACGAGGGATCGAAGGTCGAGGTCCGCGGACCGCAGCCCATCCCCCACCACCAGAATGACGTTGGGCTGGGTCGCACGGCGCGACGGCCGGCCGGCCGCCTGGATGGTCAGCACCAGGCCGAGGAACAGGACGACCAGCAGGGACACCCCGATCCGTGGTGGCATGGTCGCCGTTTGGCGAGGGCGTGTCGGGATGCGAATTCCTGGAATGGAGAGGCGGGACTGCTGCATGAACTTCAGGCGGGATCCCGTCGGTCCGGACGCTCTGACGTCGGAGACCGGTCGAGGGGTCTAGTCCTGTCCGGCGTCCTTGGGGTCTTCAACGGGCGGGACGATCACGGCCCCGAGGATCAACCCGGTCACAAGCATCGCCGAGGCGGTGTAGGCGGCATTGAGCACCAGCCAGGGCCACGGCTGGAACCAATAGAGTCCATTGCCGATGATGATGTAGTTCGTGAGGGCCAGGCCGGCGATCGTGACCAACGTCACCCGCTGCCCAAATCGTGGCGGACGCGCCACCTGGAGGAGCACACCGAGGAGGAAGGTGGTGACCCAGCCGTGGAGGAATCCGACACCGAGGGATTCCATCGAGCGCGGCGCGATGCCGTCCCGACGGTAGTGAATCGTCGCCACGGGGCCCGCGTGGGCCTTGTCCTGGGCCACCGCAGGGTCGGTCTGGAGTCCCGGGACGAGGTAGATGCCATCGTTCGGCAGATGCTCGCGGAGGGCCGAACCGAGGGCCTCGTTGCTTGAGCTGGGCTTCTCGACGTAGGCGTAGGGGATGGGACAGGTCCAGAACGCCGCACCGAACCCGAAGAGGACGATCGCCGCAATGAGGCTGCCGAGGAGAAGACGGATCATCGGGTGTTCAGATTGGGCTCAGTGAATCCGTCGAACGGTGGCAATTCAACCGCCTATTCCCCGCGGATTCGTTCCTTCTTCTCCTCGAGTTCCTGCTCGAGCCGGCGGCGCTGCTCCCGGAAGAGGGTCTGACGTTCCTCGATCGCGCCGGCGTCGCCCGCCTCCCGGAATCGCGCGACCTCCTCCTGGCAAGACAGATCCTCCTGGGCGATCCGGGCGCGGTACACGGAGTCGAGTTCCGCCAGCCGCGCCTTCTGGTCGGGGGTGAGGGACTTGGATGGCTTGCCCCCCCCGAGGCGTTCCATCGCCAGTTCGTAGGCCGATTTCATGGACGGAGCGTAGGGGAATTCCCGTCCCTTTGCATCCCCCTTCCTTCGGTGACGGTGTGATCTTTCCGATTTCAAACCACTCGACCATGGTTCCCCCCGTGTCCGCTGCCGACCCGATCCAGCCGGCGACCTCCTGGGTGAACCCGATTCCTGCCCTGATGCACAAGCCGGTGTTCGGGCTGTTCCTGCTGGTGGTCAGCGCGGAGATCGTCCGTGTCTGGCTCCGCCTCGAGTGGCCGGAGGCGTGGGCTTGGCTGAGCCCGGGCGTCTGGGGTTTCGCGGCTGCGACACTGGCGGTCGGTCTGTCGCGTCGTCTTCCGGTCCAGAATGTGGTTTCGATCGGCTGCATCGGCGGAGGCATCGCCGTCGCCATCGAGCTGCTCAACGGGACAACCCAGATCCCGTTCGGCCAGCGGACCCTCGGCGAACGGCATGGCCCGGTCGCCTGCGGCCTGGGCTGGTACCAGCCGCTGCTATGGCTTGCGATGGCGATCTCCTGCCGTGGGGTGGCCCGGCTCGCGGTACGGCCCTGGCGCAAGCTGCAGTACTACGGGATCTGGGTCATGGCCGTGGCCACGCTCCTCGCCCTCGCCCTCGCGATGTCCCATGAGGCCGCAGGCGGCGGTGCGGGGTGGTGGCGACGGGAGAATCGGCCCGGGACCTGGACCTGGTACGAGTGCCCCTGGGCCTCCATGCTCGGCTGGGTCCTGACCACGCTGGTGGTCTACGCATTCACCACCCCTTGGTTCCTGAACAAGCAGGGGATCAAGCAGCCGACCGACTGGCATCCGCTGGCCGTCTGGACTGGCCTGATGCTCTGGCTCCTGGCCCTCAACGCCGTGCAGCGTCATTGGACCGCCGTCGGTGTGGGCGTCGTTGCCCTGGTCGTGGGAGTTGGATCCGCTGTCCGGGGTGGACGCTGGTGATCCGGTGGTTCGTCGACGGGGTCGTCTAGGAGATCCGACCCGGGAGACGACGTCGCAGGCTGTCGTACACGGGTTCGGATCCGAGGCTCACCGCCACGCATTCCGCGCCGATGCAGGCGGCCATCAGGGGCAGCACGTAGCCGGTGGATCCGGCCATCTCGCTCACCAGG
>SYEM01000008.1 GCA_005801385.1 Verrucomicrobiales bacterium | reverse complement strand
TCGCCAGCTACAAGCTGCACTCGCCCGATTTCCTCGGTGATTTCGCCTGGCTGACCTTCGGACGCGTCCGGACCGCCCATCTCAACGCCGTCATCTACGGCTTCTCGGCCGAGATCTCCGTGGGCGTCATCCTCTGGCTGATGTGTCGGCTCTGCCGGGTTCCCCTGATGGCTCAACCGGTCATCAACGTAGCCGCTCTTCTCTGGAATTTCGGTCTCACCATCGGGATTGTGGGCATCCTCGCGGGCGACACCACCGGGATTGAGTATCTCGAGCTTCCGAAGTACTGCACACCGATCCTGTTCTTGGCGTTCGCCTTGATCGCGGTGTGGACGATTGTGATTTTCCGATTCCGTCGGGAGAGGCATCTCTACGTCTCGCAGTGGTACATCCTCGCCGCGGTGCTGTGGTTCCCCTGGTTGTACTCCACCGCACAGCTGCTCCTAATCATGGATCCGGCCCGGGGAGCGGTGCAGGCGGCGGTCAACTGGTGGTTTGCCCACAATGTTTTGGGCCTCTGGTTCACCCCGGTTGGACTGGCCTCGATCTATTACTTCCTGCCGAAGGTCATCGGACGCCCCATCCACAGCTATTACCTGAGCGTCCTTGGATTCTGGACCCTCGCGTTGTTCTACAACTGGAACGGGTTCCATCACCTTGTTGGCGGACCTTTCCCGGCCTGGATGATCACGATCTCGATCGTGGCCTCGGTGATGATGGTCATCCCTGTGGTTGCGACCGCAATCAACCACCACTTCACGATGGTGGGCCACTTCGGGAAGCTGAAACACAGCCCCACGCTCCGGTTCATTGTCTTCGGGGCCATCGCTTACACAGTCTCGAGTCTCCAAGGTGTCCTCAGCTCCGTGCGTTGGTTCAGCGAGACGGCTCACTTCACCCATCACACCGTGGCCCATGCCCACTGGGGCATGTACGCCTTCTTCACGATGACCATGTTCGGGGCGATGTACTACATCCTCCCCCGCATCACCCGTCGGGAATGGCCGAGCGACGGGCTCATCTCCCTCCATTTCTGGACCACCGTCATCGGCATCCTGCTCTACGTCGTCCCGCTCAGCTGGGGTGGCTGGCTCCAGGGCAAGGCGATGCTGGATCCGAAGATTCCGTTTCTGGAGGTCGTCAAGGTGACCCTCCCGTATCTCAAGATCCGGACCGTCTCGGGTCTCCTGCTCACGTTGGGTCACGTCGCGTTCTTCGCGAACATCACCTGGATGCTCGTCCGCACCTTTGGTCCGTATCGGGAGCCCGAACCGATGATCCTCGCCGGAGTCCGCACCGAGACCGCGCCGGTCGGCAAATGACGCCATGAACTACGGACCGCTCCTTTTCCTCGGCATCCTGTTCACCCTCTCCGCATCGTGGCTGGGCCTGGTGGTCATGCCCGTGAAGCAGCTCGGCTCGCTGCAGCCGGATCTCAACACGAACACCAGCGTGGTGTTCCCGAAACCCCTTCCGGGTGGGGCGGCCCAGGGTCGTGAGCATTACCGCTCGCTGGGTTGCAACTACTGCCACACCCAGCAGGTCCGTCGTGAGGGCTTTGGGTCCGATATCGAACGCGGGTGGGGCAAGCGGGGTTCGGTCGCCCGCGACTACATCTACGACCGCCCGGTTTTCCTGGGGTCCTCCCGGACCGGCCCCGACCTCACCAACATCGGGGAGCGTCAACCCAGCTACGAATGGCATTACAGTCACCTGTATAATCCGCAGACCACGTCCAAGGGCAGCGTGATGCCGCCCTATGCGTTCCTGTTCGAGCTCCGGCCCATTGGACCTCATGGACCTTCAACGAACGCCGTGAAGTTGGGTGGAGAATTCGCCCCCAGGTCTGGATACGAAGTTCTGCCCAAGCCCGAGGCCAGGCAGTTGGTGGAGTACCTCCGCAGCCTCAAGAGTTCGGTCGAACTCCCTGAGGCACCCCTGCCGAAGTCCGAATGAGCACTGGCCCGATGCCCATGCCTGACCCCACCCCATCCCATCAGCCGCGAAACCCCGGTGTGAATCCGGATCTGGGCGAGCAGCATGATGTGACCGAGCTTCACGCTGCGCTGCTGAGGGAGAAACCCGAGCCGAAGGAGGGATTTGAGCCCTTGAACCTCTGGTTGGTGGCGTTGACCGGTGGGCTGCTCTTCTGGGGAGGCTACTACCTGGCCAATTTCAGCGGCCGCTTCGAGGCCACCGAATACAGCGAGTTTCCCCGGGGCAAGGCGACGGTCGCTGCACCCGCTGAGACGCCTGAGCAGAAGACTCTCCGGGTTGGCGGACAGCTTTACGTCAACTGCGCTGCCTGCCACCTGGCCGACGGAACGGGCAATCCCGCCCTGAACATCCCCCCGCTCGCGGGCTCCGACTGGGTTCAGGCGGAGGGTGCCAATCGCATCATCCGGATCGTCCTGCACGGGTTGAATGGCCCCGTGAAGGTCAATGGACAGGTCTGGCAGGGCAACGCAATGAATCCGTGGCGCAAGACTGCCGAGAATCCGTCCGGATTGACCGACGAGGAGATCGCGGCAGTGCTCAGCTACATCCGAAATTCCTGGGGCAACAAGGCCAGTTTCGTCACGGTGGAAGAGGTCAAGGCGGTATCGGAAGCCACCAAGGATCGCTCCGACGCCTGGACCGAAGCCGAACTGCTGCAGGTCCCGCTCAAGGGTGGAGCCGCTGCGCCAGCCCCGGTGGCCTTGGATCTCGCCGGGCTGAAGGGGCAGTTGGAAAAACTTTCCGCAGACGACCGGAAGAAGCTGCTCGAGACGCTCCAGGTGAAGTGATGTCGGGGTGGGTGGCGTTTCGACTGACGTCCACGGCCGATACGACTCAGCCTTCTGAAGGGTGGTTGATGTAGGAGCCTGCATCAAAGGAAGGGTGGGAAGCTGGTTTGGGAGGTGCACCCGCTTGTTGGTGGCCCCGTGTACCCCATGATGGATACACCCGTGGATCCTCCGGAATTTCCTCCCGATCAATCGTGTGTGACCCGGTTGTTTTAATGGTAAGCGTACGCCGAACCCCATGGTATTCGGCCTGCCGTCGGTTCTGGTAAGCGTGGTGGATGAGATCCATTGCGAGTGATCGGGGGCGGCACCGGCGGCGGACGCCTGCCGAGATCGAGGTGCTGGTGCGGGAGTTTCGG
>SYEM01000081.1 GCA_005801385.1 Verrucomicrobiales bacterium | reverse complement strand
GTGATCGACCACCGGGTTGTCAACGGGTTTTCCCAAGCTTCCAGGCGGCGCGGCACGCACGGTCCGCCGTGGGCACCCAGCCCGGGGCCGGTGGGTGCCGTTGTGCTCAATGGCACTGGGTGCGACAGCACCCACCTCACCCCAGGGCCAGCTCTTCACGGACCATCCAGGTCCTTCCAAGAGATCACAACAGGTTGAGCCTCTCGTGGGTGCACCCGGTGCACCCAGTGATGCAGGGCACTGCATCACCCACCCACCCAGGAAGCCACGCCTCATGGCCTTCCACCGTCCTCAGTCCTCAGCCCTCAGTCCTGGTTCGCCGTCTCCCGGACAGCCTGGGCGAGCACCTGGGACATCTGGGCGACCAACTGGCTGACGGTGTCGGCCACTCCCTCAGGATGCACTCCAGTCGACACGGGCTTCTGGGTAATCCGGATCTCCCCGTCCTTGTAGGTCTTGGAGCCTTCCGACGACGTGACCCGCCACCAGGCGACCAGGTTCCCCTGCCCTTCCGGGGTTACGTCGAGCCGCTCGATCGTCACGAACACCGCCCGGTGCACCTCGTCCTTGAGCCAGGACGACAGCCGGATGCTGTCGGTGGGGACCAACGTGGACAGGTTCTCGGCAAGGCTGCGCTGGATGAGGGAATCGAGACGTTCGGCCCAGACGGCGGCATCGAGGTAGACGATCTCGTTGTTGTCCTTGCGGACCGCCATCGAGGCGCGCTGGAGGTATCCCGGGACCCGGACGAGGCCCACCCCGATGCCGGGCGGTTTCGCAAAGGCCCCGGTCGTGGGCGGGGTGGCGATCGGGGACAGGACGAACTGGCGGGGTGTCACCGTGTTGCGTCCCATGAGGCAGCCGGAGGCGACGAGCGCTACCAGGATGAGGGAGGGGGCGAGGGGACGGCGGAGGAAGGCGTTCATGGGGTGTCGGCAGGCGGCTTGCGGCCGGTGAGGAGGGCGTTGGGATTCAGCCGGAGGAAGTCCGCGAGCTCTCCGATGGCCCGGGCGGCGGCCGCCAGCTGTTCGAGCGCCGCCGTCACGTCGGTCCGGAATGGGGCGTTGGGACGGATCAGCGCCGACACCTGCTCCAGGCCGCCGGACAGCTTGTCGAGCGTCTTCTGGGCCTGGGTCATCAGCTTCTCGGTCTCGTCCGCCAACGGGTCGACCCGTCCATCAAGACGCTTCACCAGGGTCCGTCCCTCCGCCAGCAGCTGGCGGAGCTCCGTGAAGGAGTTCGTCAGCTCCGGCGAGCCCACCGCCCGGTTAGCCGACAGCAGCAGGTTGGTCAGCCCCGCATTGATGCCCTTGACGTCCAGCTCGGAAAGTCCCTTGTCCACATGCGACAACAGGACGCTGACCTTCTCCGAGATCCCCTTGAAGTCGACGCTGCCGAGGTTGCCGAGGAGCTCCTGGATGGTCGACGGCTGGGTCGGGATTTCCGGGTATTCCTTGTGAAGCTGGTGGAAGATCGGAGACGGCGCCTTGGCGACCATGTCCAGCTCCACATGGAGGACTCCCGTCACCAGGCTGTCGGAATCGAGCTTCCCCCGGAGGCCGTTCTCGATGCTGGCCTTCAGGAATACGGGATCGGTCAGATCCAATCGGCCGTCGGCCTTCTGCTCAAGGATGTCCTCGTCGATCTCGATGAGCACCGGGTTGGCGAAGTCGTTGGTCGCCTGGTTGTGGAGGATCATGACCTCCTTCACGGAACCGATGGTCACCCCCTGCCACTTCACCGGAGCCCCGGGATTCAGGCCCTTCATGGAGTCGTTGAAGTAGAGGATGAACTCGGTCTTGTCGGAGAAGAGCCGGCCGGATCCGAAGGTGACGATCGCCACCACCGCGAGGGCGAGGCCGGAGACGACGAACAGGCCGATCAGGGTGGGGTTGGCTTTGGTGCTCATGGGTGGATGCGCCTTCGGTCAGTGGGACGCCGGGATCCCGGACGGGTTGCCGCGGCTGAGGAACGTCCGGACCTTGGGGTTGTCGGAATGCAGCAGCTCACGGGGATTGCCCCGCGCCTGCATCGTCCGGGTCTCCGGATCCAGGAAGATCGAGTCGTCGGCGATGGCGAAGATGCTGGCCAGCTCGTGGGTCACCACGACGATGGTGGCCCCCAGACTGTCCCGGAGTTCAAGGATGAGATCGTCCAGGTTGCGGGAGCTGATCGGATCCAGCCCGGCCGAGGGCTCGTCGAAGAACAGGATCTCCGGGTCGAGCGCCATGGCCCGCGCCAGTCCGGCCCGCTTGCACATGCCGCCCGAGATCTCCGAGGGGTAGAAATCCTCGAACCCCTTCAGTCCCACCAGCGCCAGCTTGAGCCGCGCCACCTCCCGGATGTCGGCCGCCGACAGGTCCGTGTACTCGCCCAGCGGCAGGCTCACGTTTTCGAGGAGGGTCATCGAGCTCCACAGCGCCCCGCCCTGGAACAGCACCCCGAACCGGCGAAGCCGCTGCTGCCGACGGTCGTCCTCCATCGACCAGAAGCTCTGTCCCTCATAGAGGATCTCCCCCTTGGCCGGACGGATCATCCCGATCAGATGCCGCAGCAGGGTGCTCTTGCCGCAG
>SYEM01000080.1 GCA_005801385.1 Verrucomicrobiales bacterium | reverse complement strand
CTCAAGGACGCCCCGGTCCTGCTGCTCGACGAGCCCACCAGCGCACTCGACGTCGCCAGCGAGCAGGAGGTGCTGAAGGGACTCCTGGATCTGTGTCGTGGGCGCACCGTGTTGATCGTGGCCCACCGCGTCGCTACGTTGGAGCAGGTCGACCGGGTCTTGGAATTGAAGGACGGACGCATTCACGAGCTTGGATGCGGATCCACCTTGGCTTCTCCCGGGGCCGGGATCCCCGAGTGATCCAGGATCCAGACATGAACAGCCGCCCCAGCTTCGATGCTTTCCCGCAATGGACGATTCCCCAGACGGGGTTGGATGTGGTGTCCCGAGTTGCGGTGACCGGGGTCGCTGTGGTGCTGTCGATCCTCCTGGGGTTCTCCCCGCTCGAGGCGACGCAGATGCCCTCCTTCAGTCTTCGGTCCATCACGGAGAGGGCTGAGCGCGTGGTCCATGGCCGTATCGAGTCCATCGAAACGGTAAAGGGTGGTGACGGACGCCTCCGGACCCGGGTTGAGGTAGCGGTGGACGACACCTGGAAAGGTCCTGCGGAACCCCGAGTGACCGTGGTCCAGGCCAGCGGGTTCCTTGGTGAACGTTGGGTGCGCGTCGTTGGCGAGCCGGAGTTCAGGCCCGGTGAAGAGGTGGTTCTCTTTCTTGTGAGGACTCCGGCAGGGGATTGGGTGGTGGCTCCGTTGAGCCAAGGGAAGTTCTCCGTGACCCGCGACAACGAGGGCGTTCGGGTTGGCAATGGCATCCTCGGGGACGGTGGTGCGAAACCCATATGTCTTCAGACCCTGCGCGAGGCAGTCTGCCCCAAGGTTCAATCGGGAGGTGCGGAATGAGTCGGATCCTCCTCGCGATGCTCGTGGTCCTGCTGGCGCAGATGCTGGTCCCAGCGGCCGTCTATCAGCGCGGGCCGAATGGCAAGCCACTCCGTTGGAATCTCGACTTCTACGACGCGAACCTGTTCCCGGACCAGAATCCCCAGACCCTCGCGATCCGGTATCACCTCTCAACCGAGGGGTGGTCCGTGGCAAACCGGGAGCGGGAACTCAATGCGATCCGCGATGCGTTCACGATTTGGCAGTCGGTTCCCGGCATCCGGTACACATTCGAGGAGGCCTCGCCGGTCAGCGGGGTTCAGGACGTCAATAGTCTCGACGGGATCAACATGGTGGTCTGGCTGCCGTCGAATCGGACGCTGAACGGGGGATCGCTCTTCTTTCCGTCGGGCGTGGCCGGACTGACGGTGCTGTCGGGCAGCACCGCAGATGAGATCATTGCCGAGGCGGACATAGTCCTGAACCGGGATCTCCAGTGGATCACCGAGTTCAACCCGAGCCGCTCGGCCGTAAACCACGTCGAGACGGTCGCCCTGCATGAGATCGGGCACCTGCTGGGCCTCAACCATGCCGCGGTTGGGGGATCCACGATGTTCTGGCATATCGCCGACGGTGTCGGGTCGAGCGCTGGTTTGTCGTCTGACGAACTCACCGGCATCCGCTCCGTCTATGGCCGAGCCAGTGGTGGCACGGGGCGTCTGGTCGGCACCGTGACCTCCGGTGGTGTCGGCGTGAAGGGGGCGGTGGTGGTGGTGGAGGACTCCTATGGGCGTCTGCTCGGGTCAGCGGTGAGTCGCACGGGTGGGTCCTATGAGGTGGGGGGATTGGCCCCGGGGACGTATCGGATTCGGGTCACGCCGCTGGATCCCGGCAACCTTGGTCGCGACGCCTACCTGGTTCGCGGCGAGGATCTGGATGTCACGAGCGCCATGGAGTTTGCCGGGGTCGCGCCGGAATTCCTGCCGCTCACGGTGGATGGGGTCGTCGTGACGTCGGGTCAGGCCACTTCCCGTGCCCTCGCCGTCACCGCAGGCGTGCAGCCCTTCCGGATCACGGAGACGCGGCGGTATCTGGATCCCACCGGCTTCAGCAGCGGGGATGACACGCTCCAACTCACGCCCGGCCAGACCAATGCCTCGGTGGCGGTCTACGTGCCGAATCTGGCGGCGACGGAGGGTCAGCTGCGGATCACGGGTGTGGGCATCACGTTTGGGCCGACCGAGTTCAAGCCGGGTTCGTTGCGCAAGCTCACGCGCGTACAGGTACCCGTCTCGGTCGCTCCCGACGCCCAACCTGGGGTGCGGAGCCTGTTCCTCACCGTCAACGGCCACACAGCCTGGGCGAACGGATTCATCGAGATCGTACCACCGGTCCTCGACTTCAATTTTGACGGCCTGGATGACCTGTTCCAGCGCCGGTACTTCAGCCCGTTCACCCGGAAGGAAGCGTCGCCCGGATCCGATCCGGATCTCGATGGGTTCAGCAATGCCCGGGAGGAACGCATGGGGTCGGACCCGACCGACAAAGCGTCGGTGAACTATCGAATCGTGTCCGTGAAGCGTTGGATGGATCGGGCGGTGATCACCTGGGAGAGCGGGATTGGGCAGACCTATCGGGTGTGGAGTCGGGCTCGGCTTGACGGGGCCACCTGGGAGCTCCGAGCGACGGGAATCCGTTCGGCGGGTGAGCTGACAGAGTGGACGGACACCCAGCCCGGGACGGAGCAGCGGTTCTATCGGGTGGAGAACCTGCCTTGAAACGGATCGACCCCGTGCACGCGCCCGTGGATTCTGGGGCCACCATGAATCCCAGAGAAACACTGTCCCGTTACTTTCACGCGTTCTCGAACAAGGACCTCGACACGCTGACTTCGATGTTTGCCGAGGAGGTGTCTCTTGTGGACTGGAACATCTCCGCGCATGGGAAGGCCGCCGTCTGTGAGGCCAATCGTGGAATCTTCAAAAGCGTTCAGACCATCACTGCAACACCGGTCCACACGTTCTCGAATTCCGACCGCGCCTTCGCGGTCGAGATTGTGATCCTCGTCAACGGTTCCGAGCGGCTCGACGTCATCGATGTCATCAAGTTCAACGAACAAGGCCTCATCCAACAGATCGAGGCGTTCAAGAAGTAGAAGGAGCCGTCGTTCCGCCGCTGTCCCAGATTCGGATGCTCCACCCAAGCCTCGCATGAATTTTCACGTGTCCCGCATCGCAACCCATCTCGACATCACCGTGATGCGGTCTGCATCGGCATGGGTGCTGGCCCTCGTAATCCTCTGCGGACTGATTCCAAGTGGAGGTCGTGCCGCCGAGGGGTCCGCTCCGACCCCGGACGACGCCAAGACCTTCAACCCGGGGCACTCGATGCACGGGCAGGTCTTTAACGAGGGCCCGCGTCGTCGCGCCCGTCTCATGGCCGGGATGCCGGAGATCCGGTTCCAGATCACCACGACCAACGATCTGGCACGGGCCTTTTTCCTCCAGGGTGTCGGGCAACTGCACGGCTTTTGGTACCTGGAGGCGGAGCGATCGTTCCGGGAATCGGCCTCCCGGGATACGAACTGTGCGATGGCCTACTGGGGCATGGCCATGGCCAACGTCAGCAATCCGACCCGGGCTGCGGGATTCATCCAGGAGGCGGATCGACGCAAGGGTCCGGTCAGCCGTCACGAGAAGCTCTGGATCGAGGCCCTCACCGAGTTCCACAAGGACCCGAAGCGTGACGAGAAGGATCGCCGCCGCGAGTACACCCGGGCCCTCGAGAACATCATCTACGAGTTTCCTGACGACGTGGAGGCGAAGGCCTTCCTCGTGTTCCACCTTTGGGACAGTGGCTATAAGGGGTGGCCGATCGGCAGCGCTCAGGCTGTGGAATCCTTGCTCAAGGAGGTCTTTGCCCAACAGCCGATGCACCCGGCCCATCACTACCGAATCCATCTCTGGGATGGGGAGAAGGATGAATCCGCCATCCGCGCAGTGCCGTCGGCCTCGAAATCCGGACAGAGTTCCCCGGGAGTCGCCCACCAGTGGCACATGGCGGGTCACACCTTCAACAAGCTCAAGCGCTACCCGGACATGGCCTGGCAGCAGGAGGCGTCCGTGCGTGTGGACAACAGCCAGTTGATGGCCGACCGGATGGTTCCTGACCAGATCCACAACTACGCGCACAACAGCGAGTGGTTGGTCCAGACCTACAACTACCTTGGTCAGGCGGGACGGGCCGTGGAACTCGCTGCGAACATGATCGAGATGCCACGGCATCCGGCCTTCAACACCCTCGACAAGCAGACGAATGGGATCGCGTACGAGAAGCGCGGCACGGCCTCGCATGGACGACGGCGTCTGATGGAGACGCTTCTGCGATGGGAGCTGTGGGACGAGACCCTGCGTCTGGGCGGGACGCCCTATCTGGAGCCGACGGTCCTGGCCGAGGAACAGGGTCGGCGCGCGCGACTGCTCGGGCTGGCCCATCTGGGCAAGGGGAACCCGGATGGCGCGAAGGAACAGATCCAAGCCATCGAGTCGGCCATCGCCCTGTTGCGTGAGGAACGGCAGGCGCATGTCGACGCCGCCGAGGCCAAGGCGAAGGCCGACAAGAAGGGACGCGGTGAGATCGACGCCGCCATGGCTGAGGCCGTAAAGCGGACGAGCGAACCCCTCGAGACGTTGGAGAACTTCATCGAGGAACTCCGGGTGGGCGTGGACCTGCACGCCGGGGAGACCAACGACCTTCCGAAGCGGCTGGAGGCCCTCAAAACGGTCTCGAAGGAACGCCTGGCGGGGATGTGGTTCCAGATCGGCAACACCAATCAGGCCCTGAAGCTCGCCCGGGAAGCGGTGGAGGGTGGGACAAACCAGGTGCATCCGTTGGCGGTGCTGACTGAGCTCCAGTGGAAGGCGGGCCAAAAGCAGGAGGCGCTCACGAACTTTGCAACCCTGCGCGGGCTCAGTGCCTGGATGGATCCCCAGCTCCCCATCGTGAAGCGGCTGGGCCAGGTGATCGCCGCAGCGGGGTTGGGGTCGGACTGGCGTCCGGCACCGAGCTATCCGGTGGATTCCGGGATTCGTCCGGCCTTCGACACCCTGGGTTCCTTCCGCTGGAACCCGCAGCCGGCCCCGCCCCTGGCGGTCACGGGTGCCGATGGCAAGCCCATCGGGTTGGAGACCTTCAAGGGACGTCCGGTCCTGCTGGTCTTCTACCTGGGCGGTGGCTGTGTCCATTGTGTGGAGCAACTGCGGTTGTTGGCTCCTTGGACCGAGGCGTTCCGGAAGGCCGGGATTGATCTCCTCGCCATCAGCACCGAGACGGTGGAGGGGCTTGGGAGGACCCGTGAGAAGGCGGGGAAGGATGGAAAGGTTGCATTCCCGCTGGCGTCGGATCCGACGCTGGCGTCGTTCAGGCAATGGCATACCTTCGATGACTTCGAGGGCACGGCGTTGCATGGGGTGTTCCTGGTGGATGCCGAGGGTCGGGTGCGATGGCAGGACATCGGGTTCGAGCCCTTCACCGATTTTCATTTCCTGCTTCCTGAGGCACGTCGACTTCTGAGTCTCCTGCAGGAGTGAGCCCGGGATGGGCTCGACTTCAACAACGAGCCGATTCACGCTACTTCCATGCTTCCCCGAATTGTTGTCGCACTCGTCGCTGCCGCCCTTCTGTCCACCGCCGAGGCCGCTCCCAAAAAGGTGATCCTCGTGACGGCGACCAAAGGTTTTCGTCACAGCTCCATTCCCACGGCTGAGAACGTGGTGACCACCCTCGGGAAGACCAGTGGTGCCTTCACGGTCGTGGACGTTGTCCGTGGCGGTCCCAACGGGCAGGACGATGCCGAGGTGCGCGAGAAGTTGACCCTCGACCGGTTGAACGCGGTGGATGGGGTGATCTTCGCCAATACCACAGGGGACCTCGCGATCCCGGATCGTGCCGGGTTCCTCAAGTGGCTTGAGGCTGGGCATGGCTTCATCGGGATGCACTCCTGCTCCGACACGTTCCATGGCTTCCCCGGGTTCATCGAGATGCTGGGCGGTGAGTTCCTGACGCATGACGCCCAGGTGGGGATCCAGGCGATCAACCAGGATCCGAAGCACCCCGCCACCCGGGACCTTGGACCGACCTACGACGTCTTCGACGAGATCTACATCTTCAAGAGCTTCAACCGGAACAAGGTCCACGGGCTGCTTGGGTTGGATGCGCATCCCAACCACAAGTTCCCGGGTGACTATCCCGTGGCCTGGTGTCGGCAGGCCGGCACGGGCCGTATCTTTTACACGTCACTGGGCCATCGTGAGGACGTCTGGACCAGTGCCACCTATCAGAAGCATCTCCTTGGGGGCATTCGATGGGCACTGGGGTTGGATACAGGCAGCGCCCAGCCCGATCAGCCCGGTGTGGCCCTCAGTGCCGCCGAGAAGTCCGAGGGGTTCCAGCCGCTGTTCGATGGGAAGACGTTGAATGGATGGAAGCTACGGCGTCCGGACGGCCACGCCTCGTGGCTTGTCGAGAACGGCATGCTGATCAACCGCCTCGAGCATCAGGGCAACAAGATCACGGGCCACGGCACGGATCTGGTGTCGGACGCCAAGCACCGTGATTTCGTGGTGCGCTACGACTACCTGATCCCGCCCGGAGCCAACTCGGGGTTCTATCTGCGCGGTCGGCATGAGATCCAGATCTTCGACGACCATGGCAAGAAGCCGGAGATGGGCGGCAATGGTGCGCTGTACAGCGTGGCCCCCGCCTCCATGATGGCCTCCCGCAAACCGGGAGAATGGCAGTCGGTCGAGGCCAAGATCGTGGGCAACCGGGTCACGGTCGTTCTGAACGGGGTGACCATCCACGACAACGTGGAATGCACCCGGGGCACCGGGGGGCATCTGGATGACAATGTGGACCAGCCCGGGCCGATCCTCCTCCAGGGGGACCACGGCGAGGTCGCCTTCCGGAACATCCGGATCAAGCCGCTCAAGTAGGCAAGTCGTCGCCTTGCGGCGGACGCCTGCGGATGTGGTGGAGTCCGTCTCAGAAGCTGCGGAAGTAGCTGGTGACGAACCAGGACAGGAGGAGTCCCGCTCCGAGCGCCCCGATCGCCGCGGCCACGAGGGTGGCCCATCCGCTGAGCGGGAGTCGCAGAGGCGACGACGCCCGTCCGGCCTCCTTCTCCGAGTACAGCCTCCGTGCGATCCCGAGGGTGATGGCAGCCGTGAAGAGCAGCAGGGGGATGGTGATCCTCCCATTCAGGCGGTCCCATAGAAAGTCCTCGAGCGAGAGTCCAGCCCGGAGTCCGGTGAGTGATCCCAGCGCAGCCCAGACCCAGGCCGTGTAGGCGACGGCGCGCGTGGTGGCGAGCGAGGCCACGGTGAAGCCGATGGCGAGGGCCGCGAGGGGGACGGCGAACACCGTCCCGTAGAGGAGTTCGGGTCGGCGGACATCCACCGTGGCGACACCCGTGGAGACAAAGAAGCTGAGGATCAGGTCGGCGAGATTCGGATAGAGCACCAGGAGGTTGAGCACGGTGAACAGGCCCAGCCAGCCGGTGGCGAAGAGGAGTCGGGAGTCGAAACGCTGTCGGCGTGTGATTGGTTGCGAGAACGCGTATTCCTCGCACCCCCCCATCACGTCGCTGCCCCCGAACACGGGACCTGTGATCACGGCGAAGAATCCGCCGAAGGCCAATGCCCAGAGCGGATGGGTGAACCGGGGCAGAACCCACATGGCGAGCAGCCAGAGTGCGAGGAAGATCAGCATCATCCGGGCATGGGCCAACCACTCCCCCCAGAGGAGCCCCATCCAGAGCCGCGCCCGCCGTCCACGATCGGTGCCCGTCTGTCCAGGCAGGGGCGATCCCGCGATGGATTCGATCGGGCCTGGAGGGGTCTTTTCGGTCATTGGCGCGCGGTTGGGAAGACGTATTGGCGCGGGCTATCGCAATGGCGGCGGAGGGGCATCGGAATAGAATTCCCAAGGGTACTGGGGCTTGGTCGGAGCCTCGGAGGCGTAGCCCGCCCGAAACACCCTGCGACGGACCACGGAGCCATCCCGGGCTCCGCGGAGGAGGAGGCCTTCGTATTGCCGGAACGGCCGGAAATCCGCGGATGCTGCCGGGTTTGGAACCCGGACGCCGTGGAGCTGGCAGATGGCGATCCCGGTTTCCGGACCGAGGACCGTGAGGCGGCGCCAGGCCTCCCGACGCCAGGAGAGGGGATGGAGGTAGGAGAACGGCTCGGTCTCGTTGACCTCCGCCAACTCGGCAGCCCACGAACCTGATTCCGGTTCACGCAGATCTCCCTGTCCGGCCCACGGTTCCTGGGACGGGTTGGCGAGGCTTCCCCAGAACAGGTTCGACCTCCCGGACATCCTCCAGGCGGGATCAGCGGGGCAGAGGAACGGGTTGGTGGGGTCCGTCTTGAGCAGCTGTGGCATCACCCTCGACAAGGCCCTCGGGCGTCTGCCGGTCTGGTGCTCGTAGTGGTTCACCGCCTGGACCACTTGCCGGAGGTGGTCGGAGCAGGTCGTGAGACGGCCATGGATCCGTGAGTTGGACAGGAACGCCAGAACGAGCGTGCCCAGCACCGCGGCAAGCGCCACGAGGGTCGCCAGCTCAATTCGGGTGAATCCATGCCTGCGGGTCCCTGGAGTTCTGGATCCGGTGGGAGCCACCTTCTGGTGCAGCTCGAATTCCTGCCGGGAGCGGGGCAGCCATGGACTGTTTTCGCGTCTCAGTGTCATGTCATCCGTGATGCCGATCAGGATCAGGACCCGGGTTTCCCAGGGATGTGGATCCCTGGAACCAGTCGACGAACAGTTCCTCGAGGGTCAGGGGGAAGACATAGAGCCGGGCGCCGTCCATGGCCCGGATCGCGTCCAGCTGGGACTCGTCCTCGATCCGTGCCAAGGCACTGACCACGGGGCCGAGGGTCTGGGAGCGTATGGCCCCCGGGATGGAGAAGTCCCGCGGTGGATGCTCCTGGGAGAAGACGATCTGGATGCGACGCATGGTCCTCTGCCATTCCTCGACAGCCCCCTCGGCGACCAGTCGCCCCTCCTCGATGATGCCGACCCGGGTGGCCAGGCGTTCGAGGTCCGCAAGCAGGTGGGTCGACAGCACGATGGTGCATCCTGTTCCTTCTCCAAGGACCTCGATCAGGCACTGGTTGAGGTCCCGCCGTGCGATGGGATCAAGGCCGGCCGCGGGCTCATCGAGCACCAGGACCTCGGGTCGTGTGGCCAGCGCGAGCGCAATGGCCGCAAGACGCTGGTTCCCGCCGGAGAGCCGCGAGATCGGTTGGTTGGCTGGGAGATTCCATCGCCGGAGGATCTCGGTGAGAAAGGGCTGGTTCCAGGCGTCGTAGAGGAGGGATGAGGTGCGTGCCAGCTCCTGGATCGGAAGCCAGTCTGGCAGCTGCTGGGACTGCGAGACATAGGCGACGCGTTGCCGGTGGTGTCGATCTGCCTCCCACATGTCCCGTCCGAGGACCCGGGCGGTTCCGCGGTCGGCCCGGAGGAGACCCATGAGGATCCGAAGGGCCGTGGTCTTTCCCGAGCCATTGCGGCCGATCAGACCGAACACCTCCCCGCGGGGGACCTTCAGTTCCAGGCCGTCGAGGACCGAGGGACCTCCCCGGAACGATTTCGACACGGAGCACAGATGGACCACCGGTGCCATCGGCTCTTCCTCATTCCGCGGAACTGGGGGTCGATGCGGTGAACTTCACCGGCGTCTCGGTCCACTCCCTTGCCGGGTCGAGCGCATCAAGCTCTTCGCTGACGACATGGATGACCTTCGGAGAAGGCACCTGAAGCTGGGAGGCCTCGACGGCAAGCTGCTTGGCGGAGCGTCGGATCGCTGTCTCCTGCTCGACCTGGGTCAGCTGGACCGACGCTGCCGAGATGAAGGCCCCCTTGCCATGTCGCTTCTCGATGACTCCTTCGCGTTCGAGCTCGGTATAGGCCTTCACGACGGTGGTCGGATTGACGGTGAGCGCGGCGGCGAGTTCCCGGATGGATGGGATCTGGTCACCCGGCCTAAGAGTCCCGCCCGCGACGTAGTATTTGATCTGATCCATCATCTGCCGATAGACGGGCACGCCGGAGCGATCATCGAGCTGGAGATGGAGTCTCGGAGTCACGGGATCGTAGTGCCTAGAGGGTGGGAAGCGGTCGTCCCGAGTCAACCGTGCAGATTCAGACGATCCTGGGTCCTCCGTTCTTCGAGTTGTCATGCCAGCTGCATTCAGGCTCGCAAAACTGAGTGTTCCATTCAGGTTGGCTGGGTATTTCCTATGGCACGCACGACACGATGGTCCGGAGTGTTCCCGGCGATAACGACCCAGATGACGCGCAGCGGTGCGGTCGACCCAGACGCGACGGCCTTGCATGCGGACGCGCTCGTCGCGTCAGGGATCTCGGGTCTCGTCTTCCTGGGGTCCCTGGGTGAGAACCAATCTCTGGATGGCGCCGAGAAGCGGGAGCTTCTGCTGCGCATGGTCAAGGCTGTCGGCGGCAGGATCCCTGTCCTGAGCGGAGTCGCCGAAAGCAGTGTGGGTGAGGCGATCCGTTTCGTTCGCGATGCCGAGCGGATCGGGGTGGACGGTTTCATGCTGATGCCGCCCATGGTCTACCGGTCGCCCGACCCCCGGGAGTCGCTGCATCACTTCAACTCGGTTGCCCGCGCCACCGGGTGTCCGATCATGATCTACAACAATCCCATCAGCTACGGGCACGATCTGACCCCGGAGCTGATGGCGCGGTTGGGTGAACGCCCGAACTTCGTCGCGATCAAGGAGAGCTCGGGCAATACCCGTCGCCTGACGGATCTCCGCAGGGTCTGTGGGGATCGGTTCTCCCTCTTCACGGGTGTGGATGACCTGGTTCTGGAGAGTGCGGTGCTGGGTATTGACGGCTGGGTGGCGGGATCGGGGATCGCCTTCCCCAAGGAGAATCAGCGGTTCTGGGATCTCACGCGGGCCGGGCGATGGGACGAGGCCCGGGAGCTTTACCGATGGTTCACCCCGCTGCTTCATCTGGATGTCCACCCGAAGTTCGTCCAGTACATCAAGTTGGCGGTCCAGGAAGTGGGTCTTGGAACGGAGTGGGTCCGGGCTCCCCGGCTCCCGCTCACCGGACCCGAGCGACGGTCGATCCTCCGGATCATCCATGAAGGGATTGCGAATCGTCCCAAGCTTGGGGCAATGCCAGTGGGCCGGGCGAAGCGGTCCGGTGGGAACTCGGGTTCCCGACCCGGCCGTCGATGACGATGGCGGCGCCGCGAGTCCCATGGGGCGCGGCCGCAGGCCTGCCGTTTTTGGGCCTGTGGGAATCACAAATCCGTGCTTGCCACCGAGTTTCTTATTCCTAGGTTACCGACAGTTACTTCCTTTATGGGTTCCTCTTCTCGAGTTTTGTCTATGGCCGTCGCGGGTGCGGCGGTGGTGTTCACCGGCTGCAGCAGCATGGAACACAAGCTTGGCCGCGGCATCGCCAACGTCATGGAGCCGCTCCGAATGGGGGAATTCACCCGCTCGACCGAGCAGACCTATCTGGCGGACGGCCCGGTGGTTGCCCGCAGCTATGGCTACGTGCATGGAGTGACGCGCACCGTGCAGCGCACCGTGGCAGGGGCGTTCGACATCGCCACCTTCCCGATCCCGTCGGAACCCTTGATCATGCCTAGCGAGCCCGTCTTCCCCGACAGCGTGGTTCCTGAGATGTCCAGCAACCTGGGTGTCTCCACCGACCGTTATGTCGGTGTGGATGGTGGCGGTGCCTTCCTGTCGGGGCTCGGATCGACGTCCTTCAATCCGACGGAGGACTGATCCTAAAATTCCACTTTGCGCGCCAACCCGGGGTTGGCGCGTTTTTTTATGCCCATCACTCGGAGTTCTCCCTGCAAGGTCAATCTGGTCCTGAACATCCTTGGACGGCGTCAGGACGGGTTCCACGACCTGGAGACGCTATTCTTCCCGGTTCCGCTCCACGATGAACTGTCGTTCGAGCGAGGAGGCGAGGGGATCCGCCTCACCTGCTCACACCCGGAACTTCCGGTCGATGGATCGAACTTGGTGATGCGCGCCGCACTCCGCTGGGTGGAAGCCTCTGATGTTCGGGAAGGTGTCGGCATCCATCTCGAGAAGCGCCTGCCGTTGGCGGCCGGCCTCGGGGCCGGAAGCGCCAATGCTGCGGTGACTCTAATGGGTCTGAACGAGGTCTTCGGGGCGCCGCTGTCTCCGGACCGGCTCAACGAAATCGCCGCCGGGTTGGGATCGGACGTCAATTTTTTCCTCCAGCCCCATCCCGCCCTCGCCACGGGCCGGGGGGAGCGCATCCAGCCGCTGGGACGATTCGGGGTCCTCTCCGGGACGGCACTTTTCCTGTTCCACCCTGGGTTCGGGGTCCCTACGCCGTGGGCGTTCCGGGAGCTTGCGGACTTTCCGGAATATCGGGATGGCCGACCCGGTCGGGCGGCAGCGGTGGCGGATGCCCTCGGCCGTGGTGACCTTCCGGCCGCCGTGTCCGGTTTCTACAACGGGCTGGAGGCCCCGGTGCTCCGCAAGTACCCGATCCTCGCCCTCCATCAGGAATTCCTCAGGAACCACGGGGCCATGGCGACACTGATGTCGGGGAGTGGATCCACGACCTTCGCTCTGTTCCGAGATCTGGGTTTGGCTCAATCGGTCGTCCCCGCATTTCGGGCCGAGTTCGGCTCTGCGGGTTGGCTGGCGACGGTCTCACTCTGAGCCGGCGCGGGTCGGGCTGGGTTGAGTATCGCAGAGGCCGCTTGAACCTAAATCCGGCAGTTGAAGTCGACGCTCCGCCGTTTCCGGCGGGGTGTTCGGCGGTTTAGGACTGGTTTTGGCGACGGTTCAGGGCCTGAAGCGTCTGAATCACCCGCTTCGAGCCGGTATTGCCGCCCGAGGACTCAAGTAAGGCCGGAGTATCCTCGCCCCAATCCGCTCCCAACACGCCGCCGGGCCCAACTGCTCCGCAGTATTCTTCAACCCGCTCAAGAACAGACTCAGGTTGGTCAAAAGGCCTTGGGCTCGGGCAGCCTCGCCGTGGGTACTGGTCAGCGTCAGGCGCAGTTGCCT